>JAWSVH010000112.1:0-48283 GCA_033852015.1 Desulfobacula sp.
CCACTTTTTAATGTTTCTTCAAATGCCTGCTGGTTCATATACGCCAGCATTAATACTTCACCGGTTTTGTAATCCTGTGCGATGGCAGGTATAAGCCCATTGGTTTTTTCAAAATCAAGCATTACCATGACAAATTCCATTCCCTTGTGGTTATATTATCAAAACCAATATAAATAACCGATATCGTTAAAAAAGTCAAACTTATAAAGTTCTATTTTAATGTATAATCATTTAAATATTCTGATATATCATATCCAGGAGACCTCTATAAACAAACAGGACGGCGGACAGAAAAGCGATTATAACAAAAAAAGCAGGAACCATTCTATGATCCTGCTTTTTTTAAAAAAATATAAAAAAATTTAAATTATTGTAACTTTCTTCTAAAACCTAAAAGCCCAACAAGACCCAACCCCATAATCCATATGGCACCGGGAACAGGTGTCGTAGTGGCAATTTGTCTAATACTGAACCCATCGGTAAGTGATGGCATCGCAAAAAGATCAATAACAATTAAAAAACTTGCTTCTTCGCCGGAAGCCACATAAGAGGCTGGAGGCACTTCAGGCTCACTGGCCCAAAAATTGATCGTATCATAAAACCCATATCCAATTAGCCCGGGATCGACGAAATTAGTTTCTTCGAAATTAGAAGTTTCGACATATATGATAGGAACACTTACAAGGTCCGTAAAACCCAAATCATAGAATTCAAAGTGAAAATCAGACCAATTTCTATTACTTGAATTCAAAATATTAAAGTTAAAAACCATAAAGCCTGCACCAATTTCAAGTGGGTTTGGATCAACATACGAATCAAAAAACATATCCCATTGATTCACAATTGCAAAACCATCATGAGATGGATAGGGGATAATTTTACTATCTGCAATTACTTCGTCAACTGTCGTTTCAAGAAGCCCTGGATCAAATACTTGCGAAGTTATCGCCATATTATCCGCAAGCTGTGTATCCGATAATCCCGCACCACTTACAGATATTGGAACTAAAAAAACAATAATCACAATCAATAAAAACCGTTTCATATAAACTCTCCACTAAATACAAAAATGTCTTTTATACTTCCTGAGGTATCACAGACCCATGCACGTTGCCCTTTAAGGATGCAATATCCATACCGAGTCTCGAGAAATGCAAAACCCCTATTAAATAAGATTTTAGGTGTTCTTAAGAAGTTTTTACTTGGAAAAAAATGTAACAATATAGATAATAATTTTCCCATAAACTCCCATCTTTTTCATACCACACACCATCATTTATAGATATCATCACAACCACATAAAAAATACTTAAAATTATAACTGTATGTTAAACCTAACCTTTAAGTATTGCCATACAACAAGTAATTTGTTAATAACCACCTAAAAAAATAATAAAATTTGAAATAACTTTCAAGGTGGTATGGCTAAACGAAAGACAAAATCCCAGGTACTTCGACACAGAGGCAAAAAGAAAAAAAGCAACCTGATCTTTTCTTTTCTTAAATGGGCTTTCATCATATTGATTGCCTTGAGTCTTTTAGGGTGTGCAGGAATTTTAGGTACCTATTTTTACCTCAGTCAGGATTTACCAAAAATCAATACATTATCAGACTACCGCCCTGCCACGGTCACCAGTGTCTTTTCTGATGATGGAAGAAAAATTGGTGAATTTTATGAAGAAAGACGGATTGTTATTCCACTTTCCGATATGCCAGAAAACTTAATCAATGCATTTGTTGCCGCCGAAGATTCTCGATTCAGAGAGCACCCTGGTATTGATATTGTATCCATCGTCAGAGCTTTCTTAAAGAATTTCAAAGCAGGCTCTATTGTTCAAGGTGGGTCCACCATTACCCAACAAGTTACCAAGTCCTTTTTGCTGACACCGGAAAGGACCTATGAAAGAAAACTAAAAGAGGCTGTTCTGGCCTACCGGATTGAAAAAAAATTCACAAAAGATGAAATATTATTCTTATATTTAAACCAGATTTATCTAGGACACGGAGCCCATGGCGTTGAAGCTGCTGCAGAAAACTATTTTGGCAAACACACCAAAGACTTAAACCTTGCAGAGTGTTCCATAATGGCGGGTCTTCCACAGGCTCCCAGTCGATATTCTCCATTCAGGTTTCCAGATCGCGCAAAACAGCGCCAAATTTATGTGCTGAACAGAATGAAAGAAGACGGTCTGATTTCTAATCTTGAGGCCACTGAGGCCATTAACCTGAAACTTGATATCAAACCCAGGAAAAACTGGTTCATCGAACGAGTGCCCTGCTATACGGAACATGTGCGCCGTTATGTAGAAAAAAATTATGGTAAAGATGCCCTGTACAAACAGGGACTTCAAATACATACTGCAGTTAATATCGAACTTCAAAAAATTGGACGAGCCGCCGTAAAAAAGGGACTTCTTGAACTTGACCGCCGGACAGGATACCGGGGGCCTTTAAAAAATATCCCTGCACTCCAAATAGAAAATTTCTGTGAAAAAATTTCCGAAAAAATAGGCAACAATCCTTTGATAAAAGACAACACCTACCAGGGAGTTGTTTTAGATATTGATGATGAAAATGGTATCACCAGGGTTCGAGTCGGAGATTTCCATGGTATCATCAAAGCTCAGACCATGACATGGGCCAGAAAGCCCGACACCCAAATTGCATACTATGAGAACAGCATAAAAAAACCATCCCAGGTATTTAAACATGGTGATATTATTCTGGTTCAATTATTAGATGACATGGCACAAGATAACCTCTATGAATTTGCATTGGAACAAGAGCCCATTGCACAAAGTGCATTGCTCAGCATTGAAGCTGAGACTGGACATGTAAAAACCATGATCGGCGGCAGGGATTATCGAAATAGTCAGTTTAACAGGGCCTATCAATCCAGACGCCAGCCGGGCAGCGCTTTCAAACCCATTATTTACGCAGCTGCCCTTGATAAAGGATATACAGCGGCCAGTGTTATCATTGATTCTCCAGTAGTATACGAAGATACGGAACGCGATTTTATATGGAAACCCAGAAATTACAAAGAAAAATTCTTTGGACCAACTCTATTCCGCGAAGCCCTTGTGAAATCAAGAAATATCGTCACGATCAAAATCCTGAAGGATATCGGAATAAAATATGTAACTAACTATTCAAGGCGACTGGGTATCACATCAGATATTAGCCAGGATTTATCCATTGCTCTGGGTTCATCCGGCCTTTCCCTGCTTGAAATCGTCAACTCATATTCTGTTTTTTCAAACCTGGGTTATTTAATCGAACCTGTATTTATCACTAAAATTTACGATCGGGATGGAAATGAACTTGAAACTTCCCAACTGATCCGCAAAAAAGTCATTGATATGAGCACTGCTTATATCATGACCAGCATCCTTGAAAGTGTCGTTAAAGAGGGTACTGGATGGAGATTAAAAGAGTTAAACCGCCCGGTAGCAGGGAAAACAGGCACCACCAACAACCTGTTTGATGCCTGGTTTTTAGGATATACCCCTCGCTACACGACCGGCGTCTGGGTTGGACTTGACCAGGAAGCTCCTTTAGGCAAAGGAGAAACCGGATCAAGAGCTGCAAGCCCTATCTGGCTTGATTTCATGAAAAATGCACTGGAAGGAAAACCTGCCCGAACATTTAATGTCCCGGAAGGCATCGTGTTTGCCAAAATCGATGCAAAAACAGGCCTTCTTCCCATAGAAGAATCAGAAAAAACTATTTTTGAATGCTTTAAAGAAGGTACAATTCCAACTGAACACACCCAAAAACCAGATACCGCTTCTGACTCAGAAGAGCTTTTTAAAGAAGGTATTTAAAACCCCAACTTAACAAATCATTCCAAAACCAAAAAATTAGACCTTGGTACAATATCTTTTTTTTTTAATCTGAGTATACTTGTATAAAAGTAGAACAAACCACCTATTTTTTAAAACAGTATATGAACGTTATAATATTAATTATAATAATTTGGAGGAAAAATCATGGAACAAGCTGGAATCATTAAAACAATTACAGGCATCGTAAATGCACGCACTTCCGATGGCCAGGTCCGCCAGCTCATGGCCGGAGACATGGTCTATGAAAATGAAGTTATCGAAACATCAGCGGGCTCACAGGTCTCCATTGAACTAAATGATGGTAAGACTCTGGCTCTTGCTGAAAATGACCAGGTTGTTCTTGACGAAACCGTCATTGCAGTGGTTGATGCACAAGATGCTGTTGTCGCTGAAGCAGCAGAACTTCAAGCCAATCTGGAAAATGGCGAAGAGATTACTGACGATGAAGAACTAGCTGCCGGTAATGAAGATGAAGACCATGATTATGACCTATCCTATTACGCAGGCGACCAAGCCAAAGGAGAAGTTGGCAGTTACCTGTTCCCCACTGATTATGGCAACGAAAATGAAGCGTTTCCTGATGTCGACGGTGAAGACGATGACATAAACCAAAGTCTATCCCTTTCCGCCATCGGAGTGGTTGTTGATGAAACCGACGGACTTAATAATATTGTTAACGGAACCATAACCGTAGATTATGGCACTCCCGAAGGCACTCTTGCCCTGGCTGCGGCTGGAGCAAGCTGGGACGCCGGTTCCAATACTCTAACATATCAGCAGGACGGGACCAATATCTGGCAGATCGTCCTTGAGCAAGATACCGGAGAGTTCACATTTGAACAACTTGCCGCTTTTGATCATGGCCCAGATGGCAACGACCACAACGCCCTTGAAGGGTTTGGAGTTACAGTGCTTGCAACAAATGCATTAGGCGAAACTGCAACCACAACCTTTAGTGCTGGTATCTACGATGATGGACCTTCTATCACACCAACCGTCGTTCAAGGAGATGATTATCCATCCGATATCCCCACAGCAACTGCAGATCCAGCAGATCTCCTTTCAGTTGAAGGGGATGAATCTTTTGGACCAGTTGCTAAATATGTATCGGCACAGGAGCTTGGTATCGATTTTGGTACTGATGGCCCAGGTTCTGTTTCTTTGTCCATGGACCCAAATGATCCAAACTGGGAATGGAATAATGAGAATAATATTCTGCAATACTCCCAGGGAGAGGGAGCCGATAGAGAAGTTACCTGGCAAATGGGACTTCAACAACAAGGCGCAAGCGTAGACACATGGAATTTCACACACGACGGCGGGGCACTAACTATCAATATGCTTTCAGAACGATTGGGTGCTATTATTGACGGTGATGGAGAAACCTCTAACCTTGATACATATATCCAATTGTATAATGAAAGTGGTACTCAAGTTGCTCTAAATGACGATTTTGACGCCTTCGGTCCAGCGACCGGAGAGGCTGCAGCTGATGGTTCTGTCCATGGTTTTGATTCCTATCTTGAATTTCCCAGTGGTGCACTTGCTGCAGGCAACTATACTCTCTTAATAAGTTCATTTAATTTTAATTCTGTTGATCCTTCCAGCATTGAAAATGCTAATGGAAGTTCAGCTGGTGATTACCAGGTCACTTTTACAGGTAATGTGACAGTAAATACAGATGATGGTACTATTATCAACCAGGATGGAGGCCAAATTATTGGCCAGGGGACGATTGAACCGACTCAATTCGGATACTATTTTCAGCAATTCACTCCCATCAATCACCCAGATGCATCCGATCCAAATGACACAATGTCTTGGGATGTCAATCTGACGGTAACTGACAGTGATACAGATACTGCCGGTGCAGTTATCACTATTGCCATTGACGATGACGGGCCTAGCATAAATGCCGTAGAAGGAATTCCGTCTGTGTTTGGCGATGAGAGTGCAGGCATGGTGGTTACTGGACCACTTTCCTCACTATTTAGCGTTAATTTTGGTTCTGATGGTGAGGCAGCAAGTGACGCCCTTGCTCTTTCCATTGACGGACTTACACAAGGCACGGATTACAATTGGGATGGCTCTAATCTGACCTTTTATCAGAACGCAGATGCAGCAGATCCTGCTGCAACAGCCTCCTGGACTATTGAAATTACTGAGAATACCCCTGGTACTTATGGCTATGAATTCACCCAGCATGAAGCCATTGATCACCCCAATGCTGGAGACGGAACAGAAGTCTCTCCTGACGAAAATTCCCATGATGAACCATTGGAATGGGATGTTCGTGTGACCGCAATGGATGGTGATGGAGATACTGCCAGTGAGATTTTCAATGTAACGATCGAAGATGATGGACCACGACTTACGGGTTCAGAGATTATATCTACCCAAGATTATACAAATGGGATAACAATTTCCGCCGATCTGAGCGATGTTCCCTTGGTGCATGAATTAGATATCAACGGCCTGACATTTTCTGCCATTGCAGCAGATGGGACTGACGCCTTATTGAAAGATGCTGGACCTGGTGTCGGTGTTGAAAGTGATGGTGATGGTGACGGTATCGGTAGCGGCGGAGCTGGCGTTGATACTGGACGGTTCGATGAAGTGAACTTTGTTGCAGATGGTACTGGTGGAAGTTCTGAAGTGATTAGAATGGTTATGCCTGGAGATGAACTCGGATTCAATCTGGAAGTCAACTTTTCAGAGTTTTACAATACTGATGAAAATGAAACTGAGATGTTAGAAATTGTTTTTTTCAAAGATGGTATTCAAGTTGGTGATCCTCGTACAATTACTGCTCAGGATGCAAGTGGAAACGCTGAGTATCAAACCCAGGTAGGCATTGAAAGTGGTTTCGACATGGTTGAGTTTCGTGCCTTAAATGATCCCGATCAGGATGGAACGACCGCTGCAGACGATGATTCAGATTTTGGTATACAAAATCTGAGGGTAACCACCATACCGGGTGCAATATTTGTAGTAGAAGGCCAGGTATTCGGTGAACCCGGCACAGACGGTCCGATTGATGATCCGAATGCGGGTGACCAATTTTTCCTCTGGGATGATTCCACGGATACGGCCGAAGGAAGTCACACACAGCTTGATATCAATAATAATCCTATTTATTCAATCACAATGGATGCACAGACAGGTGAATGGACGTTCGTTCAGTTTCAAGAAATTGAAGCTAATGAAGGCGGACTTGACATAGATTACCGGATTTATGACGGTGATGGTGACTGGGCTCAAGGCACACTTGATGTTCCCATATCACAGATCATGGAGTTTGATGGTCCATACACAGGTTCAGAGGGTTTGGACGGCGGTTTAGGGTATGACACTCTGCTGGTTGAAGATGATGGTGTCCTTGATTTCAACAATGTAGAAAATATAGAAAAAATTAATCTGAATGATCCTGGCGTGGATCAACGTGCCGAAATTAGCCTGGATGATGTACTGGATATGACAGACGCCGATAATGTACTTCATATCACCGGTGAAGGCGCTGACAGTCTGGGAGATCATGATACCGTTTTACTTACAGGTGTCGGTAGTGGCACTGATGAATGGACTCAAGATTCAACTAACCTTGGTTTATTTACCAATAATGGTACGGGTGATCAGGTAACCATTGCTCCACTGGATGACGGTGAAAATATCCATGTTGATGTTGATAGTGGAACAGATTTTCATGTATAAAAATTAAAACCTATAAAATCAAAAAAGCTGTGCAGGATTTTTCCGACACAGCTTTTTTTAATAGCTTTTTCGTTCTTTATTTTATTTCATTCGAGTGGCAAGCTCAAGCCGGTCACGGCAGCCGGTTTTTTTAAAAATAGAGGTCAAATGGGCCTTGACCGTCCGGATGGAAACAAACATTTTTTCACTGATTTCTTTGTTTGACAACCCGATTACCAGCCATTTGGCCACTTCTGCTTCACGGGATGTCAGGTGTTGCAGCAAAGTTTTCTCTTTTTCCTGGACCTTAGTATTTGGCAGCGATGAAATCACTTGAGAAAGAATAGTCGGCGGCAGCCAAACCTGGCCTGCCTTGAGTGTTGTAACGGCCTGCATCAGGTTTTCTTCGTGCATGTGGCGATTACCATATGCCTTTATACCCCGGCGCAAAAGCCGTAAAGCCTGCTCTTTTTGTGGTATAGTAACCAGAACCATACACGGGCAAATAATTTGGGGCAGTTCTTTTTCACTGCAGGATTCAAAATCAATGATCAAAGTATCCTTTTCTTGGATATCCGGGTTATTCAGCCCGTTTTTGCCAAATAAAGTCTTTACTTGATCTTTGTTTTTAAATAGATCGATACAAAGCTTCGCCAATGTCTGATCACTACTATAAATAAAAACCATAATTTTATCTTTCCCTTAACGCATTGTTTTTTGCCCGAAGAATCGGTTTCATCAAATATTGCATAATGGTTTTCTTTCCTGTGATAATATCTACCTGGGCGGTCATACCGGCAATAATCTCTTTTTTATTCTCTTCAGTACCCAAATAATTTTTCCCGGTCATGATTTTAACAAGGTAAAATTCTTCCTGTCTATCATCTGTAATAGTATCTGCGCTGATATGGATCACCTTGCCGTCCAGGCCTCCATAAATCGCATAATCATAGGCCGTAAGCTTAACAACAGCCTTAAGTCCCGGATAAAGGAAAGCAATATCAGAAGGCCTTATTTTGGCCTCTACCAGTAATTTATCTTCATTGGGCACAATTTCTACTATATCCATGCCCGGTCTGACCACACCCCCCACGGTATTGAACAAAAGCTGCTTGACGGTACCATCTACAGGTGAACGAACATTTGTCCTCATAACCCTATCTTCGATAGCAATCTGATTTTGTTTTTTCCGAGATATTTCGGCCAAAGCCGTATTTAGTTCCTCCTGGGCTTCTGACTTATGCCTGCTCTGAATCTCCAGAAGTAGGTTCCGACTTTCCTTTATTTTTGATGCCAATGATTCCAGGTTATTCACTGCACTTTCATACTCATGCTTTTTATCAAGAACCTTTTGCTTGAGCTGGATGAACTCAAGTTCCGATACCAACCTTTTGGCAAACATGGGCTCGGTAAGTTCCATTTCCCTTGCCATCATTTCCTTACTGGATTTCAAAGTCTTTATTGCCATTCGGGTATTAGACAATTCTATTTTTCGTTGCCTGAGCCGCTGCTTGAGCACTTCTATTTCACTTTTTTTACGGACCATATTGGTATCATAAAGTCTTTTTTCTTTTTCAAGTAAATCCGATGCAAGGTTTTTTTCTTTTGCAACCCCTTTCTCAAAGCTTCTAATTCCGGCTTCTGCTGAAAAACGTATGGTACGAGCCCGAAGCTCATTAATCACTGTCTGACCTTCTTCAAAGGAACTACCTGCCCCGGTACTGTCAATAATAACCAGGATCTGTCCTTTTTTAACCGCAGCACCTTCAACCACCTTTATTTCCTTAATAATGCCACCTTCAAGGTTCTGAATCACCTGAATCTGCCGGGAGGGAATAAGCCTGCCAGCGCCTTGAGTTCTCTCGTCGAGTTTTGCAAAATTTGCCCATATTATAAGAACAAGAACCACTATCGCAACCGCATAAAGCAAAAGGTTTGTTTTGGCCGGACTATCAGATAAAACCGCAGCACTCAGACTGTCCATGAATTTTATATCGGCCTGACTGTATTTTTTATCATTTTTCACAATCCATCTTTGCGAGGTAATTTTTTTAAGGAAGTTTTTATAAATGCTCACTTGGATTTCCCTCCTAATTTTGCAAGGACTTCATCTTTGGGGCCATCCATGACAAGTTTGCCCTTGTCCATAACCAGAAGGCGATCAACAATCCTAAGGATAGAGGGCTTATGGGTAATAATAATGGTTGTACGCCCCTTGGTCACATCGCCAAGGTTTGAAATTACCTGGGCTTCAGTATTGAAATCCATAGCGTTTGTAGGTTCATCCAAAAGCACGACAGGACATTGTTCAATGAAGGCCATTGAAACAGCAACGGACTGGCGCTGCCCCCCAGACAGCCGGGAACCCCTTTCTCCTGCCTGCAGATCCAGGCCCTGGGGATGACGGTCGGTAAATCCATTCACACCACCAATTTTGGCAGCTCTGATAATGGAATCATCAGATGCATGGGGAGATTTTAACGTGATATTATCTCGAACGCTTCCTGAAAAAAGAGTGACATCCTGGGGAACATAAGAAAAATTATTGCGAAGATCGGCAGGGTCAATTTGATTAATATCAAGACCATCAATAAAAATAGATCCCTCATTGGGGTCAAACAGACCAAGCAGCAATCTGCCGATGGTGGATTTACCTGATCCCACTGCACCGATGACTCCAACCTTCTCTCCTGTTTTTATATGAAAACTGATCTTTGATATTGCACTGTTTTGTTCTTCGGGATAATTAAAACTTACATCCTTGAATTCAATGTCTCCTTTGAGGTGGGGCCGATGGATGAATTTTTTATTCTCAGGTCTTTCTATTTCTTTTTCCATAAATTCATTAAGGGACGCTAATCCAGCTTTCATTTGGCCGAAATTTAACATCAACGACACAGCCTGGGCCATGGGGGAAATAGCACGAGAAGCTAGGATATTAACGGCGATCAACCCGCCCATTGTCAATTCCCCTTCTCTGATAAGGTATACTCCTGCAATTATAATTGCCACACTGCTTAACTGGGTTAGAAAAGTGGTCATAGTGGATAAAGAAGCGGATTTAACCCTTGAACGCTGACTTTTACCGGCAATAAAGCCACTACTTTCTTCCCAGTGCCACTGCATAGAACTGCCTGCATTAAAGGCCTTTATCGCCTCAAGATTGGACAAAGATTCTATCAGGATACTATTTCTGTGATGGGTCGCCTCATGGGTACTATTAATGGTTTTCTGAATCGAATACCGCATGGGAATGCTCAGAATCAGGATCAAAAGAATAGTTATAATAGGTATAAACACAACCATACTGTTGATGGAATATATTACCAGAAGAAAAATGACAGCAAAGGGAAGGTCTATAAATGCTGTTATTGCGCTTGAAGCAAAAAAAGACCGTATGCCATCAAAATCTTTTATTATGCTTGAAAAGGAACCAACAGAACGTGGTTTATCACAAAGTTTCAGGTTCATCGCCTGCTCAAAAAGCATTGAAGAGAGAATCACATCGCTCCGCCTTGCGGTGTTTTCAAGGAAATAGGTTCTGATATTTTTAAGAATCAGGTCAAAAATATAGATCAGACCCACCCCGATTGCCAATACCCATAGGGTATCAACTGCATTGTGAGGGATAATACGATCATAAACATTCAGCGTAAACATGGGGCCTGCAATCACAAAGACGTTAACTATGAATGTTGCAAGAAGAACCCTTCCGTAAACACCCTTGAATTTCATGAGTGTACCAAAAAACCAATTTTTTCTATTTATGACACTGCCAGTTAAATGACTCTGGTTAAAACCCTGATATTTTTTTCTCAAGAAAAATACATAGCCGATATATTCATCTTTCAGTTTTTTTATGCTCACCTGAACCGGTTTATCATCAAGGGAAGGCATAATGACCTGGGCCGTTTGTTCCTCAAAGTTAGCTTCGAGCAAAACACAGGCATTATCGTTTTGTAGAACAAGAATCGCAGGAAGGACAAGAGAGGGAATTTCTTCCAGCTTACGCCTTTGCAATTGTGAAGCAAATCCAGCCTTTTCCGCTGCACGGGAAAAATTGGCTTTAGGATTGTCAATACTAAACAATCTTTGCTTGTCTGCTCCGGGTTCAAAAGGAAGGCCATGGGCCAAGACTTTTTCAGAGCTTGGTTTATGATTCAGTCTGGTCAGCGCCACCAGACACTGCATCAGAGGGTCAGAAGAATGGGTATTGCTCATTTCTCTCCTTTTAATGGAATAATTCCTGCAACGCCATGGCCCTGAAAATAAACTATATTTTTATCTAAAAGTTCGAATCTTTGCATTTCATTTTCAATTTTCACAGCAACTAATTTTATACTCAGGCTTTCAATAATTGTAAACAGCGAATTTAAAACCATATCAACTTTTTTAGGATCATCAAAAACTTCAAGATAGTCCCGCTCAATCTTGATATAATAGGGTTTCAATTTTTTCAAAAGATTGAGAGAAACATCGTGCATAGTAAATCTATCTATACCGAATTTAAAGCCCATACCCGTTATCAATCCTATAAAATCAATACAGATTTCAGGATAATTGATCAACGTGTTTTCATGGATCTCAAATACGAGATTTTGGGCCATTGATTTTCTTTCCAGAAGAAACTGTCTGAGCCAAGGTCCAGTCATGCGGTCCCGACAAAATTCACTCGTCATATTAACAGCCAGAATATTTCCAGGATTCTCCATAAGGTAAGCTGCAGATTCTCCCAGAATGTAACGATCAAGTCTACTGGCCAGCCCCAAGGCCTGTATCATAGGCATAAACAGATTTGCCTGATGCTGAATACCATCTTGATCAACCATATTGACAAAAATCTCTCGGTGGAGTTCATCCCCATCTGATAGAACTTGCTGGGCAGTTAAGAAAAAACGGTTATTGGAAAAGGCGGTTTCAATTAATGTTTTCCATTTCTGTTTGCCAAGGGCTGTTTGAAAGGATTCGTCCCTAAATATTCTGACACTTCCCGGCAATCCGATTTTTGCCTTTGACAAAGAATAGTCGGCTCTAGAAAGGACAATACCCACTTCATCATTTTTGTCATAAGATGAAATTCCCCCATAGGCTCGTATGGTATCGGGAAGATCCGGGTCTATTTTAGATAGAAAATTCCGAATAGTTGTTTCAACAAATTTTACGACTGCACCAGAATCCGTGCCTGGAAGAATTGCAGCAAACTCCCTCCGGGGAAATCTTGAAATCAAAGCATTTGATACTGTCTGTGTTTCTTTTTCAAATATTTTTGCCATATGCCTGAAAATTTTGTGAACGAAATCTCTGTTCCCATAAGCTTCAATTTCTTCCATCCCGGTCATTCCTATTATGACCACATGCCCTTGAGCTTTTTCACTCTCATCTTCTATAAAAACCTGAAGCTGTTTTACAAAGGATGAACGGTTGTGAAGGCCGGTAATTTTATCCTTATACTTCAATTTCTGATATCTGCTCAGACTTTCAAGGTGATGTTCAAAAATTGATTCCACTTTTAAAACCATCGTGTTCATAGCAAGAACGACTTTTCTCAACTCTGGTATTTTGGGGATATTCTTGTTAACGATAAATTCATTCTTGCTGATTTTCTCCGCCTGATGTTTGATTTTTTTCAGGGCCCCTAAAAGATGGTGTAGGCCTAAAAGGCTTATTATAAAAACAAATATGCCCAGTATAAAAAATTGTAAACACAGTTGTTTCAGAGTCTCCCAAAGTTTTTTATATGATGATCCTGGGTGTCCCTTAATTTTAAGGGTGCCAAAAATATTCCAACCCGCCATCACTTTTGCTTCTACTTCGGGTGTAACCAGATCAAGATAATGAATAAAAAAAGAAGGCACCCCATGAATCGCAACTTTTTCACGTTTTTCGTAAACCATGGTGCCGTCCTGGCGAATTAACACAATAGATTCAAAATATCCGCCATCAAACATTGCATTGATACTGGTTTTCATGAAAGCTTCGTCCTTCGGTCTGGAGTTCAACGTCAGAGCAAGCATATTTGCATGATTTTTTGTATCCACATATGATTGATTTGCTGTAAATTCCCTGGCAGTATTGAAACTGATCCTCAATACAATAATCAGGGTAATTATCAAAAGAAGGGTTACCATTATCTGTGTCTGCTTTAAAAGACTCAATCTTTAATCTCCTGAATTTCCAGATCAATGGCCTTTAAATTGAGCTGGTTTTTCAACAGCCCGCGACTCACACGTTTACCAAGACCATGCTGCTTCTGGATATAAAGATCTTTAGCGGTAAAACTGTATACAGGGACCAAATCAGTCCTCTGGGTTGCAGGCAGAATTTTTTTGTTATAATTATCAAGAACAAAGGGCACGGTGCCCATTTTTTTGTAGTAGGTAACAACAAGATGGGCTGGTTCTGGAAACCCGATTGCCCGGACATAGGTGAGAAATAATTTTTTATCCGGAACACCTAGCTGAATCATGGTAAGAAATTTGGACACAGCATAATCTTCACAATCGCCCTGTCCTTTACCGAGGAACTCCAGGCGACTTGCCCAGTAATCACTTTTATTCCATGTTTTTATATCAGAACGATATTCCAATTGGTTAAAAAAACTGTTTACGTTAATAACAATCTGATCCTCTGGTAAACCGGTCTGCTTTTCCATCATCACCAGCAGACCGTTTAAACGTCTAACTGCCTGCTGGCTATATTTTTTTTCAAAACTATTTACCAGTTTTTCAGGTACAAAAAACCTGGTGGTGGTTTGTGCTGAAACCGCCACCACCAGGGTAGCTAATAATATCATAAGATGCTTGATATTGGGCATCCATCAAACAACTATTTTGTCAGCCTAAATTCCGTACGACGGTTCTTTAAGCGGCCTTCAGCAGTTGAATTATCTGCAACAGGCTCAAGTTCTCCTCTTCCGCTAGAAGACATGACGTCACCATTGACACCCAAGTTTTGCAATTCTTCAAGCACACTCTGAGCTCTTGCTTCGGAAAGCTTCTGGTTGTATGGCTCACTTGCGATACTATCGGTATGTCCAATGACCTCAATATTAAAACCAGTGGCGGCCTTAAGTTGTTCTGAAATGGGAACAAGTATTTGTCTTGCCTCATCCGTTAACTCAGAAGAATCAAAAAGAAAATGAATACTATCCAGACTTATCGATTGAACAGCCTTTCTTGTATCTATCTTAAGATTCAACTCTTCAGGAGTACCTTCCTTTGGCAGGATATAAGGGCTGACATTTGTCGGTTCAGTGTAGCCAATAGGTGAGATTACTTCTCCGATACAACCAAAAGGAAGAACATCACTGCCTTTGGCCGTGTTGTCACATTGATCACTGACATCTACTACCGTATCGGTATCACGGTTTGGATTCAGAATTTCTTTTTCATATTTCGCGAGATCATAGGGTTTTTCAGTGGGGAGATTCATCTCCTTCAACAGTCCTGTATCAAACTCATGAATTAAAACCCCTGTTGCCTGAGAAATCCTGTAATATGCTGTCAAATCAGCATATTTAGATCCTGAATTGGCAATCTTAGCCGAATGATACTCATTTTCCATATTTAGAAGGTCTATAAGTGTTCTCCGCCCCAAGTGGTATTCATCCTTAAACGCTGCTAAGGTCTCAGCGCTCAAGGAGAGATGATCATTAAGGAACCCTTTTTTGACCTTTTCTGCCTGATCTATATTCCATGCCAATCTAACGGCTTGATTAACATTTCTACGTTCAGTATAGGCTCGCTGATATTCTTTAAGCAGGGTATTATACTTTTTACCTTTTTCTCCGGAACGAATTCCACCATCAAAAAACAGGTAACTCAACTTCAATAATGCTGATGCCTGGGTAGTATCACCATTATCACCGTTAACGTCGTTGCTGTACTGTCCTTTTAGTTCAAGATCAAGACTGGGCCAATAATCTGCTTTTGTTCTTTCATAGGCAGATTTGCGTGCATGAATATTAAATTTTGCAACTTCCAGTGCAGGATGGTTGCGAAATGCAAAATCTGTGGTTTCTTCCACTGTATCTGGAAATTTATAAGCTGGTTCAGGCATTACAAATTGTTCCGGCTGGATGATTCGGCCGAACTGGCGATGAAATTTCACAACCGCCTGATTCACATCCTGCTGGGCTGAAATGAAATTCCCCCTGGCTAGCGAAAGTCGTGCCTTTGAGTTTATCAAATCAGAAACTCGAGTAAATCCGGCATCTGTTCTTTCTTTTACCTGACTTAAAATTTGTTCCTGAGTCATCACGTTTTGTTTTGAAAATTCCAACAATTCGCGGGTCTTCAACACATTCACATACGCTTCAGATGCTTCGAGAAAAACCCTGTTCGCCACAGTAATAACCTCGTAGGCAGCTGCAAGAATTCTGGCATCGGTTTCTTCAACAAATGCTTTTGTCTCCCCTCCCTTAAAGAGGTTCTGTCGAAGATATACCAACGCCCGGGATGCGATAAACTCTTCTTTTTGGTTATTGGTATCAACACCATCTGTGACTTCCGGACCCGTAGAGGCTTCTGCTCCGATTTTTGGGTAATAACCACTTTTCGCAATGGAAAGTTCTTTTACAACACTACGATAATTATCAATCGCTTCTTTAATTTCAGGGTTTGTTTTTATGATATCTTCTAAAATTGTATTTAAGGGCATAGGGTCAAGTGCCCCTCCTTCTTCAGCGAACACACTTGTTCCACCACCCACAAGACAAAGAATAACAACAAATAATACTTTTAACTTTAAAGATTTATAAACCAGTGGCATTTCAAACACCTCCTTTTATTTTATCTACTCAATAAGCGCCTATGTTTTTACTATATATAATTGCGCCAATATAAGACGATAAAACTGTCTTTGTCAATCTTATTAAATAAAAGTAATTATTATGAAATTAATGAGTAATTAAAACATTTACACACGGGCTTTTATTATTGCTAAAAGCGCTTAGATAATAACTCTAAGATTCAATTTAAATGGGTCGATTTCGATATTTCTTTTCGTTTTTTTCTATAAACAAACGTAAGAAATCAATTTGGATTTTTTATGCGAGAAACTATCAAATTGATCATATATATTTAGCTCTCTATCTCTTTGATTCTCTGGGTAATAACAAAAAGGAACAGATATTGATTTAACTGGAAATAGGGGCACGGCATTTTTCACTCCGCCTTTAAGCCCTGGATCTCCACCAGGTTAATAGGCATTGAATCATCCCTTTGGATTAAAATTTTACTCTCAGAATACTGCTCATGCAGCTTTCGCAGATTATTATTTTTATCTCCTCTGAGCCGGGATTCGGATCGGGGATGCACTTTTAAAACGATTGAATCTGATTTGTCAGACTTAATATGACGATCTATTTTTTCACATGCCTGATCATACATCATACTGGAAAATACAAGATGTCCGAATGCCGGGTGCCAGGGACCGGCAATCACCTTTGATTCGTCTGTCATGAAATCAGAGGCTTGCAACCCCATTCGAATCACTTCAATCTTGGCTTTTGAAAATATTTGATACATTTGCTTAACCTGTAGGATAACCGTTTCAAGATCTAAAGGGTGATATTCTCCCTGCTTGTACCACTTTGCCACAAGACTGCCGCTTAAAACCATTAACGGATAAATACGGGCAAAATCCGGCTTTAATTTAGCAAGCCTTCGAGTGCTTTCAAGCAATGACTCCTCTGTATCTCCGGGCAAACCTGCCATCACCTGCACACCAACCTTAAAACCAAACTCTTTAAGCAGAGAAATGGCATAAATGGTATCTTTATGGGTGTGGCCCCTTTTAGCTTTGTTGAGGATATCATCATTCATGGACTGAACACCCAGTTCAATTGCGCTGATATTATATGCTTTTATCCGTTTAAGAATATCTGGATTTATGGTATCCGGACGGGTAGAAAAACGAATGGAATCAATTTTCTTTTGATGGATATATGGCTGGATCATCTCCAACAAATCTATGATTGTCTCTTCTGGCAAGCCTAAAAAATTGCCGCCAAAAAAAGCCAGTTCAACCCGTGTTCTTTTCCCCTTGTATTGTAAGAACTCATCTATAGTCTGATCAATTGTTTTTTGGTCAATTATTTTCTGATCGGGGACGGTCTTATCTTTTTGAGTAATGATCGACTGATTACAGAATGCACATTGGTGCGGACACCCTGAATGGGGAATGAAAATTGGGATGACAAGTGGTTTTTGAGCGAAATCCATTACGATTTCAGGAACGAATCTGCTTTAAAGTTTTCAACGCATTTTTTGCAGATGCCTGCTCTGCCGCTTTTTTAGTTTTCCCGACACCACTGGATATGGTATCAAAAACAGTTGTACCAATCTCAAACGTCTTATCATGATCCGGCCCAGCTTCGCTAATCACCTCATATTGCGGTGTCTCATGGCCATGTTCCTGTACAAATTCCTGAAGCATGCTTTTGTAGTCTATAATACTGGTGTTTGACAAAAGATTTCCTATATTCTGACTAAACAAATCACACGTTAGCTGATAAGCTATATCAAAACCACCATCCATATATATCGCCCCGACAACAGCCTCAAAAGCATCGGATAATATAGAATTCTTTTCAAATCCCCTTGAAAGAGATTCTCCCTTTCCCAGCCGAATATACCGGCCAAGATCAACAAATCTTGCCATATCCGCAAGTGCCGGTTCACTGACCAAAGAAGACCGCAGCTTCGACAGCTCCCCTTCTTTGTTTGTGGGACTTTTTTCCATCAACAAATGACCGACGCACAACCCCAGAACTGCATCCCCTAAAAATTCCAATCGCTCATTATCAGAGCCACACAATTTTTGATTCTCATTTACATATGATCGATGGCACAATGCATTCTCCAACAAGGACTTATTTTTAAAAACATACCCTATATTCTTTTCTAAATTATCCAAATGACAATACGCTTCTTTTACCTGTTGGGCACGCTCAACAAGCTCACTAAAAATAGCAGCATCCACATTCAAGTTATTTTTACCCGTTCCAAGGTTAACCCCAACGTTGAATGAACCATGGAAATCTGACCCACCGGTAACCAACAGTTTTTTCTGTTCAGCCAAAGATTGAAAAAAGAACGTCATTTTCTCATCGTGATCCGTATAATATACCTCCAAGCCCATCAGGCCATATTCTATCAAGGTATCAACAAATGCTTCGAGTTCGCCACTCTTGGTCATCGTCAAAAGACCGGGGTGGGCCAAAACGGGCACACCTCCAGCATCAAGGATCGCTTGTATACCTGTTTTACAGGATATTTTATATTTATCTACATAGGCTGGCTTATCTTTACCAAGGTATTTATCAAAGGCTTCTTTAAACGTCTGGACATATCCCAGTTCCTTCATCAACTCTGCAATATGCGGACGTCCAGTCTGATTTGCTCCAAACCGCTCCCGGACCTGCTCGATGCTGATATCAAAACCAAGCGTATTCAATCGTTCAATAATTTGGGGATTTCTTGATTCTCGAGACTTTTTTGCAGTGTCAAATATGGTATTGAGCTGTTTATCATAAAGGCTGAAACCATATCCCAGCAAATGTATACTTCCCAGATGCTTAAATGCTTTGGGGGGTTCACAACTGACCTCCACACCGGTAATAAAATCCAGCTGGGCAGGCAAAGGGTTTTTCAGAAGTTGTTTGATACCGTCTATGGTATCATGGTCGGTTATGGAAATAGCAGTGACCCCGGCATTTTTTGCCAGAGCCATGATTTCAAAAGAGGAGAATGATCCATCGGAGGCCGTTGAATGTATGTGCAGATCAATCAAAGAACATCTTGCACCGGCTAAATGCCAAGAGCTTTCTCCATATCCTCTTCCCGTGTTTTACAATCAATACATTGGGTGGTCACAGGACGTGCTTTCAATCGTGCAATAGAAATATCTTCTTCACATGCCTCACACACACCAAATGTTTTGTTCTCTACACGTAAGAGTGCTTTTTTAATTTTCTTGATCAATTTATGTTCACGGTCCCGAATGCGAAGTTCAAAACTTCTTTCTGCTTCATGGGAAGCCCTGTCCGTAGGATCGGCAAAATTCTCTTTTGGTTTGGTCATACCAGTCACAGTATCGTCTGCGTGGGAGAGGAGCTCCTGAAGCCTGTCATTCAAAAGATTATTAAAAAATTCTAAGTCTTTTTTTTCCATAATATTTGCCCTTTATCTTAAAATTACCAGAACATCCAACATCGATCAGTATACTAAAATTTTACAAAATGTAAACAATTAAATCATCTCAAGAACCCGTTAGCACGCCCCAAACAACATATCCGGCTATTTTTCTTCAGGAATATCCAGATTGAATAATTGCCGGGTCACATTCAAATACAAAGAATCATCCCTATGGTCTCCGGTATTGCGCAAAAACAAGATCGGATCATGAATCGTCCTGCTGGCAATCGCCTGGGTCATCCGCTTAATCGCTTCAACATCAGCAGGCGAGAGATGTTTTAAATTTGAAAGTGTTTTTTTACATTCAATATCAACAATGGATGTCATTTTATCATTTAATGATTTAATCGTGGGTACAACAGAAAGCCCATCCATCCATTTACGAAACTTCACCACCGCTTCTTCAATAAATCTTTGTGCTTTAACCGTCTCTTTTCCCCGTTGTTCAATATTAGATTCAACAATATTTTTCAAATCATCAATGTCATATACGTAGGCATTGGAAATTGAATTTATTTTTGGATCTATATCCCTTGGAACTGCAATATCAATAAAAAACAGGGTATTATGATTGCGTTTTTTCATCGCCCGCTTAACCTGATCCCGGGTCAAGACATATTCAGTCGCTCCGGTGGAACTGATAATGATATCCACATCATTGAGTGCAGATTCTCTTTCTTCAAATTTAACAACCTGGCCACCAAATTTATCTGCCAGATCTACGGCATTTTTAAAAGTCCGGTTGGCCACCACGATCTGTTTAACATTGTTTGATATTAGATGCTCCACTGCCAATTCTGCCATTTCTCCAGCGCCGAGGAGCATAACACTTTTTTGGGACAGATCAGAAAATATTTTATTGGCCAGCTCTGTCGCAGCATAGCTTATCGAAACCGCATTATCTCCGATACCCGTTTCTTTTCGAACCCTTTTTGCAACACTAAAGGACTTATGCATCAATCGATTCAGTAATACACCAGAAGAGTTATTGGCAACCGCTATTCGATACGCTTCTTTGATTTGACCCAAAATCTGGGGCTCTCCCACAACCATAGAATCTAGACTGGAGGCAACCTTAAACAGATGATGAATTGCTTCTTCCTCTTTATAAATATACAAGCTATTTTTAAACTCAGATACTGCTATCTTTTTATAATGCGCAATAAATGCAATTATTTTATCAATCTGCTCTCCGGTTTCAGGAATATATAAAATCTCTGTACGGTTGCAGGTAGAGAATATAAGACTTTCTTTTATATCTGTATCTTTTTTAAGATGCTCTAAGGCTGCCACCATTTCTTCCGAAGTAAATGAAAGCTTTTCTCGAAGTTCCACAGGTGCAGTTTTATAGTTTGCGCCAATTAAAATGATTTTTGACATAGTGGTTTCTTTATTTTGTGAATTCCTGATGATGCCCGCCAAGCAGCATGTTAACACCAAGAAATGTAAATATAATAATTAAAAATCCGATAATCGTCATGATGGCAGATTTTCTTCCACGCCACCCTGAATTGAGTCTAAAATGAAGCAAGGCGGCATATACCACCCAGGTCCCCACAGAAAACACCTCTTTGGGATCCCAACTCCAAAATCTTCCCCAGATTGCTTTTGCATAAATAAAACCGGCCACAAGCCCTATGGTCAATAAGGCAAATCCGGTAGTCAGGCAGGTATATCCGACATTATCCAAAAGATCCAGTGAGGGCAATCTCTTAAAAAAAAATCCCGGGTGTTTGGTTTTTATTCCTTTTTCCTGTAACAAATATAAAATTCCTGCTCCACTGGCCAAAGCAAGCGCAGCATCACCGGCAAAAACTAAAAGAATATGAGAATACAACCAAAAGCCTCTTAATACCGCATTTTTTTCCACGGGCGCATCTGGAAGCATCAAGACCGCCAACATAATTGCGGATAGTAATATGGATGCAAATACCCCCAAAATTTTAAGCTCAAATTTATAGTGAAAAAACCAAAACATGCAACCAATCGCAAATGCTGCAACAGACAAACTCTGGGATAAGTTTTGTATGGGGACATGTCCCATCGCTACTGTATAAACCACCATACTGATTAAATGGAAGGCAATGGCTGCAGAAATTAAAGAAAAAGCACTCTTTTGATAAAAAGCCTTTTGATTAAATAAAAACAATAAATATCCTGTCATGCTCATAAAGTAGAGTGCAGTTGTCATTTGTAACAGTATATCAGCAGTTTGAAGATTCATTTATCACTCCTCTATGCAAACAAGATCCTTGAAGTTAGTTTTCTTTCCAAGAATATCACTTAAAATTAAATTAATCTGTATTTCATCTTCTGCCTTTATCAACTCAAGAATACCCTTTTCAATGAGTGTATAAAATATTTTCTTATGTTCATCCGGATTGTGCCCTGTGGCCAAAAGTTTTTTACGAATCTGCCCCATTAAGCACAAGAAAACTTCGTACTCTGTCCCAAAGGTTTCTAATAAATCCTGCTTGATCGTTTTAGCCATTGCCGGACTTGTTCCCGATGTGGATATGGCAAGAACAAGGTCTCCCCTTTCAACGGTTGAAGGGAGCAAAAAATCACTTTGTTCAGGGGCATCTGCAACATTACACAAAATATTCTGATCCAAAGCATCTTTTTTGATCTGCTGGTTCAACTTCGCACTGTCTGTCGCAGCAAAAACAAGGGACATATCCTGTATATCACAACTTTCATATTCTTTTTCCCGACAGGTAAAGCACGATTTTAGCTGATCAAAATCCGGGGCAAAGTTTGAACTGATCATGGTCACCTTAGCGCCACTTTTTTCCAACCCCATAGCTTTTCTCATCCCTACTGGTCCACTGCCAACCACAAGGCATTTTTTGCCCTTAATATCCAAAAAAACGGGGTAATACTTCATGACGGTCCGATACTCCACCCTTGTTTACATAAAGGATTTAATATATATTGCCGTTAGATATTTTACAATATCTAACCCGAATATTTAGGATAACTAAAATGATTATTGATGCACATACCCATATTTTCCCGGAACAGATCAAACAAGACAGGTCTGGATATTTTCATAACGAACCTGAATTCTCATTGTTGTATGATTCACCAAAATCGACCATCTGTACGGCGGACGATTTGATTACCTCCATGGATCGGCATAAGGTTGATATCTCTGTTGTCTGCGGTTTTCCCTGGCGCACGCCAGATTATGCAAAACAAAATAATGACACCGTGATAGAAGCGGTACAAAAGTATCCGAACAGGATCAAAGGGCTTGCCTGCTTTGATGTGGCCTGGGACGGATCAGCCAACGAGACCCAAAGATGTATAGACGCAGGACTTAGCGGCGCAGGAGAACTGGCATTCTATCTTTCTGGAATTGATCAGCGAGCCCTGGATCTACTTGAACCGGTCATGGCGGTATTAAGACAAATGGGGGATCTGCCGTGTATGATTCATACCAATGAACCGGTGGGACATCTCTACTCTGGCAAAACTCCGGTGACTCTGGAACAAATCTATACCCTTGCCAAAACCTTTCCAGATAATAAAATTATCCTGGCCCACTGGGGTGGTGGCATTTTATTTTACAACATCATGAAAAAAGAAGCCAAACAAGTATTGAAAAACATCTGGTACGACACGGCAGCATCTTTATTCTTATATGAACCCCAGATCTATGATATTGCCGTTGCAGCAGGATTGGCCGATAAAATTTTATTTGGTACGGATTATCCGTTGCTGCCTCCGGACCGATATTTCAAGGATATTGAAACATCCAACATCACCACCAAGCAAAAAGCGATGATATTGGGGAAAAATGCCAGTGTGCTTTTTGGTTAAGGCCTAAACCGGCAAACTGAGCGTAAAACAAGACCCCTTGTCTTTGATACTTTTGACCTCAATTTTGCCTTTATGATATTGAGCAATATGCTTTACGATGGCAAGCCCCAATCCTGTGCCTCCTTCGTTTCTGCTTCTTGCCTTGTCCACCCGGTAAAACCGGTTAAAAATCTTTGGCAAGTGCTCCTGATCAATACCGCTCCCATTGTCTTCAATAGCAATATCCACAAAGGTCTCTTTTTGTACTACTTCAATGGTAATCAGCGCTTTTTTATGACTGTATTTTATTGCATTATCAATAAGGTTAATGATGGCCTGTTCCATCAATCCAGAATCCACCTTTATACGAATCGCTTCATCACAATCAATGTTCACAAAAATTTCTTTTTGAACTATATTTTCATTGCACATATTAACCGCATTCTGGATTAAATAAGAGATGTTCTGGGATTCAAACTGGGTGTTGGTTCCTTTAAGGCGTTCAAGTTTTGCCAACGCCAAAAGATCATTAATCAGATCCACCATCCGATTAACATTTTTTTCTATAATCTTTAAAAAGGTAGCACTTTGTTGGGTATCATTTTTCAACACCATTTCCTGAAGTGTCTCGATAAAACCTTTAATCGCAGTCAGGGGAGTTTTAAGCTCATGGGAGACATTGGCAGCAAAATCCTTATGCATGATTTCAAGGCGCCGGATGCGTGTAATATCATGAAAAATGATCAGGGTTCCCATCCGCTTTTCAGAAATATCATACAAGGCCGTGGAATGAATATTTAAAACCAGATCCTGATCCCGGGAAATAAGGATATCATCCTCAACCGGTTCATGGGTCGCCAATGCTCTTTGGATAAACTTTTGAAACTCAACATTCCTTGCCACTTCCAGAATATATTTTGATTTGAGGTTTGCTGCGGAAAAATTAAATATATTTGCCGCTGCATCATTAATGGTGATGATTTTTTGATTCTCATCGATGGCAATCACCCCTTCTTGCATGCTGCTGTGAACCGCTTCGAGCTCCATACTTCTATTTTTGAAATCCCTGATTTTTTCATCCAGATTACCCGCCATTCTGTTCATGGTTATGGCAAGCTCTGACAACTCCTCTGACGCTGGAACCGCAAGACGTTCTCCTAAGTTACCAGCTGCAAACTCAAGCGCTCCGGTTTTCATCTGTTCAATGGGATGGGTGATCCGCCGGGTAACGAGTAAACTGGCAGCTGCGGCCACCAAAATAATAAAAAACATCGCGATTAAAATTTTATTTCGAACCCGATTGATTTCTCTGTCAATGGCAGTCACAGATACCGAAGTTCTGGCAACAGCAACGACGGTACCTTCATACAACACAGGAAGCGCGATATACATCATATTTTTATCAAGGGTCGAACTATACCGCATGGAGACCCCTTTTTCTTTTTTTAAAGCGGCCTTAATCTCCGGGCGCCGCATATGATTTTCCATCGCAGCAATATCGCCAAAAGAATCCCCGATGACTTTTCCAGAAGGAAGGATAATGGTCACCCGGGTGCCGGTACTTTTGCCAATATCTTTACATTGCGCATCGATATACGGATATTGATTTTCACCTGACTTTAGCAGTTGTCCGAAATTTTTCTGTAACAATTTTGCACGGATGGTCAACTCTTCTTCTGAATTATTCAAGAAAAACTTTTTAAAATAGTTTGTTGAATACGAAGTGACTGCAGCAACAGAAAGCAACGTAATAATCAGAAAAGATGGGAAAATTTGCCAAATAAGCTTTTTATTTTTAACCATATGTCTATTCTTTAAATCGGTAGCCAACCCCACGGACGGTTTCAATAAGGGTCGCATATTTTTTAAGTTTTTTTCTCAATCCCACGATCACAACATCAATACTTCTTTCAGTAACTGCATAGTTTTCTCCCCGGATGGCATCCACAATCTGCCCCCGGGTAAATACCCAACCTTTTTTATCTGCAAGAAAAGAAAGCAATTCAAATTCAGACAGAGTCAACTCCAGCTCTTCGCCTTCAATGGTCACCTGATGCCGGGCTGTATCAATCACCATTTTCCCTTCTGTTTTTATTTTATTCTCTGGCGTATTTAATACTTTTTTACGCCGGCGAAGAATTGCCCGGATTCGTGCCACCAGAACCTTTGGACTGAACGGTTTGGAAATATAATCATTTGCACCCAATTCAAGACCGGTAATCACATCAGATTCTTCTCCTTTTGCAGTCACCATCACGATCGGAATCTCCTGGGTGGACTCATTATTTTTAAGATATTTTGTCACCTCCAAACCGTCAATGCCCGGAAGCATCAAATCCAAAACGATCAGGTCCAGAGAGGACTGCTGAGCAACCTTAATGGCCACCTCTCCTGTTAGTGCCGTCAGTATATTATACCCCTCATTTGCCAGGTTATATTTGATCAGCTCAAGGATATCTTCTTCATCATCCACAACTAAAATGGTTTCTTTAGACATATTTTATTCCTGTTATATTTTATTCCAAAACCTGATTTCCACTGTTATAAATCAGTTGTTCTTTGTCAATTTATATATCCATTCCTTTATGTATGACGGATAATTTCCCCTTCTATCAAATAAATCACTTCTTCTGCAATATTGGTGGTATGATCCCCAATTCTTTCTAAATGTCTTGAAATCAAATACATATTTATGATCTCACCCACCATATGAGGGTCTTTTTGAATATCTTTTTTCATCGAATCATACGCTTCATTTCTCATCAGATTTACCTGACGATCCATTTTACGGACATCATAGGCCATATCCACATCCATCCGAACCAATGCATCCAAGCTCATCCTAAGCATCTTTCCTGCCCGATCTGCCATAGAACTGTAATCATATTTAAATTTATTGGGATCCTCAGAAGATGTTTTAAAGCGTTTTGCAATATTTGCCGCATAATCGGCAATTCTCTCAAGATCATTATTAATTTTGATCACTGCAACCAAAAACCGTAAATCCGTTGCCACAGGTTGATATAAAGCCAATATTTTCAGACACTCTTCTTCCACTTCGATTTCACGTTCATCCACTTGAAAATCAGTATCAATGATTCTTTGGGCAAGGGATAGATCTTCAGTTTTTATTGCATAAATTGCTTTTTTAAAACGATCCTCCACCATAGCCCCAAGGGAAAGAATTTCTTTTTTAATCTTCTGAATCTCTTTTTGCAAATGCCCTGTCATACGTTTTACTCCTTAACCAAATCTACCGGTAATATAATCTTCGGTCTGTTTTAAGTTTGGTTTTGTAAATAATGTATCCGTATCATTAATCTCAACCAATTTACCCATATAAAAAAATGCGGTTCTGTGCGACACTCTGGCGGCCTGCTGCATATTATGGGTGACAATAATAATCGTTAATTTAGAAGATAATTGTGAGATTAACTCCTCAATTTTCTGGGTGGCAATGGGGTCTAAAGCAGAGGCAGGTTCATCCATGAGAAGCACTTCAGGCTCCACGGCAAGGGCTCTGGCAATACACAATCGTTGCTGTTGGCCGCCTGACAGCCCCAAGGCAGATTCATTCAACCGATCCTTCACCTCATCCCATATCGCCGCCTGTTTTAAACTTTTTTCAACCACACGAGTGATCACAGCTTTATTCTTGACACCATTGACTTTCAATCCATAGGCAATATTTTCAAAAATTGATTTAGGAAATGGATTGGGCTTTTGAAAGACCATTCCCACCCTTCTGCGCAATGTAACAACATCCACACCTGGATCATAAATATCTTCATCGCCCAGTCTGGCAAAACCACCCACACGAATACCGGGGATCAGATCATTCATTCTGTTTAGACATCTCAAATAGGTACTCTTTCCACAACCGGATGGGCCGATCAACGCGGTTACCCTGTTTTGAGCAAATTCAATGGAAATATTATGAATTGCCTGGAAGTCCCCGTAAAAGAAATCCAGGTCTTTGGTATGCATTTTAACAGGATGTTCCATCTATATTAAGTCCTTAACTTTTTTCTCATTTTGGCCCGCATAATAATGGCCACAAGATTCATTCCAAATACCAGTGCGATTAAGACAAAGGCTGTTCCATACTGAAGGTGTCGCGTGGCCTCAATTTCAGTTCCTGCTGTTGCCAGTACATAAATATGATAGGGAAGTGCCATCACTTCATCAAAAATTGAATCGGGAAGATCTGGCGTAAAAAACACGGCACCGGTGTACATAATAGGTGCTGTTTCTCCTGCTGCACGACTTACCCCCAGTATTGAGCCGGTGATAATTCCAGGAAAAGCCACCGGGAGCACCACCTTCCAGATGGTTTGCCACTGGGTGGCCCCCATGGCAAGAGACGCTTCCCGATACGGGTTGGGAACAGCTTTGAGTGCTTCTTCAGATGCTCCGATAATCACCGGCAAGGTCATGATTCCAAGTGTCAATCCGCCGGCCGCTACAGAGACTCCCATTTTCAGTACAATACAAAAAAAAGCAAGCCCGAACAGTCCAAACACAATCGAAGGAACACCAGCAAGATTGTTAATTCCCAGTCGAATAATCCTAACCAGTTTCCCCTGGGTGGCATATTCGCTCAGATACACTGCCGAAGCCACCCCAATGGGAAGTGCCACAAGGATAGTTGTCAGGCACAAAGATATGGTACCAACAATACAGGGTAAAATTCCCCCGGCGGTCATAGAGTCTTTTGGCTGCTGGGTTAAAAACTCCCAGGAAATTGCCTGCCAACCCCGGGACACAATAAAATATACAATAATTGCCAAGGCCATTCCATTTAAAGCTGCGGCCATTTTTAACATAAAAAAACTAACTTTCTGAGTTCTTAAGCGTTTGTTAATCATTATAAAGAGGCCTCTCCCACTTGCCGAAAACGATAAGAAATATAATCTGCAGTCAAATTGAATAAAAAAGTGAAGCTGAACAAAACCATGCCGATAGCAAAAAGTGCATGATAGTGCTCACTTTTAAACGGTGCCTCTGCCATTTCCGCTGCAATACTGGCTGGTAAAGGCCGAACGGGATCAAAAATTGATCCGGGTATCATAGCAGCACCACCTGCAACCATTAAAACCACCATGGTCTCACCAATTGCTCGGGAAAGCCCAAGAATTACCGCAGTACATATACCGGAAAGTGATGCTGGAATTACCACCTTAACAATCGTTTCAAAGTGAGTGGCTCCCAGTGCAAGAGAAGCTTCTTCCAAGGCTGTTGGCACACTGAAAATTGCATCCTCAGAAATACTGCATATTGTGGGAATGGCCATGAATGCCAGCATTAAAGAGGCATTAAACATATTGAGCCCCACCGGAATGTTGAACAATTGCTGGATAAACGGTGCCACCACCACCATGCCAAAAAAACCGATGACAACAGAGGGCATGGATGCCATCAGTTCCACAACAGGCTTTACAATCTGGGCCACACGCTGGGGGGCAATCTGCGCCAGATAAACTGCGGTCATCACCCCGAGAGGAATTGCTATCATCCCTGAAAGAATCGTAACGCAGAAAGAACCCAGAATTAAAGGGAAAACCCCAAAATCAGCCGGATCATCTGTTGGATACCAAAAGTGCCCGAATAAAAACTTTTTCAAGCTGATGTGCTCAAAGATCGGGATTCCTTCAATAAACAGGAAAACCACGATCAAAAGCAAGGCGGTTATAGAAAACAGTGCGACCAGTAAAAATCCTGACCGCACCATGTTATCGATACTTTGACGTTTCAAGATGAATATCCTTACAGCTCAAAAATGGGGATGGAACCTGCTTGCTTTACCAGGGTTTGACCTTTTTTAGAAAGTAAAAACGAGATAAAGGCCATGGTATCACCCGTTGGCCATCCTTTGGTGAACATAAACAAACCACGGGAAATTGGGAAAGAACCATTCAGGGTATTTTCTTCAGTTCCCAAAATGCCATCCACTTTAACCGCTTTAATTTCGCTGTTCAGATAACCTAAGCCCACATACCCAATAGCTCCCGGGGTGATGGCGACGGCCTGAACAATCCCCCCGTTGGATGGAACGGTTAACGCACTTGGAATAACACGTTCTTTTCGCATCACCATATCTTTCCATACCCCAAAGGTACCAGAGGAACTGTCCCGTGAAATCACAACTATTTTGCCGGCAGTCCCCCCAACGTCCTTCCAATTTTTAATCTTACCCAGATAAATATCTTTCAACTGGGCCATGCTTAAATTTTTTACTGGGTTTTTAGGATTGACCACCGGGACAATGGCATCTAATGCCACCCGGAACGGAACAGGGTACACCCCTTTTATTCCCGCCAGATTCACCTCTTTTTGTTTGATAAAGCGAGAGGCGTTACCAATATTTGATGTACCATCGATAATCGCCTTTATACCATTTCCTGACCCCCCGCCAGACAAAGAAATTTTAACATCGGGATTTTCTGCCATAAACGCTTCGGCCGCTTTTTGAGCAATGGGAAGAACCGTTGTCGATCCTTTAATAACCAGCTTCCCTGCAAACACTGGAAAGGATAGCGCGAAAAACATTATGGTGGCCATAAAAATAGGTCTGGTAAATCGTTGCATGTTTACTCCCTTAAATATTCAAGTTAAATACATAATTACAGATGAAAAAAATCTTAAGGGTGTTCTACGATTATTTTATTAGGATCATATTAGAGTTGTGTTATGGGGTCATTAAATATGACTGAACAAAAAAAGGGTGAATAAATATCCAAGCTGTAGCCAGCCAGTTTTTATCCACCCTTTAATTTATTTAATCTACTTACTAGTGTTTTATCAGGCGCCTATGTAGGCTTTTTTCACATTTTCGTCATCCTTCAAATCTTTACATAACCCTTCAAGCACACATTTTCCGTTTTCAAGAACATACCCCCTTTCTGTTATATTCAAGGCCATGTTGGCATTTTGTTCAGAAAGAAAAATAGTGGTATCCAGTTCATGATTGATATTTGAAATAACATCGGCAATCTGCTTGACTATCAAAGGAGCCAATCCCATCGATGGTTCATCCAGTAACAACATATTAGGCTCACTCATCAACGCACGACCAATAGCCAGCATCTGCTGTTCTCCACCACTAAAAGTACCGGCAAGCTGGTTTGTCCGTTCTTTTAGAATGGGGAAATGCTCATATACCCGATCAAAATTCTTACGGATACGTTTTTTTTGGCCGCGCAGAGGATATGCCCCCATTTGAAGATTTTTCCTAACAGACAATTCAGGAAAAAGCTGTCGTCCCTGGGGGCACAACACAATTCCCAACTCCACTGTTTTATGGACAGGTAATTTATTAATGGTAACACCATTAAACTCCACTGATCCGACAGCAGGTTTCAATATACCTGCAATGGTCCGAAACAAGGTTGTCTTGCCGGCTCCATTGCTACCCAATAGAGTAACAAATTCTCCTTTTTCAATTTTCAAAGAGACATCATGGATGATATGTAACTCACCAATATCTGTATGTAACTGTTTTAGTTCAAGCATTATTCACCCCCCAAGTAGGCCTCAATCACAGCCGGATCCGACTTAATTGCTTCTGGTGGCCCATCTGCAATTTTCTCGCCATAATTAAGCACTACAATACGATCTGCTAAATCCATGATCATCTGCATTTTATGCTCAATAACACATACCGTGATTCCCTGCTCATCTCGAATCCTGCGAATCAATTGGGTTATCCGATCCGTTTCATCCTGGATCAGGCCACCAGTGGGTTCATCCAGCAGTAAAAGCTTGGGTTTGCTCACAATACCAATACCAATGGCCAATCGTTTTTGTTCTTCCTGGGACAAAGCTGGGATAAAAGTTTCCGCCTTATCTGCAAGGTCTAAAAACTCAAGGACCTCCATGGCACGCATAAACGCCTGGGCTTGGTACGTTTTCCATGCAGATGTATGAAACAAGGTATTCCAAAACCCAATTTTAGTTCGCCATTTATAGGCAAGCATCAGATTATCAATCACCCTGAGCTGATCAAACAAGCTGGTCGTTTGGAATGTTCGCGCCACTCCCTTGGTAACAATACGATACGGTTTCATACCTGTAATATCAGTATCATAAATAAATACTTTGCCCGATGTGGGTTTAAGCGTTCCAGTAATCAAATTAAAGGCCGTGGATTTACCGGCACCATTCGGTCCAATAATCGCTAAAATTTGACCCTTCTCAATTTCAAAACTCAAATCCTTAACCGCAACGAGCCCAGAAAATTTCTTTGTAACCGATTCAACTTGAAGCATTTGAGTCCTCCGAAATCTTAGATTGACGCCAGGCGATAATTTTCTGGTTCAATGCCTTCAAGCCACCGACAAATCCCAATGGGAACCAGATGATCACCACAACAAGCAAGGCACCGAAAAAAAGCATCCGGTAATCTTCCATAAATTGCAATAATTCCATGATTATGGGTATCGCAAAGGCACCTGCAACAGCCCCAGGCAATGTTGCCATCCCCCCTAAAATCAGAAAAATCAAGAAATTAAAGGTCATGGTAATACTGATGGCACTTGGACTCACCGCACCAATAATGGCGGCATAAATCCCCCCTGCCATCCCGGCAAAAAAATTAGCTATTGCAAAAGAAATCAATTTGGTCGCAAAAGTATTAATGCCCACAGCATCTGCCAGTTCTTCATTGTTCCGGATTGCCATAAAACTTAACCCGAAAATTGAGTAGATAACCCGATGAAGTACAAAAAGCGTCAGCAATAAAAAGGCCAGCACCATATAATATTGTGCTGGCTGGCTGGAAAACTCCAATGTTCCTACAAAAGGGATGGGAATAGGTGTCGGACCATTAATACCGTATATCCCGTTATGTCCGCCGGTGACCTCTACCCAATTACCGGAAACTTGCCATAAAACGACACCAAAGCACAAGGTGACAATAGCGAAATAGTGTCCACGAGTCCTAAAAGCCAACAGCCCGATCAGAAGCCCGACAAAGGTAGCTATAACTGCGGACACAGGCAGTGCCAGCCAAAATGAGACCCCGGCATTTGTCATGATACCAACCCCATAAGCACCCAGTCCAAAAAAAGCACCATGGGCTAAAGAGGCCTGCCCGGTATAACCGAGGATTACATTCATAGCCAAAGTGGCGATGGCAAAGAGCACACTCATGATCACGATCTGAAACATATAAGAATCCGGTACGTACAACGGTAAAAACAGTGCAACAATGAAAAGAACCAGATAAAACAGCTTGGTATGAATCGGTTTTGTAAACATGTTTTAGCCCTCCTGCTTACCGAATAGCCCGGTAGGTTTAAATGACAAGATGAGAATGAGCGCGCAAAAGGCAAAAACATCTTTATACTCTGCAGAAATATAACCACCTCCCAAAGCCTCGGTAAGCCCCAGGAAATAACCGCCAATGATAGCCCCGGGGATACTTCCCATACCCCCGAGAATGACAATAATAAATGCCTTCATCCCTAAAATTGCCCCCATGGCTGGGGTCAAAAGAAAGATCGGAGATAAAAAGCTTGCAGCTAAAGCCGCTGTTGCAGAGGAAATAAAAAATGTCATCGATGAGACTCGATTCACATTAATGCCAGTGAGCATGGCACCTTCCTTATTCTGTGCAACGGCCTCAATTGTTGTACCCGTTGTTGTCTTTTTCAAAAAAAGATGGAGTAATACAATCATTACCGCGGCACCGACAATCACCAGCAAGCGCTGAACCTCCACAGTGATACCAAATACATGTATAATCTGGGGATGCGGATTAGGGATACGCATCCCTTGCGGGCCCCAAACTACCAGTGCCAGAGATTCTAAAAAAATCAACGCACCAATGGCGGCAATAAAAGGATTAATATGAGGCTGACCTTCTAAAGGACGAAAGACGATTCGCTCCATTATCACCCCGACAAATCCGAGGACAATCATGGAAAGTCCCAGACTTCCCCAATACCCAATCCCTAAATTATTGATAAAGAAATACGTGACGTAGCCCCCCAGCATATAGAGATGACCGTGGGCAAAGTTGGGGATCTGGAGAATCCCCATGACAAGTGTCAGTCCTAACGCCACAATGGCATAGGTACTACCGAACATAATGCCGTTAAACAGCTGTTGCAAAAAAAGTTCCATTAATACTCACCTCTTAATCAGATCATAGTCGTAATTTATTTTGTGAACCGCTGTGGAGCCGTACATATAGCGAGGTGTAAACTTAATTCTTCAACATCGCAGGCAACGGGCCGATAAAACGGATGCACTCCATACAACAAGCGCTGCCCGACACCTAACCGTTAAGGTATCGGGCAGAATGAAACAAATTAAAACCTTATTGAGCGTATCCTTTCAAAGGTACATTTACAAAGGTTGAACCCGTATCTGGAATTACAGAAATAGCTTTCTGAAAATCCGCATCAGATTTTGTCCACCAGATATTTACAACGGTCTTTGAAAACGCCCCATTTTCAATGGTCTGGATACTTGTAGGTACGACCATTCTTGTCTCTTGAATTCCCTGATAAGAAACAAGAATTTTCTTTATATCCATGGGGAAAATATTAGAAAATGCTGCTTTGATTGCCTTAACATCTGTCACGGTTCCGGCTTTTTCCATGGCAGCAGCCAACATCTGCATCGCAGAATAATTTAATACATTTTCAGATGTTGCCACCCGGCCATAATCTTTTTTATACCTGTCAATAAATGGCTGCATAATTTCCGCTGGACCAAGATCTACTGTTCTGGCTACACCAATCACATTGTTCATTTTACTCAAGTCCCCGTTAAAGCCGACTTGCGAGATATAACCCATTTTGGCCTGATCAATAAGAATGAATCCACCTTTAAACCCAAGATTTCTGGCCTGTTCGATAACTAGACCTGTTGGATCGGATGGACCACCAATAAGTAAAAATTCAGGTTTGGTTGCTAGTGCTGCACTGAGCTGCGCTGAGAAATCTGTTTCTGTATAATAATTGGCAGGTTTGTCCGCTGTAATCTGACCACCCTTTGCTGTCCATACGGCACTAAATACTTTTCTCCATGCATCTCCGTATGCGCCTAAGGTACAGACCATGGCACCTTTTCTCCAACCCTTCTCCCAGGCATATTTAGTAAATGCCATGACTGGAGCTGAAAATGGTGGGGGAATAGAAATAGTATTAGGGTTTTTCATCTGGTCTATTTTAGGAGTACTGGTATAGGCCATCAATAAAAACTCAGAACCTTTTTGCTGATTAACCTGCATCATGGGAGCCAGGGTATTAAATATCGGATTAAATATCGCTATTGCACCATCTCTGGATCGGAGGCGCCTGGCATTATTAACCGCTGCAGTGGGATCAATATGATCATCATATGTCTTTAACTCAAACATATAGGATTTGCCATCAACCTTGATACCACCCGCTTTGTTGATGTCCTGAATACCCATTTCCAGACCAGCCACATTGTCACGACCATATTGAGCAGCAGGGCCGCTCAAAGGACCGGTAAATCCAATAACAACAGTGTTCTTTTTAGCATACACATTTGGACATAAAAAACCCAATACCAACAAACCAGCAATTAAGGTAAAGGACAAATGTTTCAATGTTTTCATAGCTTTCCCCCTCCAATGATAATGAGACAATTTAAGTAAAACCGGGTGCAGGCAAAAGATATGATCGCCTACCTGCCCAAGCTGTATTGAGAACCATTCTAAAAAACAAAATGGCTCCCGATTAAAATATAAATTTTTATGTGAGCCCAAAAGGTTATCACATATTTTACTTTATCATTCCGGGCGACATTTATCTTAGTGCCCGTTTTCAGGGTTGATCAACCCACTCCCATTTCTTTTAAATGGGTTACCAACCTGACAAGTGTCTCTAAATTCAATATGGGATCTCTGAACCTTGATCCCTGGCATTGGACTGCTTATGTGACCTTTTCATCCATTCGCGTGAACCGATCATAAGACGAGAAATTAGTCTTTGTCAAGACAAGTATTTAAAAATAATAACGCAGTTCATTTTGGTTTCACACAATGGAACAAAAACAGATATATATTCTGCTATGCAAAACACAGAAGAGGAGAATTAAGCGGAGATATCTTTCTCAAGATAAAGGATATTACCTCTGTCATTATACGAATAATTGGTGAAGTAGGTGTCCATAATGATGATACCACGGCCGTGCTCTTCATCTCCAGGCAAATCTTCATTCTGCTGCCTTTTCCAGTCAAATCCTCTTCCCTGATCTTCAATCTCCACCTGTATAGATGAACCTGGTTTTATCGTTAGAAAGAACCTGACTTCTTTTTGAGGATCATTCGCATTTCCATGCCGGATTGCGTTGGTCAGTCCCTCTCGGATCACAAGATTAATAGGAAACAATTGAGACTCGATCCCCTTAATTTTAGAACGCAAATAATCTGTTGTTTTTTCACAAACACTATCGATATTTTTTAAGGTAGAAGAAAAAACAAATCTAATTGAATCTTCTGCTTGTTCTGTTTTAAAAATAGATTTTGCTGAAGCCATAACTTTACACCTCTGCACATAACACAACGATATCATCTTCTGGAAAAGAGTCATCGCCAAAAAGGATATTGATAAGTGCTTCCGGAGCTTGCTCATACGGCACCTTAGAAACTTGCTTATAAATAGGCAAAAGGCTGTCTGCCCCACTTGCCCAGGTAATTTTATTTTCCGCTGATTCAACCAGACCGTCAGAATAAATAAAAAACTTATCCCCGGGGTTCACATCAATGGTGACCGCACCAAAATGAGGATCCTTAAACATTCCCAAAATATCCCCGTCTGATTTAATAAGAAAGGGTTCACCGTCTACCGGAAGGCAAACTACAGGTGGATGACCTGCATTGATGATGCTTATTTTCTTTGTTGTTCGATTGATGTGCATATAGCAAGCTGTCAGATATTTACCCCCGGATAAAATCTCAACCAGCACATCATTAATCATTTTCATACTTTCAGCAGGAGAATATACCGGCGTACAATTTTGCGCCAATAGTGCTTTTACAGATGCTGTCATATAGCTTGTTTTAATATCATGCCCTGAAGAATCCGCCACAAAATACCCTGTAATATGCTCTGAAATATTCAGGATATCGTAAAAATCTCCACCAGCTTCTTCCAGAGCACGGTAGTAAACACCAAATTTAGCGCCTGGATTATCTTCCGGAGTTGGCAACATCTCAACCTGGGCCTCTGTAACCTGACGAAGCTTACTTGCCTGATCAGCAATCAGCGAATTGGTCGCAATGGATAGTTTAAGATGGATTCTGACCCTTGCCAGAACCTCAAGAGGATGGAAAGGCTTTGTAATGTAATCCACGGCCCCCAATTCAAACCCTTTAAGTTTTGAATCCACCTCTATAACCCCGGTGAGAAATATAACAGGGATCGCATTTGTTTGGGAACTGTCTTTGAGTTTTTCTATAACATCAAAACCACTTTCGCCCGGCATTTCAATATCCAAAAGGATCAGATCAGGCTTTTCATCCAAGGCAATTTCTCTTGCTTTGGGACCATTATCTGCGATGAAAATCCGATACCCTTCCTTGGATAAGGATTTTTCAATCAGCTTTAAATTCAACAAATTGTCATCCACTGCCAACACGGTATAGGTTCGTTTTTTACCCATAACAAAAAGACCTTTTCACAAAACTATGCGTTATTCAAAGCCGTTACCATCTTCTCAAGATCAGCGATATAGACATCAAAGTTATCAACATTACCTTGCTTAGCCTGCATTTCCATATCAGTCGTGAGCTTTGCGATCTCTTCAAAACCCATGTTTGCTGCTGCACCCTTAATAGAATGTGAAGCAGCAGAAGCATCGGGGCAACTATTTTCAAGAACACTTTTCTTAAGTTTCTCCACATCAGCTAACGATGTAGTGATAAAAAGTTCAACCAATTCCATAAAATCTTCTTCATCGATCCCCAACCGCGATGCCAGATCTTTAAAATCCATAGGAGCTCCTTGTATGTATCTTGAATGACAGAAAAGATAGAATTCTAATTCTTTTTAAAAAGTATAGATAACTTTATATCCAAAGTAAACCTTCAAATCAAAAATTAAATTATTGCCATTTAAAAAATCCCACATTAGAAATAACCGTCACAAAATTGTTTTGATTTATTGGCCACACACCTGATATAGAAGAAGAATTATGGGAGTATGTATAAAACATCCGCAAAGACAAACCGCTTACCGATGTGCAAAATATGAAATCTATCTTTGCCGTGAATGCCTTAAATGCAAAGATCCCAAATTATACTGCAAACACAGACCATCGTGTTCTATCTATTTTATCACTCACAAAGGACTTGATCCTGAGGAATAGGAAAATATGAAAAAAGATACACATAACTTTATCCAGAATTATAAAGGCCTTGGAGCCTTTGGACTCAACCGTGCGACTGATGAAGAAACGATTATGTTTTATCTTCAAAAATTCAGTGAAGACACTTTTTTAGCGGCACTTCTCCCACGATTATCTGAACCAGAACTTGAAGAGATTTATCTATTTGTAAATGAAAAGATCAAAAAACATATGGATGAAGATGAATATCACAGCCTATTTTTAAAAGACCGATAGTTAGTATCGGTTATTATCTGTAAGCATTACTCCTTTTTCAACAGCCCTGTGAATATTTCGTTGACTCATCTTCGATATTAACATATTCGAACTTACTTTAGAGATCGTATGTTAACTATAATATCGGAGATTTAATAATGAATAAAACAATAATTTTTTTAAGTTTTTTAATGGCTATCCTCATCACCATTCCAACCAACCATGTGCAAGCAGAAAATAAAAGTTTGATGATGGCGACCACTACCAGCACAGACGGAACAGGCCTTCTGGACTATTTGATTCCCTATTTTACAAAAGAGACCGGCATTGAATTGAAATGGACGGCCACTGGAACCGGCAAAGCCCTGGCGCTGGGCCAAAACTGTGATGTAGACGTCCTTTTAGTTCATGCCCCCCCAGCAGAAGCCAAATATATCAAAAACGGCTATGGAAAAGACCGAAGACAAATCATGTATAATGATTTTGTTATCATTGGCCCCAAAGAGGACCCTGCCGCTATAAAAGGTAAAAAGATATCAGACGCCCTAGCCGAGATCAGAAACAAAAAAGCCGTATTTGTAAGCCGCGGGGATGATTCCGGTACGCACAAAAAAGAAAAACTGCTGTGGAAATCCACTGACAAACCAATGCCCGACAAAGAGTCCTGGTATCTACAAGTAGGAAAAGGCATGCAGGCCACCATTAATGTATGTGAGAATAAAAAAGGATATACCATGACCGACAGAGGGTCATATATAAAATATCAATCCCAAAAAGATAACAATGCGCCCTTAACAATTCTGGTTGAAGGAGACGGCATCCTTTTAAATCAATATAGTGTAATAACACTTGATCCAGATAATTGTCCGAATGCCAAATATGAGCTTGCATTAAAGTTCTCAAGCTGGATGGCTTCTAAAAATGCCCAAAACCTGATAAAAGATTTCAGACTATTAAAACAAAAACTGTTTATACCCAACGCGGAATAACAAAAATAATATCAAAAGGTTGCCATGGACTATCTTGTTGAGGGTTTCACCAAAGCCATAGACCTCTTAATAAATGGTGATGCTTCAACCTGGACGGCAATCTGGGCCACTTTAAAAGTATCGACCTGCTCCATGGCATTGAGCCTCGGAGCAGGCTTGCCCTGTGGTTTTCTAATCGGATACTTTGATTTTAAAGGAAAAAGGCACCTTAGAACACTGGTAGACACCCTGTTATCTCTTCCAACTGTTTTCATCGGCCTGATTGTATATGCCTTTATCACCCACCGAGGACCTTTGGGAGAATTCGAATTTTTATTTACCCTTACCGGCATTGCCATTGGCCAGACCATTTTAGCCTTTCCCATTATTACAGCCCTTACTGCCACAACTGTGGAAAGCATTGATAAAGAGTTAAAACTGACGCTTGTTTCCCTGGGAGCTGGCAAACGCAATATTTTAATCACCTGCCTGTGGGAAGTTCGATATGGGATTCTGGCGGCAGCTGTCACCGCCTATGGCAGGGTTATGACAGAAGTGGGCATTTCCATGATGGTTGGGGGAAATATTAAATACCATACCCGGACCATTACCACTGCCATTGCCTTGGAAACCAACAAAGGGCAGTTTGCAGATGGGATCGCACTTGGACTTGTTTTAATACTGATTGCATTTATCGTTAATCTGTCTTTATCTTTTTTAAGGAAACAATAATGCAAACAAATATCATCTACCATTTAAAGAACATCCGTCACTATTATGAGAAGACCGCTGTTCTTGATATTGATGAGCTGGATATTACAAAAGGATCTATCACCGGACTGATCGGATCAAACGGCAGCGGCAAGACGACACTTTTAAAGCTGTTGGCCTTTGCCTTAAGACCCACCCACGGAGATATCTTTTACAAAGGGAAAAAAGAGGTTTGTTTTTCACCATCTGTCAGATCAAAAGTCACTTTATTGACCCAGACACCTTATCTTTTAAAACGCACAGTTTTTGAAAATATCGTTTATGGCTTAAATATTCGCAAGGACAAAACCAATATTGAAGAGCGGGTAAAAACTGCTCTTTTAAATGTCGGACTTGACTATCAGAGATTTGCCTTACGAAAATGGCATCAACTATCCGGCGGAGAAGCCCAAAGAGTTGCCATGGCCGCAAGACTGATTTTAAAACCAGAGGTCCTGCTCCTAGACGAGCCCGTGGCCAATGTAGATAGTCAAAGTGCTAAACTGATCCGCAAAGCAACACTTAACGCACGGGATCAATGGGGAGCCACCCTTGTGGTTGCCAGCCATGATTTACAATGGCTATATTCGATCAGCGATCGTCAATTGTCCGTTTCAAACGGGAATATCTTTGCCACCGGTTTTGAAAATATTATCCAAGGCCCTTTTGAGAAAACAGATAAGAGCATTGTGATAAAAAAACTCAAAGACGGGCAGGTTATTACACTTAAAAAACCTAAAAAAGTAAGCAATACCGCTATTATCAAGAAAAATCATCTCTTCTTCAATCTCGAAGAACCAATAAACAAAAGTTTAGACAACCAATTATCAGGACAGGTTGTTTCAATGTTGCTGGGAGAAAAAAGCGGGCATGTACTTATCAATATCAATATACAGGACCTACCCTTTACCATACGACTGGTTCCAGACCAAGTCAGCCGCCTTGAGCTCTATCCGGGCAAAAAGGTCATTCTAAAATTCAGCTCAGCTGATGTCGAATGGACCTGAATCCATTCAGACATCCAGTTTAATTAGTGGATAGAATGATAATATCTTCGTTCATAATAAGAGTTGGTTTGTTTATCGAAAACAGCCTCATTTTCATGGATTAATTTGGCACAATCATCCGGCCATGCGCCACACGCCAGGACCACTGTATCTCCAAGATTAAATTTTTGATTGCAGGATTCGCAACCTTTTTTGTTATACGCATTCAGCATACCAAGATCGACAATATATTTTGTGTCTGACCTAAATTCAGTGTCCATATTTGCCTCCTTTTTTTTTTGATTGGCAACACGATGACTTTTTTTATTGCTCTGATTAAGTTGCCAACGTATACTACAAAAAATAAGACGTGTTCTCATAAGTACAAGCGATAAACACTCAACTCTTTTTCAAAGGAGTTATCATGAAATCTATTCAGGTAAGATTTGAAAAAACTTCAAAAAAAATTACGACGCAAGATGATGCCATACAGGAAAACTGGGTTGAAGTATGTAAAAAATTCAATGATGATGTATCGCGTATCTGCGATATTACCAACCAGGAAGATTATACTGGCCTATTCGAATGTTTTGATGATGACAACACTTCTTTTTTCTATCTGGTAAAAGAAGACAGGAATTTATACCGAGTAAAGCACCGACAATTTTTTAATAATCTGGGATTAAAAGAATGAGGCTATCCTTGGTTATCTTTTAAAACAAGGAAAAACATCCTGCCACGGGTATTCATATGGCCTGCCGTAAATTCTGCATAGCTGCCATTACCACAAAAAATATCTGCTCGTGCAGGACCTTTTATAGCCCCGCCTGTATCCTGATTCATCACAAAAAAAGAAGTTTTTTCCCATTTTTTTAGCGGATAAATATTTATTCGGTCAGGTAACTGAGTTTGAAGAAAACACAAACCTCCTTTTGGAAATAGCTTTCGGTCGGTGGCGATAGAACGAAAGGATGTAACCTCAACACCAAGACTACCAAAAGGCCCCCCTTGTTCTTCTTGAAAAAACACAAAGCTCTCATTATAATGCAACACCTCATCCATCCGTTCGGGGTTTTGTTCAAGCCATTTTCTAATTGCCTGCATAGACATTTCTTCTTTTGGTATCTCACCCTTATCAATCAGATACCGTCCAATGGAACTATAGGCACTGCCATTGTTTGCAACATAATGAATTCTGAGCTGCTCTCCACTGTTCAAGATAACCCGCCCCGATCCCTGGACTTCTAAAAAAAAACGATCAATACGGCTTTTAAGCCACACCACCGGCACCGAACGGGTGTGAAAATCCTCAATTGAGTTAATCTGTTCACGAGAATAATAAGGTACAACTTTCTTGCTTGTCTTATCTACCCTTGCCATCAACCGTTTATGTCCCTTATATTCTTCTGAAAATGCAGACAGATCAATCGACACCAAATCCTCAGGGCGAGCATATACCGGATGGGAATAAACGTCAGTCTTTTCAAGGCTACCAAAATATATGGGTTCAAAATATCCTGTAAAAAGAACCTGGTCCTCTTCATTGCCAACAGATTCGTACACCAAAAAACGAGACTGAATAAATTGATTCAACTTTTCTACAGATGGATTTGATAGCAAAAAACGTTTAAATGTTTCCAAAGAGGAAATCATATGGGTGGCCGTAAAAATTTCTTTGCCATAGTGATATTTTCGGTCAAACGGTACCCGGTTAAAATAAACCAAACTCTGATCGATGGAATTAATAAACCCATGAAAATCCAGATCATCTTCAAATTGTGGATACTGTCTATAGTGTAATTTTTTTAAGGAGGTAAAAGCCGTCACATCTTCTTTTAGTCCGGGGTGACATCCAGCAAGACAGAACGCTAAAATTATCAGACAAGACAGCCACACCTGGGAATTAATTTTTTTCTTCATCGTTTTGATATCGTCTATTAAATGTTCTGGTCAATATTTGTTCATCGTCCAACGGTTGGATGTCCTCCATCGTTCGGGAAGAGACCTCCAGTGTTTGAAGCTTTTTTGCCGTAGACATAACCCGGGTTTCCATGGCGCCCACTGTTCGATTATAGGTTGCGGCGCACTTTTCAATATCTTTTCCAAGACGATTAACATGGTCGGTCATGCTGCAAAGCCTTGTAAAAAGCTCTTTTCCAAGATTCCTGATCTCTTCAGCATTCTCATAACTTTTCTTTTGTTTCCAAGAATAAGAAACCGCTTTTAACAATGCAATCAATGTCGTTGGCGTCGCAAGGATTACCCCTTTTTCAACTCCTCTGTCAATCAGGTCCGGATAGACACTTAAGGCTGCTGAAAAAAAGTTTTCTCCGGGAATGAACAATACAACAAATTCGGGACTGGGTGAAATATGCTCAAAATACTCTTTGGATGATAGGTTTAAAATATGCTGCATCACCTGCCGTCCATGATTTTTCATCCGTTCTTGCCTTTCGGCTTCATTGGGTGCTTCAAGAGCATCCAGATAGGCCATCAGCGGCACTTTAGAATCAATAATAATTTTACGATTCTCCGGCAAGGTCACCACCATATCCGGACGAACGGCCCCTTTACCCGATCCAGAAGAAAGCTGTTCAACAAAGTCACAATGTTGTGCCATACCGGCAAGATCTGCCACACGTTTTAAAGTAGCCTCTCCCCAGCGTCCTCTCACATGGGGCACCCGTAATGCTTTTACCAGATTTCCTGTTTCGGTTTGAAGCAACCCTTGTGTTCTGCCCATTTCCACAAGTTTTTCAGTGATGGTACCATAGGCTTTTTCCCGATCCTTTTCCATCAGATTAAGTCGGGTTGCATATTTATCCAACGTATCACGAACCGGATCAACCGTTTTTAAAATTTCATTTCCCTTAATATCAAAATCTTTTTTAGCTTCTTTGACATAAGAAGAAAAATATTTATCTGCAAGCTCCATGAATCGTGTAGAATTATCAAACAATGCCTCATTGGATGCATGCCTTATCTTATTAAAAAGAAATCCACTTCCAAAACGTGCAAGCACGGCACAGACCAGAACCCCGGCAATAAAGCCGCCTCCCATCCAAATTAAATGTTCCAGGCTGATGGCGTTATTTTGCAGTATAGGTTCCGCTTTTGCCTCCCGATTTACTTTGTAGATGAATATCCATAATTTTCATGGCTTTATCATAGGATTTACACATATCATACAAGGTTAAGGCTGCCACAGAAACAGCCGTCAATGCTTCCATTTCCACACCGGTTTTACCAGTTAAGGAAACCTGTGCTTTTATCTCAATTGCCATATCTTTTTGATCGAATGAAAAATCAATTTGTGCGTGGGTTATATTTAATGGATGGCACATGGGGATCAAATCAGATGTTCTCTTTGCTGCCATCACTCCTGCAATCCGGGCTGTTTCAATAACATTACCTTTTTTAATCTTCGCATCCATAATACGCTCAAGCGTCTGCTTTGCCATCAAAATTCTGCCTGCTGCAACAGCTGTTCGTTTGGTTTCAGATTTTGATCCCACATCCACCATTCTAACAGACCCATTTTCATCCAGATGCGTAAACTCTTCCATAACTATACCTCTTTAAAAAATTGTACTTTACTGGTGGCTTCGGTTTTCACGCGATTAAGTGTCTCGGTCAAACTTTGGATAACGGTTTCTCGAATATCCCCAGCCACCACTAAAAACATAACATCATCACCCACATTAAGATTTTTCCCTTCATTGATCCAAATTAAAATTTCAACGATTCCCGGTGTTTTTTTCTGGTCACGGATAATTTTATCCAGTATCTGATGATCCACATCCACTTTTAACCCGGTCACGGCTTGTCCTTCTCTGGACGTTTGTCTGACCACACCATTGTGACATAAAATCATCCCAGCTTTTTGATAATCTGGATGTTGTTTAATTTGTTCCAGCATACTATTAATATTCATAATCTACTTGATTTCCTAATCTTTGGTTTCCCGATCTTTGATTTTAGGTAGCATCTGTTGAGCCATTTTAAGATCTTCGGGCGTGTTAATATTAAAGGCAAACCGCATATCCGGATCAAGCGGTTTTAATTCCTCCATGGGAACTTCCATAATTTTTCTTTGTTTAAAAAATTTTTTAATCATAAAAATGTTTCTTTCAAGATTATCCTCAATCAAAGGGATACACCTTTTTGAATAGACCGCAGATAACGGTTCAAGTCCTCCTTGAGTTCTGGGAACAATCACATCATATCCAGGTTGTATTTTCCCCACTAAATGTTTTATTACCTTAAGATTTAAAAAAGGGGTATCACATGCCGTGACATATACATGTGGAAATGATGCATAAAAAAGCCCGGTATGAATTCCTGCAAGGGCACAACCTGCTGGGATGATATCTGTTACCACTGCCAGATCCCACCCGGCAAATTCTTCAGGCTCGTTTACCACAATGATCACTTCTTTAAATAGTTGAGAAAACACTTCATAAATGCCTTCAAGAATCATTTCATTCCCAACTCTTCTAAATGTCTTTTTTTTACCTGGAAGCCGTCTATTCTTCCCGCCTGCAAGGATCACTCCGGTACAATCAAATTTCATTTGCCATTATCCTGATCAGAAATAATTTTTTATCTTACTTTGAATTATAGCAAGTCAAAGTTAAAATCAAGGTGTTGCCCACCATAAAAAAAGATGATACACATTCTAAAACACTATAAATCAAGGGAAGGCCGTTAATATGAAGAAAAAAAGGACCATCCTGAATCATCAGGATTTCAAACGGATCATCACCAGAATATCCCATGAGATCATAGAAAAGCACAAAGGAACAAAAAATCTTGCCCTTGTGGGGATACAAACCCGGGGGGATTTTCTTGCCAAACGACTGGCAGATCAAATCCAGACAATAGAAAACGTCACGCTTCCGGTGGGCAGTATGGATATTAATATGTATCGAGATGACTGGACAAAAATCAGCCGACAACCCACTGTTCGTCCTTCAAATATCCCTTTTAGTGTGGATGATATGAATATTATTCTTGTGGATGATGTTTTGTTCACAGGCCGAACCATCCGGGCAGCCATGGATGCTTTGATGGATTTTGGAAGACCTTCAAGGATAGAACTGGCCATCCTCGTGGACAGAGGATACAGAGAGCTGCCTATCCAAGCAGATTACAAAGGAATCTCCATCGATACCGAGCACCAGGATATGATAAATGTGCTGGTGACTGAACATGACAAACAAGATAGTGTTTTCATAGAACAGGATTAACTCCCATGAGCACGTACTTACACAAGAAAAACATTCCAGAGAATATCAAAATTGCTATTGTTTCTGTCTCAACGACCAGAAATATTTCTGAAGATGCTTCCGGTGCTTGGATCAAGAAACAGGCGAAAAAAGAAAAACATGAAGTCATCATTCATCAGATGGTAACCGATGATCTTGAAGCCATAAATGAATTAACAATCGAGATTACTCAAAAAATCCAACCCGATATCATCATTATGTCAGGCGGAACAGGTATCAGCCCCATGGATGTAACCATTGAAGCGGTCACCCCCTTATTTGAAAAAGAGCTTTCAGCCTTTGGCCCGCTGTTTGCTCAACTCAGTTTTGATCAAATTGATTCTGCTGCCATTTTATCCCGTGCAACCGCCGGAATCATCAATCAAAGTATTGTCTTTTGCCTGCCCGGCAGTATCAATGCCTGCAAACTAGCCTGCAACAATCTGATATTCCCTGAACTTGGTCACCTTTTAAAACATATTAAGGAATAAAATAATGACGACCCCAACACATAAAATTGACACATTTATTGACAACTGGACCGATACCGACGCAAAAAACAAACAAGCCTTTATAGAAATCTATGATCATCTGAAAACCCTTGAAAATACGGCTTTAGAGTTCAATGAGAGAGCGGGTGTAAGTTATTCTCTTCGTCCCCGCCACACCAGTCAGAAAAACCGCTCTCTTTTTGCCATGGTGGATGTGATTGATGATGACCCAGAAGAACGCTGGTTGTCTATCTGCTTTTATGGAGAGATGATCACCGATCCAAATGAAGCAGGAGATCTGATACCCGAAGGCCTTTTAGGTGAAGACGGCTATTGTTTTGATCTGTATGAATATAACAAAGATGAGATCCAATATTTAAAACAGCGCCTGACCCAGGCACATAAGAATGCAAAAGAATAAGATGCTAAATATAATGCTTAAAGTTTTTCTCTGGAAAATTCATAATCATTAATCATGGTTTGAATGTTTCTCTGACTATCTAAAACTTCATTTAAAAGTGGCATATACTTTTGAGCATCTATGGTAGAGTCTTCCAATTGTTGTTTCAATTGCAACGAAGATACAGCGATATTGGCACTAAAATTCTCAATCAGAGATAATTTATCCCCCAATATATAATTAAATGCATTGATTTTCTGCGCCAGATCTTTTCCCTCATCTTTCTGACGTAAAACAATTTTGTTTGAAATATCTCCTTCAACCATTTCGTCCAGAGTTTTTTCAAACCGATAAAAAGGGCCGGCCACACGATGCGTTAATATTAGCGTAATAACAACAACAATCGCACCTCCCAATACAACAAATAACCATTGAGCACTTAATATTTTCCTAAATAAAATCCCTGGAGTCACGCCCAACTGTAAGTGATAATTGTCGTATACAATCGACAGGGTATTAAAAGAAAAAAGACTGAATACTCCTATAAAAAGGACACTTCCAATGGTGGCAAGAATAAAATAATTAAAAATATAACGCCCCTGAAATTCCTTATTTATAAAATAATTTCGACGTTTATGCTGTGGGTGTTTGTTCATTTCTTCCTCCAGATTTCTGCAGATTCTCTAATCTGATCAGTCCATTCATCCATCCGTTGTTCTTTTTTCTTATTCTGGATATATAAAGACACCTCTTTTATGTTAAACTCTTTTTCAAGACCATCGTTAGATTTTTCATTCTTTACCATCTTATCAAGCGAATATACAAGAACACCAAATCGACTAAATTGTGGTCGGGATGATTTCCCTTTGTCAAGGTTCATTACAATAAATTTAAGGTCATCGGAAAGATCAATAAAATTTTCTTTTATTTTTTGGGTGGTTTCATTGGAATTTGTCCGGGCATCCTTTAAAGTAGAAAAAATATGTTTGGTGATATAAAATTTATACCCTGAAAATATTTTATACTTTTCAATCTCATCACTGCTGACATCGACAATCAGTGTATCAAATTTTCGTTCCAGAAGGGTCTTGATCAATGATTGTTCATAAAAGCTTTCCACAGACTGTCTAAAGGTTTCTTCCTTATTAATATCCATTTTAACCGCCTCCTGAATGAGAAGCTGGTTTTCAATGATTGAATCAACAAAATAGTCCTGAGTCATCTGAGTTGGTTTTCTGGAGAGCATCTTTTTAAACTCATCTTCCGAAATAATTCTGTCGTTGATTGACATGAATGGCTTTG
>JAWSVH010000015.1:0-45041 GCA_033852015.1 Desulfobacula sp.
TTATCCGTATAAATGGAACTAGCGGGTTGTTTTTTGATCTTAAAGTGGAAGGGGATTCGGGCAAACAAAAAATAGTCATGCTTAAAGATTTGCAGATGGATACTTTTGGCCTGAATTATGTTCATATGGATCTGCTTGAAATTGGAATGGATACAAAAGTTACTGTTAGTGTTCCGGTTGAGGCTGTGGGTAAAAGTGTTGGGGTGCATGAGGGAGGTCTTCTTCAGATCATCCGTCGTGAACTTGATGTTGTTTGTAAGCCTGGAGATACACCAGAAACCATTCAGGTTGATATTACAGAACTTGGAGTTGGTGATGCTGTTCATGTTGAAGATATTGATCTTGGTGATGCCATTGAGATTCCCCATGAAGTCAACTTTACGGTAGTTACAATTGTGGCTCCAAGTGTTGAAGAAGAAGAAGTAGAAGAGGACGATGATTTGGAAGCAGTTGCAGATGAAGCTGCTCCTGCTGAAGAAGCCACTGAAGAATAATCTCTTTGTAAATGGCAACTTCAAAATTTAAAATTGTTGCGGGTCTGGGAAATCCGGGTAAAAATTATGCCCAGACCCGTCATAATATAGGTTTTTTAGTTGTTGAAGCGTTGGCTTTAAAATTTAGTCTTTCCATAGATAAGTCCCGTTTTGATTCTGAATATGCGAAAACCAGGATCAAGGATAAAGATGTTTTTTTTATTAAGCCTTTGTCCTACATGAATAAAAGCGGTTACCCCATCCAAAAATTCGCATCCTATTATAAAATTAACTTAGAAGATATCGTTGTGATTCATGACGATATGGATCTTGCTTTTGGCCAGATAAAAATAGTTAAGAGTCGCGGCCATGGCGGTCACAATGGCGTGCGGTCTATCCTCGATGTTTTCGGTCAAAATAACTGCATTCGTATACGGGTCGGTGTTGGACATCCTGGGTCAGGAAGAGGCGTCACTGGTCATGTTCTTGGTCGGTTTGCTCCGGATGAAATCATTCCTTTGAACCAGTGCATTGAAACGGCATCCGATGCCTGTCTTTGTATTCTTGAAAAAGGTGTAAATGCTGCCATGAATGCATTTAATTCCAATCGTTAATTTGTTCTGAATTACTTTTAATCTTTGTACTAGTTCGTGATGCGATGAATATATTTTATACCAATGATGTAGTAATCTGTTTGGCTTTTATTTTCAAATTTCCATGGGCCTTTAAAATAAAATTAGTTGACAACGTTGTTAAAATATGGTTCTCTGCTTGAGAATGGGCTAATTGTTTTTAAATATAAAGGTGGGGTATTAAATGGGTGAAAAATCCAGAAAAAACAAGGTTGAACATGTAGTAACAAGTAAAAAGGAATTTTTAAAAGGTGATCTAGCTGTTTATCCTGCGCACGGTGTTGGCTGTATTGAGTCAATCGAAAGCAAAGAGATAAACGGGGATACCATGAATTTTTACATGATGAAAATCGTGGAAAATGGCATGGTGATTATGATCCCAACATCTAATGTCGAATCTGTAGGTCTACGAGAAGTTATTCCGGAAACAGAGGTCCCAGCAGTCTACAAGGTTATGAAAGCCAAGGCGCGGGGTGCTGATAATCAGACATGGAATAGGCGATACCGGGAATACATGGACAAGATAAAAACCGGTTCAATCTATGACGTGGCAGAAGTTTTTAGAGACCTTTTTCAGTTAAAACTAGAAAAAGATCTTTCTTTTGGCGAGAGAAAACTTCTCGACACAGCTCAGAATTTATTGGTTCAAGAGCTGTCTACTGCTAAGGATATTGATGAAGTATCCATGATGCAGGAGATTGAAAACCTTTTTACCTGACACCCTTTATTATTAAACAAGTTTGAAAAACCGGCGAGCTTTGTCATCTTTCGCCGGTTTTTTTTATGATGAAAAAAGAATTTAAAATACAAAAAGATCTTGAAGGTAAGCGATTGGATCAGGTGGTCTCTTCGCAGCTTGATTCGTGTTCTAGAAGTTGTGCTGTGGCTTCTATTCAAAGCGGACAGGTTCTAGTCAATTTAGTGGCTAAAAAATCCGGTTATAAAGTAAAGATAGGTGATCATATTCAGGTGGATTTTGTGGCTCAAGATGCGAACACCTCAATATTACCAGAGTCGATTCCTTTGGATATTATATTTGAAGATTCTCATATGATGATCGTCAATAAAATACCCGGGATGGTGGTGCATCCGGCTCCCGGTAATATGTCAAATACTTTGGTCAATGCACTGCTGTTTTATTATCCTCAAATCAAAATGTCAGGAAGTGATCCTTTTAGGCCGGGTATTGTCCATCGTCTGGATAAAGAAACCAGCGGTCTTATGGTGGTGGCAAAGACGTTGCAGGCGCTCAGTTTTTTGCAAAAAGAGTTTAAGCAACGCAGGGTAGAGAAAAAATATCTGGCTTTGGCTTCTGGTCAGCTTTCTGAAGAGTATGGTGTAATTGATCTGCCCATCGGTAGACACCCTGTAAAAAGAAAATTAATGGCAGTTAATTATGATGATGGAAAATCTGCAGTTACGCTTTGGAAAGTCAAACAGCAGTATAAAAATGCCTGTCTTGTAGAAGCATTGCTTAAAACGGGAAGAACGCATCAGATACGAGTTCATTTCTATGCAATAGACCGCGCTTTGATTGGAGATCGGGTTTATCAGCCCAGACGATTTAGAAAACAAAAGAGTGTCGCTCAAAGACAAATGCTTCATTCCTGGAAACTCTCTTTCAGGCATCCATACTCAGGTAAAAAAATCTCTTTTACTTCTGAGCCTCCACAAGATTTTTTACAGGTTGTGTCCCTGCTCGAAGCCGATTAGATTATTGCAAATTTTTTTTGATATTCAGTTGGGAGCACACCCGTGTGTTTTTTGAATACTTTTCTAAAATGAGCGCTGTCTTCATAGCCGACTTTATAGCAGATTTCACCAAATGTGCAGTTATCTGTTTCCAACAGCCTTTTGGCAGCTTCCACTCGAGTTCGTTGCAAGTAGAGCAAGGGTGGATCACCTGTGGCTTTTTTAAATCTGCGTTCAAATGTTCTTCGGCTTAGCCCATGAACTTTACACACCCGATTGATATCTATTTTTTCGCTAAAGTGGTCTTCAATCCATTGTTGGGATGTTTTGATAATTTCATCTGGATGGTTTTTCTGAAATTGAAAGACCTTATAGGGTGATTGTGAACTTCGATCCATATCGTGAATTAAAGATTTGGAACACTGGACAGCAATCTCATGCCCATAGAATTTTTCAATAAGATAGAGTGAAAGATCAATCCCAGAACCTAAAGCACCTGCACAATAAATGTTTTCCTCATCTGTGATCAAGCGTTCAGATTTAAGATTAATTTTAGGATACATGCGTTTAAACTGGTCGACAAATCCCCAGTGGGTGGTGGCTGTTTTGCCGTCTAAAAGTCCGGTTTGTGCCAGAAGAAAGGCACCGGTGCAAACACTGGCGATACTGGCACCCCGTTCATAATGATTTTGAAGCCATTTTATCGTCGGAGCATTGTATTCTATGGTTTTTTCAATATCCGTAATACTTGGTATGAGAATTAGGTCGGTTTTTTTAACCGACTCAATGGATTGGTGTGGCTGTATCATCACATTGTTAAGGCATTTTACCGGTTGGCCATCAATGGAGGCAATGTTAACTTTAAAAAGAGGTTTTGGGAGGATCCCATTGATATGGTTCCACAGTAAACCGGCCTGGAAGAAAATATCCATGGGTCCAAATACGGTTGTTGCGATGGTGTTGTGGAGCGCTAAAATTGTAATATTTTTCATAATGTCGCATTCCAATCAAATATTGTCGTTTATGCCACTTTTTATCAAAAAGGGCAAGTGGTAGGTTGTTGTTAGTAAAAAAACATGTGTCAAACCAAAGTTTAAAATAGACAATACGATGTAAAAGGAGAGAAAATGGTCAGCCAATCTTATATTGACGGATTTATCCCAAAGGAAAAAGAAGATACCGGATGTCTAAATTGTGGTTTATGTCTTCAAAAATGCCCGGTAATGAAAATGGGTAAAGATGAGTCAAAAGCTGAGATCTTGCGTTTGATTGAAGGAGAAAAGCCCAAAAGAGTTCTGAAAGAGTGTATGTTTTGCTATAGCTGTAACCAGAATTGTCCGGAAGGATTAAATCCGTATTTGCTGATTATGGAACGGATGGTTGAACAAAACAGACAGCAGGGGAAGGTCATTCCGCCAAGTGCAGATTATATGATGACAGGGAAAAGTGAGTCCGGTTTCTTTTATGATCTATACCAAGGAGGGACTAAAGAAGATAAAGCGATTCTTGATCAATGGGTAATGGTGCCTCCTAAATCAGACGATGTGCTCTTTGTCGGATGTTATGGCCGTTCTGTGCCTCAAGGGCTTGTGGATTCTAAAACCCTTGCAAAACTGCCAAAATTTGCTCCCAAAAGTGCATGTTGTGGTGAGATTGCTCACCGGTACGGAGATTATGAATTCTTTTCTAAGACAGTCGATCGTACGTATCAACTATTGTCTTCTTTGGATACAAAGCGCTTGGTCTGTTATTGCGGTTCATGTGCAAATTACCTGGGCAATGTCTGGCCAAATTATCATGGGGTAAAACTTGATTTTGAAGTCATCTCTTTATATGAATGGCTTTGGGAAAAATATAATGCTGGTGAAATAAAAATTCAACAACCCTTTGCTAAGCAAATGGTTGTGGCAGACTCTTGTTACAGCAGTGAATTGGGTGATGGTTTTTATGAGGCACTTAGGGGGTTACACACGGCTGCCGGAGTAGAAGTGGTCGAGATGGAGAATAATAAATATAATGCGCCGTGTTGCGGGTTCTCAACGGGCATTAGAAATGATTATGATCATGTTAAAGTCGGGCTTGAAGGTAAACCTAAATTTGAACAGGTTATGAAAACAAATACTAAAAATGTCAGCACAAACTGCCCCGGGTGCTGGGCCAGTATCAATCAGGCAGCAAAAGAAAATCAGGCAGATTTAAAGATTCATTATTCTATGAATTTTATTTTAAGAGCGTTTGGAGATATTTTGTAGGGTTATTACAAACTTAACAGATCCATAAAAAAGGGCAGATGAAATAAATCATCCGCCCTTTTTATTATTAGGTTAGTTTATAAATATCTATGCAGTTGCAGGTTCTATTTTTATGGCACAGACTTTTAATTCAGGTATTTTAGCTGTGGGGTCTAGTTTTGCATTGGTTAATTCATTGGCTGCAGCCTTGGCAAAATGGAAAGGAATAAAAACGGTCCCGTCCACGGCTTTTGATGAAACTTGAAGTTTTGCAGTAATCTTGCCTCGTCGAGAAGAAACATCCACCAGGCCTCCATCTGCCATGCCTATTTTTTTGGCGTCTCCAGCAGATATTTCCACAAAACATTCCGGGGACATTATGTTAAGCCCAGCAGTTTTCATGGTCATGGTGCCAGTATGATAATGATATAATACTCGTCCAGTTGTTAAAATATACGGATAGTCTTTATCCGGCAGCTCTGCTGGAGGCTGGTTTTCTATCGCATGGAACATGCCTTTACCACGAGTGAACTGGGTGGTATGGAGAATGGGGGTTCCTCCATGGCTTTCATCCGGGCAGGGCCAGTGGATGCCTTTTTTATCAATTCTTTCCCATGTAATACCTTTATAAGAAGGTGTGACCGAGGCAATCTCTTTGAAAATCTCTTCTGTGTTCGCATAGGACATCTTATATCCCATTCGTGTGGCAATTTCACAAAGAATTTCCCAGTCTTGACGAGCTTCTCCTGGCGCTTCAACTGCTTTTCTGACCCGCTGTACCCGTCGTTCTGTGTTGCTGAATGTTCCATCTTTTTCAGCAAAGCAGAATGCCGGAAGTACGACATCTGCAACCTGTGCAGTTTCGGTCATAAAAATATCTTGAACCACAAAGAAATCCAGGTTGGCAATGGATTTTCTGGCGTGGTTTAAGTCGGGATCAGATACCAGGGGGTTCTCACCAATAACAAATAAAGATTTCATTTCACCGTCATGGGCTTTTTGAATCATTTCAGTGACGGGGATTCCAGGAGTGGGTGATAAGTCCCTGACGTTCCAAGCGGTTTCAAATTTTGTTCTGACATCATCATTGTTTACTGGCTGATATGCAGGGTATACATTGGGTAGGCCACCCATGTCACAGGCACCTTGAACGTTGTTCTGCCCCCTGAGAGGGTTGACGCCGCCACCGGGTTTGCCCAAATGTCCGCAGAGCATGGAAAGATTAGCCAGGGATTTTACATTGTCAGTACCGCATGTATGCTGGGTGATACCCATACAATATAAAATTGTAGCAGCAGAAGCTTTTGCAAATGCTTTTGCAACTTCGATGATATCATCTGCCTTGATTCCGGTAATGCCTTCAACGTATTCCGGCGTATATTTTTCGACTGTATTTTTTAAATCATCAAAGTTTTCACATCGATTTTTGATAAACGCTTTGTCATGAAGGTCTTCTTTGATGATGACATGCATCAGGCCGTTGATCCAGGCAATGTCTGTTCCCGGTGTGGGGCGAAGCCATTTGTCTGCATATTCTGCCAGTTTTACTTTTCGAGGATCAACAATGTATAATTTTTTGCCTTTTGAGGCAGCTCTTTTTACAAAGCTGGATAAAACCGGGTGATTTTCTGTCGTATTAGAGCCTGTGACAAGTATCATGTCAGAGGTTTCGATATCCGCAATGGTGTTTGTCATTGCGCCACTTCCGAATGCTGCAGCCAGACCGGCTACGGTGGAGCTATGTCAGAGTCGGGCACAATGATCTATATTGTTCGTTTTCAGTACCGCCCGGGCAAATTTGTTGGCAATGTAATTGTCTTCATTGGTCACCCTTGCAGAGGTTAAAACGCCTATGGTGTCAGGGCCAAATTCATTTTTAATGGCAGATAATTTTGTGGCAACAAGGTCTAGGGCTTCATCCCAGGATGCTTCCACATGTTTGCCGTCTTTTTTGATTAATGGCGTGGTCAGGCGTTCAGGTGAGGATACAAAATCATATCCAAACCGGCCTTTAACACAGAGGCTGCCATTGTTGGGTGGAAGATTTTCGCTGGCACCGTCTACTTTAACAATTTTATTGTCTTGTACAAATAAGTCCATCTGACAACCGACGCCGCAAAAAGAACATGTGGTGCGGGTTTTTTGGGTATCTTTAAATCGTTCATCTCTGAAGGATCTGTCCGGTATTAAAGCGCCGACAGGACAAACCTGGAGACATTCTCCACAGAAGACACAATCTGAATCTTTTAATGTTGCATCATTTTTTGCTATAATTTTATTGCCATTGTCACCAAATTCTATGGCATTATTTACCTGGATTTCTTTACAGGCCTTAACGCATCTGCCGCAAAGGATACATCGTGAAAAATCTCTGATAATAAAAGGGTTGGCCCGTTCGGTTTCATATTGGATGCCATTTAAGGGCATGCCAAGCGTTTTTACCTGATATCGGTAGGCAAGATCCTGTAGTTCACAATCTCCCCAGACAGGGCACAGATCTTCTTTGCCATCATCCTTAAGGACGTTGAGTTGAAAAGAGGTCCAGTCGGCCGTATCAAAGTCTCTAATGGCACAATTATGATTGCCCGAAGCCAGCAATTTGCTTATATTTTCTTTTCGTGCCTGGATCACTTTTGAAGATTCAGTACACACATTCATATTCTGTTTGGCTTTTGTGGCACAGGATTCAACAAGCTCTGATTCGCCTTTTATTTCCACTACGCATACTTTGCAGGTGGTGGTGGGGATGGTATTTTTTAAATGACAAAGAGTGGGGATATCTATTTTATTGCGCTGTGCAACTTCAAGAATTGTCTCACCAGGTTCAAAACTCAGTTCATTTTCATTTATTATTAATGTGTTGCGTTCCATGGTTATTTTCCCGGAGTATGTTGTTTAAACTATTGTACTTATTTGCCCTGACAACGAATAATTAAGTACACTGTAAGCAGAATATTGTCAATTCCCCTATAATATTTTTATCGATGATATTGACTTTTCATTTTTCAGAAGGGTATACAGTAAAGATTGTTATATTTTTGGGTTAAATTGAAAAAATACAAAGAGTAAGGATATATATAAATGTTTCAATCTATTTTGATGATGGGTGGGCTTGGTGTCGCTATTGGCACGGTTTTAGTAATTGCTTCAAAAGCATTCTATGTTTATGAAGATCCAAAGGTGGTTGCCATTGATGATGCACTACCTGGTGCCAATTGTGGCGGATGTGGATATCCAGGGTGTAATGCCAATGCTCAAGCAATAGTTGATGGCGTTCAGGATGTAAATTCCTGTGTAGCTGCCGGAGATGATGTGGCCATGGCTATTGCGCAAATTATGGGCGTGTCTGTCTCTGATTCAGAACCTGAATTTGCAGGGCCGGGATGTTATTACAGTAAAGATGAAGCAGATATGGAGTATCGTTACCAGGGGATTACCGATTGCCGGGCAGCATCATTGCTGTTTGGTGGTATGAAAGTTTGTAGAATCGGATGTCTGGGACTGGGTACGTGTGTAAATGCCTGTATGTTTGGTGCGCTTATTATTGGGCCTGATGGTCTGCCAAAAGTGGATCAGGAAAAATGTACGGGATGTGGTGCCTGTGAACGGGTATGTCCTAAAAACATTATCCGTCTGACATCTGTTACCCGTCGGATCATGCGAGAATACACCATGGAAGAGTGTATAACCCCTTGTCAGAGAGCTTGCCCAACAGGGATTGATATTAAAGAGTATATCCATCTGATCAAAGAAGGGGATTACGAAGGTTCAGTTCAAGTAATAAAAGAACGAAATCCTTTCCCTACTGTTATTTCCAGAATCTGCCCGGCACTTTGTGAGCATAAGTGTCGACGATTATTGCAGGATGAGTCTGTAGGAATTAATAATTTAAAACGGTTTGTCTGTGACTATGAGATGAAACAGGACAAACGGATATTGCCATATAAGGCACCGGACACTGGGAAAAAAGTGGCTGTTATTGGTGGCGGTGTTGAAGGGCTATCTGCTGCATATTTTACGGCAAGACTGGGTCATGAACCCACTGTTTTTGAAGCCACGGATATGTTAGGCGGGATTCTAAGAAAAGCCATTGATAGAGAGCGGCTTGATATGGATGTGGTGGACTGGGATGTCGAAGGTATCCGTCAAATGGGTGTTGAAATTAAAACACAAACCAAGGCTGGCGTAGACTTTACCATTGATGGGCTTTTAAAAGAGGGTTATGAAGCAGTTTTTACGGCGACCGGTGGTTGGGATTCCAGACTTGCCAGAAAGGATATTTCTCAGGCTGATTCTGTATTCCCCGGGGCATACTTACTGATTGATCTGCTTAGAAGTCAGTCTGATAAAAACATCACCATTACTTCGGGAAAAAATGTTGTCATTGCAGGAGGCAGTATTCGAGTGCCTGATGCTGCAAAAATACTAAAAGGAAACGGAGCTGATAAAATAACCGTTCTTGTAAGAAGGGACCAAGATGATTCCGGTCTTGATCAGGCAGCTATGGACGCCCTTAAAACCGCTGGAGTTACCCTTGTTTACAATGTTGGGGTAACTAAGGTTGTTGGAGAAGAAGGACACTTAAAAGCCATTGAATATACTGCGCTTAATACAGGCGAAAAATATAATATTGATGCAGATACATTAATCATCGGCTCTGGAAGATTTCCTGAGCTTGTATTTGTTCCTGTTCGAAATGATGAAGAAGCCCATAAGGCAGCAGATGTTGCAACAAACGGTCCTCTTATTTGGGAAGGTATTGAATTGCCCAAAAAACCTGATGCCAACAAAGAACTGGGATTGCTTTCAGATCAGGATGTTATTAGTGAATATCCTTCAGTCGTCGCTGCTATTAACGGAGGCCGAAAAGCTGCCGCAGCAATTCATAATTTGATGTATAATCTTCCGTTTCAAGAGTCATCTGATTTTATTACAGAACAGTCACCGATTCAGGACATTTCTTCTTTGATGGCTGTTAACCTTTCCGCTCGAAATATCATGCAAGTATCCAAGATCCAAATAGGATCTTCAGATAATTTTTCAACGGGCTTTTCCAAAGAACAAGCCCATGCTGAAGCAGACAGGTGCCTTAGGTGCGGTCTTGTCTGCCATGAAAAATCCACGGCAGCCGGGTGAGAATTGGCAAGATAGTGCTGCTATAATATTAATCATATTTGGATAGCATATGAGATCTGAACAGATACTTGTTGTTGATGATGAACGAAGAATTGTTGAAAATATTATACTTTGCCTGAAAAGAGAAGGATTTGAAGCCAGTAGTGCCTATGATGGTACTCAAGCGATAGAAATCTTTGGGCAGAAAAAATTTGATTTGGTACTGCTAGATGTCAGCATGCCCGGGATGAACGGGTATGAAGTAATGGAGCATATCTTTGGCATGGATGGTGATGTAATTATCATCCTGATTACAGGATATGCATCTGTTGAATCTGCTATCCGGGCTCTTAAAATGGGAGCTTGGGATTATCTTAAAAAACCGTTTGAATATGCCGAGTTAATTAAAACGGTTAAGAATGCACTCTCCCAACGAAAATTAATCCAGGAAAAAAGAACTGTTTCTGCCCAATTAGAAGCTTCGGAACGCCAATATGAATATATGGTGAATAATTCTCCTGATTTAATTTTCACCTTAGACACAAAGGGTTGTTTTACCTTCGCAAATCAGCAGTTTGAAAATTTTCTGGGATTCCCAAAAGAAGACCTTATTAATACTCGTTTTGAAAATATTATTCATAAATCAGATTTTTCAAAAGCAGCGGCCTTAACTCAGTTCAAAGGAGATTCTTCACCGCTTCAAGAAAGTGGTGATTTGCACTTCAGATTTCAAAAATCAAAAAAAGTTGATAGTAGTTATGATCCTTATGATAATTATGCTTTTATGGAGATAAAAGTGTCCCCTATATACGCTCTTGATGAAGATGATAATGAGAAATTCAATGGAGTATATGCTGTGGCAAGAGATGTCACTGATCGAGTTAATTTAGAAGATCAGCTTCGGCAGGCTCAGAAAATGGAGGCGATCGGAACATTGGCCGGAGGCATTGCCCATGATTTTAATAATATTCTCATGGGGATTCAAGGATATGCATCTTTAGTGAAAAGTGGTTTTGATCATGATAGTGATGAATTTAAACGCCTTGCCAGTATAGATGATTATGTTTTCAGCGGGGCTGAAATGGCCAAGCAATTATTGGGGTTTGCGCAGAAAACATGCCAGGAAAGTATTCTAGTTAATTTGAATTATCTTTTAAAAATGTCTGCCAAAATGTTTGGAAGAACAAAAAAAGATATCGTGATTGAGCAGTATCTTGCCAAAGATTTATGGGGCACGGTTGTGGATGAGGGGCAAATAAAACAGGTTTTGTTAAACCTGTTTGTCAATTCCTATCAGGCCATGCCAAATGGTGGAAAAATCCTTATTAAATCCGAGAATGTAGTTTTGGATGAATATGGAATTGAAAATCCGGGAACATATGTAAAAATTACGGTTGCAGATACAGGCAGTGGAATAGATGACGCGATTATCAATAGAATTTTTGATCCATTTTTTACGACAAAAGAAAGAGGTCAGGGAACGGGTCTTGGACTTGCAACCGCCTACGGGATAATTAATAGCCATAAAGGTACCTTAAAAGTAGAGAGTCATCCAGGAGAGGGTAGCGCATTTATGTTTTTCCTCCCGGCGACGCCTACCCGTGTGAATAAAACAAAAGATTTGTTGAAAAGAAAAGCGATTATAAATGGCAAGGGAACCATATTACTGGTTGATGATGAAAAAGGTGTGATAGAAGTCTGTTCTGAGATGCTGGAAACACTTGGCTATAAAGTTCAAACAGCAAACGATGGTATAGAGGCCCTTGAAGTTTTGAAAAAAAAGAACATCTACATAGATTTAGTCGTTTTAGATATGGTTATGCCCCGGATGGATGGAACAGAAACATTCGACAATATCAAAATCCTTGATCCGGAAATGAAGGTGCTTTTATCTTCTGGATATAGTCGAGAAGATCAGATTGAACAGATGTTGGAGAAAGGGTGTGATGGGTTTATTCTTAAACCCTTTGATGTGGAAACACTTTCTGAAAAGATTAATCAGATATTGAGGCAGTCGGAAAAAGTATAGAGATAGACTGTTGTGCGATATACAAAAAGGGTTTGGAGCATTGCTCCAAACCCTTTTTGTATTTTAACGTATCGGTATTAACCGAATATTTTTTCAAGATCTGGAATGATCTGTTTTTTACGGCTCATGATTCCTGGGAGCCATGCTCTGCTATCTGCAGGAGCAACACCAAAAGCTTTTTCAATAATAGATTCATCATCAGAAGCGATTAGCAGTTCAGTCCCTTCTTTCATAATATCAGTAAGCATCAACACTACTGTATGATGACCTTTTTCAGCTTTCAGGTCACGGATGTCTTTTTCAAGATCTGCTTTGATGCCATCAACGATGGAAAGATCAACCAGCTCAAGTTGTCCGCATCCAATGCCGTTACCGCTCATATTAAAATCTTTGTAGTCGCGGAGAACCAGTTCACGAACTGGAGTACCATCAACAGCAGATTTAACTTTGAACATTTCAATACCCAATGTGTCAAGGTCACTTTCTCCGCAGATTTCTGCAAGCTGAGCACATATTTTTTTGTCTGCATCAGTACATGTGGCTGATTTGAAAATAACCGTGTCAGAAAGAATGGCGCAAAGCATGATGCCAGCCATGTCTTTGGGAATTTCAACATCCATGTAGTTGTACATGGAAGCAATAACAGTGCAGGTACAGCCCACAGGCCAAATCCAGCATTCTAAAGGCTGTCCAGTTGTAACATCACCCAGTTTATGATGATCAACAATGCCAAGAATGTTGGCTTCGCCAAGATCATCCGCGCTTTGAGTCAGATCAGAATGATCTACTAAGTATACATCTTTTCCTGCATAAGATGTAACCACGGAAGGAGCGGCAACACCAAATTTATTCAATACAAAAGTAGATTCAGGGTTCAAAGCACCCTGCATGGCTGGTGCAATATCTTCACCAAGTTTTTTCTTAAGATCAGCCAGTGCAATAGCAGCAACAACTGAGTCTGTATCTGGGTTCTTGTGACCAAATACTAAAGTTGACATAAAACCTCCTAAAAATTGTAGTCTTGTTTCTATTGTTTGATGACCATAACGATATGACCATCGGTATTATCCGTACAAAATCGATTCAAAAAACCGCAGTATCTTATAAAATGAATTGATAATATAAACAAGTAAAAATTTTTTAACATGACAAGTGTATGTATAAAAAATACCATTAGCCAGAATGTATTAAAAAAAATATTATTATGTATAAAGTAATCTTAAAAATATCTAAATTGATTTACAACCCATAAGAATGCTGATAGGAAATTTCTTAGTTCTTAAAATGATCAAACAGACTCAGTGCATATTATTTCAATTTTGAGTGTTATGCGGACAGCCGCATACCTAATTTTGTTATGTGGTTTAAGGTTATCGATAAAAAACGGATATCCAAAAGATATATGCACGGCATAAATTTAGTAAAAAGTGAAGTTTTGAGTGACAATAATTCACTTTCAAGGAATCGACACTTAGCAAGGATATGACATTATGACTACGGATTTTGTCCATTCGTTTTTGTTTCAGGATTCACTCATTGTCAAAAATAACGATAATATCCACACCACCGTTTCCATGGATACCAGCAAGGAAGGGTGGGTAGGGATTCCCCATGGCGGTATCGGAATGGGGGCAATCATTGAGCTTTCAACTGATTTTTCACATTGTCTACATGATATGGATTTCAAGTATCCCTTTAACTGTCGTTTTAAAATGGGGGGGGCTAAAGTAAAAGTAGGTGATGAGGTTACAATTGATGTTGTTCCCACAGATTTGGGAATATCCGGCAGTATTTGTCTGGAGAATCAAATCATGCCGTATATAAAAGGAGAAATCGATTTCGGTATTGATAATTCAAAAAAAGATGAAATGATTCATACCTATATGCCGGATCATTTTTCCCAAATTGAGGGGAAGCTTGAACATATCCCCCATTATCGAAACTGTTTTGTCTGTGGAGTGGACCGTTCCCTACCGGGGTTGAAAAGAAAATTTCATCTATGGGACAGTCCCCATGGCAGAATCGTCTGTGCCTTTTCAGGTTTCAATGATGATGATGGGAAATCGCTACACCTTTTTCAGCGCAATGGCTTTCTTCACCCGATTTCCATTTTGGCAGTTCTCGATGAAGCTATGGGTTGGGCCGGCTTCATGGCCTATGCGAATGGAGGTGTTTCGGTTGATCTGAATTATCAATTTCTCAGACCCATCGGCGTTGATGAAAAACTTGTGTTCTTCGGACGGGGTGAAAATGCCAAGGGCAATATCAACAGACGAATGCTAATTGGGGCATCGGGTTGTGGCGCGGTAATGCATGAAGACGGTTCATTTGAATTGGTGGTTGTGTCTTCCGGGCAGTGGTTTGTTATGAAGGCCCTTACAGATCAGATGAAAAAGGAACTGATTCCGGCAAAGTTAACGCGTAAAATTTTCTCCATAGCGGAAAATCAGAAGGGTGTCTAAAACAGACAGCTTTACATAATAAAAAAAACAGGCGGTCACACAGTAATTACAACCGGCGCATTATAGGTCTTTTATAAAAACCCCGACGATGTTCAAAACGTATTGATTATTTAGTTTTCAAAAAAGGAATGTGAGAGTAATTATGATTAAGAATAAAAAAGGAAGTGTAAGAAAAATTCTTCTGATGGGTGTTTTTTGGCGAATTCTTTTTATCGAAGTTGTTTTGCTTGTTTATTCTTTGGGATATAAATGGATCACAGAAGATGCCACTGCTATCGATCTATTTTTGTACAGCGTTCGGATTACCGTGCTTGTGGCCATTATTGTTTTGTTTATGATGGTGACACTAAAACAATTTTTGGAAAAAAACATAATTGCCCCGTTGGAAGCCATTGCAGCATCTAATAAAAAAGCACAGAAAGATTTTTCCAATGCAGGTCAAGTTGATCTGCCTGACAACAGTGCCGATGAGATTGAAGCCATTGTTGTATCAAGAGCAATAATGTTAAAAACTATTCTGGATGTTTCAGAAGAGCGATTAAAGTATTCTAAAGCACTCAATGATGAATTGGAACAAGGCAAAAGAATTCAAAAAGATTTTTTGCCAAACCAACTACCAAATGTTGGAAACTGCGATATTGCATCATATTTTCGTTCTGCCTTAAAAATGTCGGGTGATTTTTATGATGTGTTTGAATTGCCGGACAACCATTTGGGCTTTGTGATTGGTGATGTCAGTGGCAAGGGTGTTGGCTCAGCCCTTTTTATGGCATTGACCAGAAGCCTGCTGCGCATTTTTTCAGGATCATTCAGCTCGGGAACCGATTCATGCAGGCTCAATGAAGCTGATAGCAAATGGATCCCGGAAGATGCCTTGAGAACTGTGTTTTTAACCAACGAGTATATTTCCAAAGAACATGGAGAGGATGGTATGTTTGTTACCTTATTTTTTGGTGCAATTGATCCTCTCACGGGTACGGTTTATTATGTCAATGGGGGGCATGAACCATTTTTTATTCTGGATAAAAATGGAATTAAAAAGAGACTTACTGGTACCGGACCTGCTTTAGGCCCAATAGAGGGCGCATCATATGAAATTGAGACAGTTCAACTTGAAACAGGTGATATGCTTTTTGGTTATACCGATGGAATTACAGAGGCACGATCACAGAAACAAGAATTTTATACGCGAACTCGTCTGGAAAAATTAATTAATATGAAGTTTTCAGGTTCTTCGGAACTCTTTTTAGAGAATATCAAAACCGATTTGTTTAAGTTTACAGCCGAGGCACCCCAAAGCGATGATATCACCATGCTTGCCATAAAATGGGAAAAATGATTTGGCGACGATACCTCAGCAAAAGAAAGTTTATTTGAAATACGAAATTAAAATGTAACTATTGACCACCCTGAAATCTGATCAGGCTGTTAATTGCTTAGAATTTGGGAGCAAGCTATGCATATTTCTATTGACAGTAATGTATATGCACTATACGCTCATGGTATGAATAATGCCAAACGCCAAAAAACAAGAATGATCTACGCTAAGCTTGGAAATATCATTAAATTGACGACTGAGCTTGAAATGCAGCCAAGGTCATACGGTACGGATGAATTATTAACCAGCACGGAAATCCATCTCATCGAAATGATCGGCAATAACGGTGAGCTTCTAAGTGTGACTGACTTATCAAAACAGCTCAGTGTTACTAAGGGAGCTATCTCTCAAAGTCTTAAAAGACTATCTCAAAAGGGCTTGACAACCAAAGTGGCAGATCCTGAGAACGGTTCGAGATCGATTGTGCGGTTGACCTCTAAGGGTAAAGTTGCCTTTTATGCGCATCGGCACTGGCATGAGACCATGGATGGTGGCTATGAAACATATTTCAACAGCTTGGAGTCTGAGAGGCTGGACTTTCTATTAGAGTTTATGGAACGGTTGGAAGGTTTTTTGGGAAGGGTAATAAAAACATAATTTTTTTTATAGTTTGTGTATAGCTACTATGCTTTGTGTGGTAAGATATTCTGAAAAATAGCACAATGATCTCTTCAGAATACAACCATGTGTTATATTAATTCATTCGATTGTGGCTAACTTTAATGGAGATTTTTTAAAATGACTATTAAGTATTTTGAAGATTTCACTGTTGGATCCTTTGAAACTTTTGGGAATTACTTTGTAGAAAAAGGAGAAGTGATTAAATATGCGAAAAAATGGGATCCTCAACCATTTCACATCGATGAGGAAGAAGCCAAGAAATCTGTATTTAAGGGGCTAACGGCTTCAGGTTCGCACATATTTGCAATCTCAGTCTTCCTCATTATGCAAAGAGAAATCAAAATCAAAGTGATTGCAATGCTTGGCATTGAGAAGCTTCAATTTAAACATCCAGCCCGTCCAGGTGATCAACTACACATAACACATGAATGTCTTGATAAAAGAGAATCAGTAAATAAAAATGACCGTGGAATTGTGCAAAATAGAATCACATTAAAAAATCAGAATGATGAAATAGTACTTATGTACATTGACAATGTACTGATAGCGAAAAGGAAATAAATGAGATGAATTTAATAGTATTTCAGAAAGGATTTAAGATCAGAGTCAAAAAGATCTGTGATTATTGTTAATAACAGCCAGGCAGCAAGCCTGCCAAGGTAAGGGCTGCATCGATCCCGTCTTGTAATACTTCATTTTGTTTTGTTTTATCCGATATCATTCGTGATACCTGAAGGGTTCCCACCATAAGTGAGAAAATGGACACGGCTGTCCGGTGTCTTTTTTCCGGTGGCCAATCCTGGTTTAAATGGCACTTAATCAAATCAAAAAACTGTTCAATCTTAGTGCTGATAATCGCTTTTGACTCTTTGGGGCGTCGGCTTAATTCCGGGCCGATGGCCGCAATGGCGCAGCCTTCCTCCGGTGTGTCTCGGTGAATGGGGTGAAGATAGGCCAAAACCAGTGCCTCAAGTTCCCGATGGTGGTCTTTTGCGTGAGATTCCAGCAAGGCAAGGGTTTCTTCAAGGGCCTGGGATATGGCTTTTATGGCAAGTTCTTCCTTTGACTTGAAATGACTGTAAAATCCTCCGTGGGTCAATCCAACATCGGACATCAAAGTGGCAATGCCAACTGCCTGGATGCCTTCCTTTCGGAACCTCCTGGATGCAATGTCCATAATTCGTTTGTTTGTGTTTTCTCTGTGATCTTTTGTGTATCGCATACTATGCCTTTTCCTTTTACGGTATTACCATTGTGGTTTTGTTCATCATAAACTATTTTTCTTTATATGTCACTTGACATGTTATAAAATATTCTTTATATTATAACCATAATATAAATTGAATTAGCTGAAATTATTTAAGATATTATTAGATAAAAACCACAAAAACTGAACATATATACTATGAGGTAATGCCCATGAATCTAAAAATTCTTTTACTCCACATAAAACATCGAATCATAGGAAGCCTTTTTCCCCATGATCTTGCAAAAAAAACTGCGCAATTTTTTTTAACCCCTAAACGATTCCCCATCAAAGACTGGGAAAAAGACGCTGAAGAGAGCTGTGAGAGGCTTTCTTTCGGCGACGGACTCAGTGCGGTCCGATGGGGTAGCAGTGAAAAAAAAATCCTTATCATGCATGGATGGGAAAGCAGGGCCACACAAATGCATCGTCTTGTCCCACAGTTAGTCGAACAGGGGTTTGAGGTGATTGGTATCGATGCTCCGGGCCATGGTCACTCTAAGGGAAGCACAGCCAATCCGGTTGCATTCGCCGAGGCTGTCGTTCGTGCGGATCAGACATGGGGGCCGTTTTATGGCGCTATCGGTCACTCCATGGGAGCGGCATCTTTATCCATCGCCATGGAATCGGGTGCCCGCTTAGGGCGAATGGTGCTGATTTCATCACCAAACAATCTGCACGAAGTGCTTGCAGCCTTTGCCCGATTCATCGGGCTGTCGAAACAGGTGTCCACTTTATTTATAAAAGAGATCGAACATGAGGTAGGGCGAACTGCAAACGATCTTGATGTGGGTAGGGTGTTTGCCAAATTAGGCCCAAAGGCTTTGATCATCCATGCGAAAAATGACCGGGAAGTTCCCATTCAGAACCATGATGCCATCATTGCTGCCTGTCCGGGACTTCAAAGCTATACGTCTGACTCATTGGGGCATAGAAGAATCATCCAAAGCCCTGAAATAGCAACATTGATCCTCCGTTTTATGAGCGAGGCCAGTCAAACCAGCCAAGGTATTCATGTCTTGACCGGTATGGATGTGAACCAGCGTATGGCTGTTTAAAAGCTGGAAGGTCCTGCTGTGTGATTTTTGCGTGGCTTTGTATGAATTTGCTTGTTGAGCTATTAATTGACTAATTAATGCAGCATTAATTAGTCAATTAATATAAAAAAGATAAGTTTATTTTATCAATATTTTAACCGTGTTGGAATAATACGAAATATTAATTGTCAACAGCAGCTTTAAAAGGTTCTATACCAACTCTTTCAATCATTTTGCCAAGGCGTTCGTTTGGCTTGGCATTGTTTTTATAATATTCAACAACGTTGTCAACAGCCTTCAGAGCACCTTCATCATCAAGACCAGTGATTAATTCTTTTCCAATACGGGGTTGAGCACCCACGTTTCCGCCAATGGTTAAATTCCAACCATCTTTATCCCCAATCAAACCGATATCCCTAACCCAAGATTCAGCGCAGCTTAGCTTACATCCGGATACCGCCATTTTGAATTTTCCCGGCAATTGCAAGGCATGATACTTTTCATCAAGTTTCATCCCAACACCCACAGCATCCTGTTTCCCAATTTTGCAAAATGTGTTTCCCGGGCAAGTTCGGACACTTCGAACACATAGGCCTACAGCTGCACCTTTAGCCAGGCCAAGCTCTTCCCATACCTGGTCAATATCATCTTCTTTTAAGCCAACAATGGCTATACGGGTTGCACCGGTTATTTTTAACGCTTTTGCATTGTATTTTTCAGAAACATCCGCAATCTTTCTTAATAAATCCGGTGTGACAAAGCCACAGGGAATATGTGGTGCAATGGCATAGTTGTCTTCACTGTTTTGTGGGATAGCCCCTTTTTCACCAAGTTTTAGCATAATATAGATTCCATTCAATTTAAAAATTTAAAAGTATATGACCGGTAAAAAAAAATATCTTTGTCATTCAATATGACATCCGGAACACCTTACCGGTCCATAAGTTTTTCCAGCCTTTTACCATCCCGATGACATTTTAGACAGGTTTTATTCATTATTTGTTTTTTCTTGAGCACTCAGGCTTTCCCGGCCGTTGTTATAAAATTTTCTCAAAGACTTATCCTGAAAACTTGTCGGCAAGGGCCTTGGCATATTGATGACAGGCCTTAAGGCCTTCATCCGTTTTCATCATGGATTCTGTTAGATTTAGTGGGCCTAGGTCCAATACATCCATTTTAAATACATGTTGCATGGTTTCAAAAACCATTGGCGCTGCTTCTCCGCTATGTGTGTGCGACCCAAAGGCACCGCCCATCTTTCCTGTCAGGTTTGCTTTTTCAACCAAAAAAAGAAATTGTTTCATACTACCGGTCATGTCTTTATGATATGTGGGACATCCCAAAAGATATCCATCATACCCAGACAAATCCGTCTCTTTTTTTAATGATGATATTTTTGCAGCGGTAGCTTCATTTCCAGACATTCTAACACCCTCAGCCAAATAGTTTGCCATTGTCTCTGTTGTGCCTGCGCGACTTGTGTATGCTATTAATATTTTTTTCATGTTTTATTTTTTCCTTTAAGTTAAAAAATTATTCAAAATAGTTCTTAAACACTCATTTCGTTTTAAGAAGACACTACAAGTTTTGTGCCATGTGTTTTAACTATCTGATATTATGATGTTCTCTTGTTTTATTTGGAATAGAAAAAACATTATGATACAGTTTTGTCTTATGGCCTCTGTCTCAGCTAACACAATTGGTTTAGGTGGGATACGTTGAAAAGCAGACTAATATGAATGGATCATCTGAGGAAATTATGGATTATCGATCAAAGATTATTGCATCAATATGCGTGGGAGTATTACCGTTGGGGGAAAACACCTACATGATTTTTTGAATATTTTTTTCAATGACCTCGAACAAAGTTTTGGGTTTTATTGGTTTTGAGATATAATCATTCATTCCAGCGTTCAGGCACATTTCACGATCCTGCTTCATTGCATGTGCGGTCATGGCAATGATCACAACATCATGGTTTTTTACTTTTGATTTAGGATCTCGGATCATTTTAGTTGCGGTGAGGCCGTCCATCTCCGGCATTTGTACATCCATTAATACGATTTGGTACTCTTTTTGCTCCAGTGCTTCAATCGCTAACCTTCCATTTTCAACCGAGTCTGCCTTTAGACCGAATTTTTTCAAAAGTGAGAGTGCTACCTTCTGATTGATCTTATTATCTTCTGCTAAAAGGATATTAATATTTTTCTTTTTCTCTTCTGAGATATGGTAAGAGGTTATGAGTGATATCTCTTTTTTCGGTTGCATGCCTTCCTTAGACTGGTTCAATACCATTATCAAACAATCATATAAGAGTGATCTTCGAACGGGTTTGCTCAGATATCCGACAAAGCCTATGGACTTCATCCTGGACGCATCACCCCGAAGCCCTTGTGAAGTGAGCATGACCATTGGGGTGGATTGGAGTTTAGGATCTGCTTTGATGATTTTACCCAATTGAGCACCATCCATTTCTGGCATCAACATATCTGAAATCACGATATCATAGGGTGCATTTGCTTTTGCAACAGCATGCATTAAAGAAAGTGCCATCTCTCCACTGAGTGCCGTATCAGATGTACACCCCCAATAAGAAAGATAGCGACTCAGGATATTCAAGTTGGTCTGGTTGTCATCAACGATCAATATCCTTTTGTTTTGGATACTTTCAATATTTTCAAAATTTCTTTCTTCCACGTCAGACTGTTTTTCAAAGGAAAGGTTAAAAAAGAACTCAGACCCTTTTCCAGGTGTGCTTTTTAATCCAATTTTTCCACCCATTAATTCCACAAGATTTTTAGAAATGGCCAGTCCAAGACCTGTCCCACCATATTTTCGGGTGGTGGATGCATCCACCTGTTCAAAGGAACTAAATAGTCGTTTTTGATCCTTAGCCGAAATACCAATACCTGTATCTTGGATGCCCAGACGCAAATTCACGTGGGTTTTGGTCTCTTTTTTGAGGTCGATTTTAAAATATATTTCGCCTTTATGTGTGAATTTAATGGCGTTCGTGCACAGATTCATAACGATCTGTCGAATTCGTCCAGGGTCTCCTTTGATCAGAGTGGGGACATCATTTCCAATTTCACAAATAAATTCAAGTCCCTTGGTATGTGCCTGAACAGCCGGAAGGGTGACGATTTCATCGATGGATTTTCTTAAGTCAAAGTCAATGGTTTCAATATCCAGTTTCCCGGCCTCAATCTTGGAAAAATCAAGAATATCATTGATCACGGACAAAAGACCCTCCGCACTTCTTTTGCCCGTCACAACATAGTCGATTTGTTCATCGGTCATGTCTGTGTCAAACAGCAGATTATACATTCCCAATACACCATTCATCGGGGTTCTGATCTCATGGCTCATATTGGCAAGAAATTCACTTTTTGCCTGACTGGCCATCTCTGCATCTTTTTTGGCTTTGTTCAGCGCTTTCATCGTTTCAAGTCGCTGGGTAAGATCGCGGGAGACGCCCCTAAATCCTAAGGCTTTCCCATTTTTATCCAGAACCAATGCGGCAGTCGTCTCGTGATATCTGGCGGCACCATCTTTTCTAGTGACATCATATTGAAGAATTTGAGGTTTTTTGGTTTTGATAATTTTGGCAAAGATTTTATCTGTTCTCTTAATTGTTTTTTGGTCTATATATTTAGAAACATGTATGCCAGTTAATTCTTTTTTGCTGTACCCTAACATGGTGCAAAGCGAATCACTAAAGAAGGTCAAATGGCCAGCAAAATCCATTTCATAATAGGCATCTTCCATATTTTCCAGAACGGTTCGGTGCTTTTCTTCACTTTCCCGAAGTTTTTCCTGGGCAATTCTCTTTTCCGTCACATCCCTTGAAATGCCAGAAAAACCAATGGGTTTGCCTTTGTGATTTTTCATAACTGATACGGCAATCTCAACATAAACACGGGAACCATCTGGTCGGATAAGTTCACTCTCATGAATCTGTGGACCGATTTCACCTGTGTACATTTTGGTGTATAGCTCAATGGCCGATTTATTCATGCGTTTGGGATTCAGGTCTGTAGATTTAATCTTGAGCAACTCATCTAAGGAGCGATTAAAATGACGTTCACTTGCTTTGTTAAGATAAATAAAATTAGCATTTGGATCTATTTCATAATATGCATCAGGAAGATTATGGATGATCTCTGTATATTTTTTTTCTATATACCGGTTGCGTTTTTCCGCTCTTGATTGAAGCAAAATTAGTGAAACGGTTTGGCGAACCATTCTTCCATCCAGAGCATGCAAAGGCAGGTACCCTTTGATGTTGAGTTCAATGGATTGCTGGACCCATTCTGGATGGTCCTCGGCGGATACAATAATAATGGCTGTATCTTGATCTGCTGTACGTATTTTATAAATTTTTTCCAGACTTTTTTTGGGATTGGCAACAGTAAGATAAACGATAATGACTTCAAAATGCTCTGAGACCATCCTATCAAGTGCCTGGGAAATATTGTCTGCACTTTGGATCACCAGCATTTTTGAATCTGGCTCAGATGATAAAGGCTTTAGATTTTTGCGTAAGAAATCATCTGTGTCAGGTTGAATTTCAACTAAAAGAATTTTCAAGGGGTCTTTATGCGTCAATAAGTACACTGAGTATTTCCTTTATATTGTTAATGAACGATGCATCTATATGATTTGCTGAATATTTTTTTCAATGATCTCCAACAAAGTTTTGGGTTTTATTGGTTTTGAGATATAATCATTCATTCCAGCATTCAGGCACATTTCACGATCTTGCTTCATTGCATGTGCGGTCATAGCAATGATCACAACATCATGGTTTTTTACTTTTGATTTAGGATCTCGGATAATTTTAGTTGCGGTGAGGCCGTCCATCTCCGGCATTTGCACATCCATTAATACGATTTGGTACTCTTTTTGCTCCAGTGCTTCAATCGCCAACCGTCCATTTTCAACCGGGTCTGCCTTCAGGCCGAATTTTTTTAAAAGCGAGAGTGCTACTTTCTGGTTTATTTTATTATCCTCTGCCAAAAGAATATTAAGATTCTTCTTCTTCTCTTCGGAGATACGGTAAGAGGTTATGAGTGGTTCTTCTTTTTTCGGTTGCACGCCTTTCAGAGACTGGTTCAATACCATCATCAAACAATCATATAAGAGTGACCTTCGAACAGGTTTGCTCAGATATCCGGCAAAGCCTATGGACTTCATCCTGGATGCATCACCCCGAAGCCCTTGTGATGTAAACATGACCATTGGGGTGGATTTGAGTTTAGGATCTGCTTTGATGATTTTACCTAATTGAGCTCCATCCATTTCCGGCATCAGCATATCTGAAATCACAATATCATAGGGTGCACCGGCTTTTGCAACGGCATGCATTAAGGAAAGCGCCATATCTCCACTGAGTGCATTATCAGATGAACACCCCCAATAGGAAAGGTAGCGACTCAGGATATTCAAGTTGGTTTGGTTGTCATCAACGATCAGTATCCTCTTGTTCTGGATACTTTCAATATTTTCAAAACTTCTTTCTTCCATGTCTGGCTGTTTTTCAAAGGAAAGGTTAAAAAAGAACTCTGACCCTTTTCCAGGCGTACTTTTTAATCCAATTTTCCCATCCATCAGTTCCACAAGGTTTTTAGAAATGGCTAGCCCAAGGCCTGTTCCACCATACTTTCGAGTGGTGGATGCATCTACCTGTTCAAAGGAACTGAACAGTCGTTTTTGATCCTTAGCTGAAATACCAATACCCGTATCCTGAATGCTTAGACGTAAATTGATGTGGGTTTTGGTCTCTTTTTCAAGGCCGATTTTAAAGTATATTTCGCCTTTATGTGTGAATTTAATGGCATTTGTGCACAGATTCATAATGATCTGTCGAATTCGTCCTGGATCTCCTTTTATCAGAGTGGGGACATCATTTCCAATTTCACAAATAAATTCAAGTCCCTTGGTATGTGCCTGAACAGCCGGAAGAGTAACGATTTCATCTATGGATCTTCTTAAATCAAAGTCAATGATTTCAATATCCAGTTTCCCGGCCTCAATTTTGGAAAAATCAAGGATATCATTGATCACGGATAAAAGCCCCTCCGCACTTCTTTTGCCGGTCACAACATAGTCGGCCTGCTCATCGGTCATGTCTGTGTCAAACAATAGATTATACATTCCCAATACGCCATTCATCGGGGTTCTGATCTCATGACTCATATTGGCAAGAAATTCACTTTTTGCCTGGCTGGCCATTTCGGCTTCTTTTTTGGCTTTTTTCAGTGCCTCCATTGTTTCAAGTCGCTGGGTAAGGTCCCGGGAGACGCCCCTGAATCCTAAGGCATTTCCATCTTTATCCAGAACCAATGCAGCCGTTGTCTCGTGATATCTGGTGGCACCATCTTTGCGAGTGATATCATACTGAAGCATTTGAGGTGTTTTAGTTTTGATAATTTGAGCAAAGATTTTATCTGTTCTTTTAATCGTTTTTTGATCTATATATTTGGAGATATGTATGCCGGTTAATTCTTCTTTTCTGTATCCTAACATGGTGCAAAGCGAATCACTGAAAAAGGTCAAATGGCCATCAAAATCCATTTCATAATAGGCATCTTCCATATTTTCCAGAATTGTCCGGTGTTTTTCTTCGCTTACCCGAAGTTTTTCCTGGGCAATTTTTTTTTCCGTCACATCTCTCGAAATACCAAAAAACCCAATTGGTTTTCCATTTTTTCCTTTCATGACAGCTACAGCAATCTCAATAAAGAAGCTTGAGCCGTCTCGTTTTAAAAGCTCACTGCCATAGACCTGTGGGCCTATCTCACCTGTGTACATTTTAATGTACATTTCAAGAACAGGTTTATGCTGTCGCTCGGGATAAAGATCTCTATAATCCATTTTGGAAAGCTCTTCTATGGTACGATCAAAATGACGTTCACTTGCTTTGTTGACATAGAGATATTTGCCACTCAGAGAAAGTTCAAAATAGGCATCTGGAAGATTATGGATAATATCTTTATATTTGTTTTCTACAGCCCGGCTGCGTTTTTTCTGCCTTGATTTGATCAATGCCGTTGAAATCATTTGACGAACCATCCTCCCATCCAATGCCTGATAGGACAGATAACCTTTAATGTTGAGCCCAATGGATTGCTGGGCCCACTCAGGATATTCATTATCAGATAAAAGGATGATGGCAGTGTGTTGATCTACAGCATGTATTTTTTGAATCTTTTTTATGCTTTTTTGGGAATCGGAAACAACAGGGTCGACAATAACAACTTCAAAGCGATCTTCAGTCATCATGTTTTGAGCCTGAGCAATATTTGTGGCACTTTTGATCTCCAATTTCTGGAAATCGATTACAGATGATAGCGATTTTAAATATTTACACAAAACATCGACGATATCAGGTTGGACCTCAACTAATAGAATTTGTAAAGGATCCATATCTGGAACTGAGTCCACGAAATACTCCTTTTAATAATGAAAGACGAAAGAGTGTATAGAGGTATTAAAGCGATTCGCGGATGTTTTGTCAACAAAAGGATAAAATAATATTCAGGGATTCTCCGGAATATATTTTAATGGCGATGAAAGACAATCTCATCTATTAAAATGATTTACTTATTTCTCTATTTTGATTAAAAGTCCACTATGAAATTAGAACGAAAAAAGTACCCCTTTCTACAAAAGGGGTTGTTTTTTCAGATACCATACCACTCAGTTAGTTTACTTCCTCGGTGTTAATACCTTGGGAAAAGGTCCTGAAAATTGATATCTGTGATACAACATCTTCAGTTGATACTAAATTAAGCACGTCGTTATCATCCAAGCCAGATAAACAAACCTCTGATTTTGATTACGGTACATTACAAGTTAGCGATCCGCATGAAATGACCATCGAGATACCGTGGTCAAAAGAATTTACAAATTACGTACAAAAAACAAACTATTTGATATTTAACTATTCGTTACCTTTTGGCTGTTGAAGGTGAAAATAATGCCACAGATATCTGTGGTATTCGTATGATTCTTTCTTGGCTAAATGGAGAAACCGGTGGGTTGTATCCGGATTATGAATGGGGTATTATAAATTGTCATTTTTGGAATAGATATGCTGATGGTATGCATTACAAAATATTGATCGTACTTATTCGCAACGGCCATGTTTTTTTTGTGATTTATTAATTATTAGTTAGGAGAAATTATTTTATATTTTTTAAGTTTTTCATAGAGAGTGCTTCGACTGATGCCCAGATTAGTGGCTGTTGATGTTTTGTTCCATTTGCATTCGTTAAGAGTCTGACGAATTACGCTTTCTTCATTCGCGGTGAGAATTTTTGTTTTTTTCGAGGGCTGTGTTTGTATTTTTCTGATTAAATGGTTTGGTAAATCTGACATGAATATTATACCAGATTTTGACAGAGTGACAGCATGCTCCATGCTATTTTCAAGTTCGCGGATGTTGCCCGGCCAATTATAGTCTAAGAGTAGCCGCATGGCTTCCGGGTCGATGTTGCTAATTATTTTTTCTTGTTCAACGGAGTATTTTTTAAGAAAATATTTTGCTAATAATGAAACATCATTTTTTCTTTCACGTAATGTCGGCAAATCTATTGGGATAACATTTAATCGATAGTAAAGATCTTCTCGAAAGTTTCCGTTTTTAACCTCCTCTAAAAGGTTCTTATTGGTGGCAGCCAGTACCCGTGTATTGACTTTGATTGAATCATTGCCGCCAATTCGTTCAATCTTTTGGCTTTGTAATACCCTTAGTAACATGGTTTGGGCAGACAATGAAATTTCACCGATCTCATCCAAAAAAACGGTTCCACCACTTGCTTGTTCAAATCGACCCGTTTTGCGCTGGACTGCTCCTGTGAATGCCCCTTTTTCATGTCCGAATAGTTCACTTTCCAATAGAGTCGCAGGATAAGCTGAGCAGTTGATAACAATAAATGGTTTATTTGATCGACCGCTCACATCATGAAGGGCCTTGGCCACCATTTCTTTTCCAGTACCACTTTCTCCTTGTATCAGGACAGTCGCATCGGTTGGGGCAACATCTTCTATAAGTTTATATATAATTTGTATTTTAGGATCTTTGCCTACCATTCCTTTATATCCGGAAACCTTATCGATTGTTCCTTTTAATACTTTAATTTCCTTATCGTGTTCTGAAGCTCTGTAAACTGCTCCTGAGGCTTGTTTAAGTATTAAATTAATGACATCCATTTCAGTTTTTACGCAAACACAATCGTCAGGACACGAAATAAGTATTGCACCTAAAATCTGTTTGTGATGATGGAACGGAAATATTGCCATACGCATAGATTTGTTTAGATGATCCGGCAAGGGCAATGCTTTTATTTCATCATTTTTTAAAAAAATAGGAGACTCTATATCGTTTGTCTTGTTATATAGTATATCAAAATTTTCCTTAGCCAGAGAAATGAAGTTGGCTCCTCTAACAAGATAGGGTGCTTTCTCTTCATTATCAAAAATGATCATGGACAAATCTTTGCACTCAACAATTTCTTGAAGTGTATCAACCAAAAAAGAACAGATTCTTTTCAAGTCTGGCAACGCAGCAATCTTTTGAGAAACAGAAAATGTTGTTATCATTTGGTTATGCGCTCTATCGAGGTCTTTATTTTTTTGCTCTAATCGTTGATTATATCCTTGTAATTTGGTTGTATATCCTGCAATTCTTCCTAACATAGCATTGTAAGCTGCAACAAGTTTGTTGACTTCTAAAGGCCCTTTGACATCAAGGCGCATATCAAGGTTCTCTTCGTCAATATCTTTTACTGAATTGGTTAACTTGATCAGGGGTTTGAGCAGGTGAGAGATTAATAAGTGGCTTAGCACAAGAGAAACGATTAAAACTGCGAAGGTGATTAAAGTCATTTTTAAACTGAGTTGTTTTACCTTGTATCTATATGGCTCTTCAGAAATGCCAAGTCTCAAAACACCAGCCTTCTCTTCAAAGATTGGCCACCTAATGTCAATGAACCGTTCATTGGTCTCGGAAATCAGCTTAGCTATATTGTTTTTATGCGAATCAATATTTATCAGGTTTACAGGAACACCGTCCGAAAAGGTATGTACCAAAACTTTTTGATCGCTCAGAATGAAAAGATATGAGACAGATGATTCGCTTTGTAATTGATCATCTATTATCTTTTGCACTGCTACAAGGTCATTAATTAGAATTTTGTCGGTCACATCCAATGCTAATTTATGGGCGATGTTTTCTGCCCTTGCAATTGCGCCGGACAAAAGGGTCGTACTGTAGTTTCGAATAACGAGTTGCGAAACTACAATGCCGGTAAAAATAACAAGGAGGGCCACTGTTAACAAAAGCGTTGTTTTAAGGCTTTTAAAAAATTTAATATTTAATGGAAAATGTGGCACTATTTTGGGTGAACCTTTGTATGCATAGCTTTAACATTTTTATACCATTCAACTTTTGGAGATTCAAACCGGTCAATAATTAAATTATCAAGTATTTTTTTCCCGGATTCAGATTTATGCATGGTTAAAATTACTTTTTGGATACTGGATTTGAGTTGGGAGTTTAAAAAAGAAGAGGCGACCAGCGGAGGGCTTCCAAAGAGGTTTGATTTTTTGATTACGCGGGTTTTAGATGTAAAATAGGGATTTTTTGAATCGTAAAATTCCCATTTATGTCCATCAACGGTAGCTCCGTCAACAAGGCCTTTGGCCACAGCAAGAATAGAGTTGTCATGACTATAGGTATATGTAACGCGATCAAAAAAAGATCCGGGTGTTTCATTGTTTTGGTAAAGCCAGAAGCGTGGCACAAGTGTGCCTGTGTTAGAATCTGGATCAGTAAAAGCAAATATTTTCCCTCTGAGGTCTTCCAAAGTGTTGTAAGGAGAAAATTTTTGTACAATTAAATAAGATTGGTAATACGGTTTCCCCCTGACGATGGGAGTTGCCAGGCCTTCAAATTTATATTTTTTTTGTTCATTTGCATAAGGGCCGGAACACACAAACGCTAGATCGATCAACTGCTTGGGGAAGAGTTCATTTACTTCTGAATATGTTTTTCTCTGAATTAAGATAACCTTGTAATCAATTTGCTTGCCGATATAATTTAGCAACTCTTCATAATAGACTAATGTTTCTTTCGGCGATACCATTGCGGCGACAGCTACCCTGAGCTGCTTGGGTCTTAAAGAATAAGTGTTTTGTATTTCCGGTTCCACTTTTTCGCTTAGATTTACAAATTTATAGTCATTGTTTTTTTCGCACCCGATAAATAGTACTGCGCAAATAAGAATCAATGGAAAAAAGAAAGTCTCTTTAATTCTTTTCATATTTCAGACCTTAATAAATAGTAATTATAACGATAAATATGTGCAAATCATGTGCCATGCTTTTGGTATAAGTTTAACTATTTGCAATCTCGCATAAAACTGATAATATAACTATTAAAAATATTCTTTCTTAGCTTCACGACGCGTTTAAAATTTTAAATAGTACCTGTACGTTATTGTGTATATGTCCGATTTTCGGATAATCATAACTCACTGAAATAATACGTGCATATAATTTTGTCAATAGTTGTCGTCCGAAATTCGTACGTTTGATTCTGAGACTGTTCATGCATTACGAAATCAGAAATAAAAATGGTTATGCCCATTTTTATATGATTTTAAAATATCTATACTCCTTGTTTTAGAAGGGCTTCGCACTTTTTTTATCTTTAATCTTGGGCATTAAGATATGTATTTTATATTTCTCTGGCATAATAGTTGCTCTTCAAAGTGGTTTTATATAGCTGAAATAAATTTGAATCCTTTTCGGAAAAGGCCTTAACAACATGAAAAGAAAGGTGATTTTGATAGGCAAAGAATCAAAGGAGCTAAATAAGATAGAAATTGTCTTAACAAAAAATAATTATCGGCCATATCTGCGTGAAAATATTGAAAATCTGGATCGTAATTTGGCTGATATATCCTGTAATTGTGTTGTTCTGGATTTAGATTCAATTAGTATTGATAATCGTACGATAAGAGAATTAACCATTCAATATCCTCATGTTTACTTTTTATGTATGTCTATAGATCGATTCCATCCAGAGTTGAAGGATGCCATTTGTTACCATATTTATGCCTGTTTAACAAAACCGTTAGATTATGATGAACTGCTTTATTGGCTGAGATGTATTGATAATGAAGCAACTTTAAGTCCGTCTAATAAATAAGGGAAAAGAAAGTTAATAGTAACCATTTAAACGGAGGGAAAATGAAAAAAGAAAAATCAATATCCCTGATTTCTAATTTCTTAAAAAATAAAGGGTTGTCTCGTCGGTCCTTTATTAAAAAAACCGCGGCAACAGGTGCTGCTGTCACTCTTGGTGGGGGGATGCTGCCAAAGATGAAAGCGTTGGCTAAAGCATCAGGCACAGCTGGAAAAGATCAGGGTAAGTGGCTTCCCGCAACTTGTCAGGGTTGCACCTCTTGGTGCTCCAAACAAATTTATGTTATTGATGGCAGAGCCGTTAAGGTTAGAGGTAATCCTCACTCAAAAGTAAATTTAGGTGCGGGTTGTCCACGGTCTCATTTGGCATTGCAACAGGTCTATGATCCTGATCGGATCAAAACACCAATGAAACGTACAAATCCTAAAAAAGGTCGAAATGAAGATCCAAAATTTGTGTCCATCACCTGGGATGAAGCTTTAAATACAATTGCTGATAAGATAATGGAACTCCGGGATAACAATGAAACGCATAAATACATGCTGATGCGTGGACGTTATTCGTATATGAGAGATGTCCTTTATGACAGAATGACAAAAATTATTGGTTCTGCCAATAATATATCTCATTCCTCCTTGTGCGCAGAAGCTGAAAAATTTGGACCGTATTATACAGAAGGATTATGGGATTACCGTCAATATGATGTTACAAATTCACGCTACATTCTTTTATGGGGTGCAGATCCTTTAGCTGCTAATCGACAGGTATCTTATTATTCTAAGGTTTGGGGTGAAGCGATTGACAAAGCAACTATAGCCATAGTTGAACCAAGGTTATCTGCAACCGCAGCCAAAGCAGACGAATGGCTTCCGGCAAAACCAGGTACCGATGGTGCAATTGCTGTTGCCATAGCCCATGTGCTCCTTACCGAGGGACTATGGTATAAACCTTTTGTTGGTGATTTTATCGATGGCCAAAATCTTTTCATAAAAGGCCAGGAAGTAGATGAGACTCTTTTCGAAGAGAAATATACCCATGGTGTAGTTAAATGGTGGAACCTTGAGTTAAAGGATAAAACACCGGAATGGGCTGCAGGTGTTAGTGGCCTTGAAGCAAAACAAATCAGACGAGTCGCCACAGAATACGGTAAAGCGGCTCCCCATGCTATATCGTGGCTGGGTGGTGGTCCCTGTATGCAGGTTAGGGGTGGTTTTGCTGCCATGGCCGTTCATGCCCTAAACGGACTTGTCGGTAGCGTTGATAATGTGGGTGGAACTCTTAAGGCAAATAAAGAATATACTAAGAAATTTCCAAAACCCGATGATTTTATAGATGATATCGCTAAAGCAGGGAAGAAATTTGGGAAAAAATATGGAAAGATTGATCATAGAGGTCGACTTCAATTTCCTTGTATGAAGAAAGGAAAACCAGGAAGTGGAGTTATTACCAATAATGCTGCAGAGGGCATACTCAATGAAGATCCAAATGAAATTAAAGTTGCCATTGCCTATATGAACAACTTTTCCTTTTCTGCTCCTCAACCGGAGCGATGGGAAAGAGCATTGTCTAAAATCCCGTTTCTGACTCACATTACGACCAATGCATCTGAATTTTCATGGTTTGCAGATATTTTACTCCCTGATACTCATCACATGTTTGAAAAGTGGGGATATGTCAAATCACATGGCAATGGACATCGGCATGTCACCTTAATGCAACCGATTATTGACAATGTCTGGGATTATAAGACTGATGAAACTGAAATTCCTTGGCTGATCTCTGAAAAGCTGGCTGAAAAAGGGTTTGATAACTTGTTGCGTCATTATAAGACTTATAAAGATCCTGAAACTGGCAAGGAACCAACGAATGAAAAAGAGTTTGCTTTTTATGCATTGAAATATGCTACCCAAAAGCTCTGGGACCCGGCTCAATATAAAGGTGGTGACAAATTCAACGGTTGGAAAGAATTGGCAGAGAGAGGTGTATGGAATTCAGCCCCATATCCTTTTAAAAAACGCTGGGGTCATATGAAGACCAAAACCAAGCAATTTGAGTTTTACAGCGAAACCCTTAAAGCGGCTTTGGAAAAACATGCTCATAAACATGAAACCACAGTTGATGAGGTGATGAAAGTTACTAATTACCTTGCAAGGGGTGAGATGGCTTTTGTTCCACACTATGAAGAACCTTATACACTGGGAGATGAAAAAGAGTATCCTTTTGTTCATGTTGACCATAAATCACGCCTTAATCGAGAGGGCCGATCAGCAAACTGTAGCTGGTACTATGATTTTAAAGATATCGATCCAGGTGATGAAGCCTGGGATGATGTCGCAAAAATCAATCCTCTGGATGCCAAAAAAATTAATATCAAAAATGGTGATCAGATCAAGGTTTCCTCTCCCACAGGCAGTCTTGTTTGTACTGCAAAACTCTGGGAAGGTGTCCGACCTGGTACACTTGCAAAATGTTATGGGCAGGGGCACTGGGTTTATGGTCGTTTGGCATCCAAAGAATTTGGGAAAACACCTCGCGGTGGCAGCAGCAACGACATCATTCCGGCACAATATGAAGCATTAAGTGGTGCCTCGGCATATTATGGTGTGACCCGGGTTAAAATTGAAAAGGTATAAGGAGGAATAAAAAATGCCAAGATATGCAATGGTCATAGATCTTCAAAGATGCGTCGGGTGCAGCGCTTGCAGTATATCCTGCAGGAACGAGAACAATGTGCCAGATGGAATCTATTGGTCAAATAAAATCACAGAAACATCCGGAACATTTCCGAATGTTCGATATCATTATACTCCAACACTTTGCAACCACTGCGAAAATGCACCTTGTGTTAGAGGTTGCCCAACCGGTGCGATGCACAAATTGGAAAATGGGATTACTATGCATAACCCTAAAAAATGCATCGGGTGTAAATATTGTGAGTTTAACTGTCCTTATGGTGTAATCTATTTTAATTGGACAAACCCTCATAAATCCTGGAAAAACCGTGAAAAAGTTCTGGAAGGCACTGCTTCTCCTGCAGAAGAAGTAGAAAAAATTGGTGGGAAGACATTTCCCTATTACAATCCAGAAAGAGAAGACACCTTGGCAGGGATCCGCCCTAAAGGTGTGGTTGAAAAATGTACATTCTGTGATCACTTAGTTCAAAGAGGAAAGTTGCCAAGGTGCGTGGATGCATGCCCTGCAGACGCCAGGGTGTTTGGAGACATGAACGATCCAAATAGCAAGGTGCGGCAATTGCTGGGTAAGTTTAGACCTTTCAGGCTCAGAGAGCAGATAGGAACGGAACCCCATGTGTTTTATATAAGAAATTTTAATCCAGCAAATTATCAACCAAGCAAAGGAGGTATCTAATGAATCAGTCAAAATCTTCAAACAGATTATTTTTTATCTGGCTTGGTCTTCTGGGTGTCATTATTCTTATCGGATTGTATACTGCCCTAAAACTCTTAACAGAAGGCCATCACCTGTTTAATGCAAATGATGTCCTTATTTGGTCATTGCCTTTGGGAGCATATATTTATTTGGCATTGATAAGTTCAGGTTTGACTCTTCTGGCATCGATTTCATTGGTATTTGGTGTCGAGAGATACAAACCTTTTGCTAAGAGATTAGTTTTTCTTGCGATAGCTTCATTGTTTGGTGGTTTTATATCTATTGGGCTGGAACTTGGGAATGTCTGGCACATGGTGTATATTCTGATCTCACCAAACATTAGTTCACCGATTTGGTGGATGGGTGCTATATATAGTCTTGAGCTGGTCGTACTGATTCTGAAATTTCAAAAAATTCATACCGGTGACTGGTCCAGCACGACAAGTAAAACTCTTGGTCAAATTGGTTTTCTGTGCGCTTTAATTGCACCTTTAATGATTGGTTCAGTTTTTGGCATAACAGAGTCAAGGGTAACATATTTTGGACCGCTTATGTCAATATACTGCCTGTTTATGGCAATCTTAAGCGGATCTGCGCTCTGTCTTTTTTACAACCTGGTTCATGCACAAATCACAGGCAATGACACAGCGGACGATAAGGATTCTTTGTTCGGGGAGCTAACCAAATTGTTTACAGGTTCTCTTGGTGCAGTTATTGTTTTGACCCTTATCAAGGTCTTTTTTGAAGGCTCAACCGTTATCCCGGAATTTTTAAATTATCATAAATACGCACAGGTTTTCGGTAGCATTGCTGGAATGAATACAGAAGTAATCCTGGGATTATTTCTACCTTTTATTTTAGTTTCCATACCGCAGCTTCGTTCTCTTAATAAGACAAGAATACTTGCTTCCGCACTTGTTCTTGTGGGAACACTTGCAATGCACATGGAAATTTTATTGGCAGGCCAGAGTCGACCTGTTGGCCCAAAAGCAGAACAATTTCCAGATGTGGTTTCTTATTTCCCAAGTAGTTCGGAGTGGATAGTTTTTATGTTGTCCATAGCAGTAATGCTGCTATTGTTCTCTTTAGGGGAACGATTTTTAAAATTAGAGGAAAAACCTGTTTAACCATTGGACACGGCTATTTATAAGTTTGGCCTGTGGCTGATTTTTTCATCTGGGTTCAACCTCCGTTCCCAGGTGAAAAAATCAGTATTTATCCAAAAGATTTGGATCGTATTGATATAAAGGAGAAATTGTATGGATATTCAAAACATTGTATCTCGGGAGACTGCAAGACAAGATGTTTATCAAAGTTTAGCAAATATTTATCGCCTACCCGAAGATTCCATGCTCTCAAATTTAGATATTTTATTTGAGCAGTTGTCTAACCTGAACTCTGAAGCAGCATCCTATATAAGTTGTATGCAGACTGAACTGGATCAGAATTGTGATTTGGAGATGTTAAAAATTGAGTATACACGGCTTTTTATCGGGCCGTACAGCCTGCCATCGCCCCCATATGGATCTGTCTATCTTGAAAATGAACGCAAAGTCATGGGCGATTCATCCATGGACGTTAAAAAAAGATACCAAAGTTTTGGGTTAGATATTTCTAAAAATATTAAAGAGGTTCCAGACCATATTGCTGTCGAACTTGAATTTATGTTTTTTTTAATTTTTAAAGAAATTGAAAACATCTTATCTAATGTACCTGAACAAGCTCAAGAGATAATGTATCATCAACAATCGTTTCTTAGTGACCATTTGAATATGTGGGTCCCAGCTTTCACAGATTGTGTGATCGAACATACTGGAACAGAATTCTATCGTAGTATAGCAAAAGCCACCAGGGTTTTTATTGCAGAAGAAATTGAATACTTGGAAAATATTTCTATTTCTATGACTCAGAATTAAAGGATATAAATGGAATCTTTCGAATATTTGCTTGAGGAGTCAGCGAAAACGCATGGGCATCTTTGCCCAGGTCAAGTTGTAGGCGTTCGGATGGCGATGTTGGGGTGTAGACTTATTGGTCTTGATAATCCAAAAAGCTTAGAACAGATTAAAAAACTTCTTGTTTATGTAGAAATGGATCGTTGTACTGCTGATGCTGTGGCTTATGTAACGGGTGTGAAGCTCGGCCGCCGAAGTTTAAAATTTATGGATTACGGGATTATGGCTGCTACTTTTCTCAATTTAGATACCCGAAGTTCGTATCGCATCCTTTCAACTGAGGAGTCCAGAGAATTGTCTGATATATATGCCCCGGAAGTCAGTGGAAAAGGTAAGCGGCAGGTAACTGCGTATAAGAAAATGCCAGACAGTGTTCTTTTTAGGGTTCAAAAGGTTCATGTCGAAATAAACGAATTAGATATGCCGGGCCCAACAAAACAAAAGGTTGAATGCAGCAGATGCGGCCAGGTCGTTCGTGATGGTAGAGAAGTTGAAGAAAATGGACAAATCGTCTGCAAGCCCTGCAGTGATAAATGCTATTTTTCACATGCCAAGGAAATCTCCTGGCCTGGAATGGACTGGTCTCCAATAAGCGGCAAGAATGGCAAATCCATAGCGGATTATAAAAAAGGTGTGGCAGTGGGATAAAACCTGACAAGGTTGAACATTATCTGTAATCAAATAAGGAGAACCTAACGTGTTAAAAAAAATTCGTGTCGAAGATGCTGTTGGTGAGACATTAAGCCATGATATTACTGAAATCAGACCGGGCGAATTTAAAGGTGCTGCTTTTAAAAAAGGCCATACGGTTTGTGATGAAGATATTTGTCACTTGCAAAAATTAGGGAAAAATCATCTTTACCTTATCGATCTTGAAAAAGATGAAATCCATGAAAATCAGGCAGCATCAATCCTGGCGAATGGGCTTGCTGGAAAAGGGATTGCATGGAAAGATGATCCTAAAGAAGGAAAGATCTGTCTTTATGCTCAAACCGACGGGTTACTGGTTGTAGACAAAGCAAACCTTGCATCGTTTAACATGGTAGATGAGGTCATGTGTGCTTCATTGCATAGTTACACCTTGGTCAAAAAAGGGCAACAAGTGGCTGCAACAAGAGCAATCCCTTTAGTGATGAAAAGGACACCGGTTGAGCGTGCTGCAGCCATTGCCCAACAAAATGGAGGAACCGTTTCTGTTCACCAGTTAAAAAATTTAGAAGTTGGTATCGTTATCACAGGCAATGAAGTTTTTAATGGGCTGATAAAAGACAAATTCGCCCCAATATTGCATAAAAAAATTGAGGATCTCGGATCGAGTGTATCGGGGATTGAGTTTGCTCCAGATGATGTAGCTCTTATTCAACAGGCAATTGAAAAACATAAAGATAATGGGTGCGACCTTATTCTTTTAAGCGGTGGCATGAGTGTTGACCCGGATGATGTTACGCGCAAAGGAATAAGCCAGGCGGGTGCTACTGAAATGAGCTATGGTGCGGCTGCCCTTCCTGGAGCTATGTTTATGGTAGCTTATATTGACAAAACTCCCCTTATAGGTGTTCCAGCATGTGGACTTCATCATAAAGTGACCGTATTGGATTTGATTCTACCAAGGATATTAATTGGTGAGCATATTGGGAAAAAAGAATTGGCTTTTATTGGGCACGGCGGCTTATGCATGGACTGTCCTGAGTGTACACACCCTCATTGTCCATTTGGTAAGGGCATGTAAAAAAAATATTAACTCTTTTATCCGAGGAGAACCATGTATCTTCCTGAAAAATAGATGCATTTAAAATTGGTTGTCATCAATTATCAAACTATGACGTAGTGCGCTTGCTAAATTTTACCAGTATCATTATAGAGAGATTCAGTATCGTGGTTGTTTGTGATCCCTGAACTCTACCGTTAAAAAGAATTAATAAAATAATAATTAAAAAGATCTCTTTGTAATGTGCATCTGAATGGCCGGTACGTTGGAATATTCTTTGCCCACTTTCCAGTCAACTTTGGGTGTAGGATTAAAGAAGGAATTTTATGCAGTCAATGCGTTCTAAACATAGGTAACAATTTCAAAATAAACCCGATAAATCATGGCATAGTGAAGTGCACCACCGATGAGAATCATGACATGAAATAGTTCATGAAAGCTAAAAACACCCGGAATAAAGCGGGGCCTTTTAAAGGTATAAATAAGCCCCCCTATGGTGAAGGCAGCCCCACCAGTAAACAATAAAACTTCTTGAAGCAGAGACATGTTTGCCAGCACTTGCTTTAAAGGCAAGAGAGTGGCCCAGCCCATAATAATGTATATTAAAACATAAAGGGTTCTGGGGGCTCTTGGAAAAAACAATTGAGAAATCACACCAAAGCCCACCAAGCTCCATTGGATGGTGATCATTGCCCAGCGCCAGTGTCCTTCCATGCAAAAATAGCAAATGGGGGTATAGGTCCCGGCAATCATAAAAAAAATAGCCAGCCGGTCCATTTTCCGCCAGAATGAAAGCTCATTCTCTTCTTTCTTAAATATATGATAAAGTGTGCTGGCAGAAAAAAGAAATACAACACAAAGACTATAGATAATTGCTGTAACCAACATGGACATGGAATGACTGGCCAACTTTGCCAGGTACATGGTCCCTATAAAAGCTGCAATTCCACCCGCCATATGGGAATAATAATTAAACGATTCCTGGGTTTTATCACCCATGTTTTTCTTCCTTTTAAAATTACATTCTATTTTATATTCAGCCTGTCCTTATTATATTTTAGAACTATAAAATACAGGAGGACTCTTCTAATTACATTTATTTTACATCATTTTTATGCATTGAGGGCACAAGACAATCGTAATTTTTACAGAGGAATTCAGTATCGTGGCTGCTTGTGAACCCCGACTTTACCCTGGGGCTTAAAATAGTTTGAAAAAAATTCGGGTATTTTAGTTTCAAATTCCATTTTTTCATTGTTAAAGGGGTGTTTGAATTTGATCGAATAAGCATGTAGTGCCAAACGGCCTCTCTCATTCTCACTATATTTTAAATCCCCGACAATGGGATGGCCAAGCTCGGACAGGTGAACACGGATTTGATTCTTTTTACCCGTTAAAAGATCAATTTCCAATATACTATAGTGCTTAGACTCATTTTTTACCCTATATTTAGTCCTGGCAAGTTTTCCTTCTTCTGGGTTATCAACAGAATGCATCATATAATCTTCTCCTTCAACAAGATAAGACTCAATGGTTCCGCTTTTTTCTGTTAAATTACCATGAACGATGGCCAGGTATTTTTTGTTTACATTGTCCCACTGGCTTGCAAATTTCTCGCGGATTTTGAAACTTTTAGCAAAGACCAACACTCCAGAGGTCTCGCGATCCAGACGATGTACAACAAACAGATTGACTTTTGCCCTTGGATTGCCTTTTCTAACATAATTTGTAAGCAATTGATGGGCTGTATTTTCTTTTTCGTATTTCGCTTTAACACTCAAAAGACCTGAGTCCTTGTCAATGACAATGATGTCTCGATCTTCATACATGATTTTGATACCATCGGGTACATATCGATGTCTTATTTTTATTTTTGATCTAATCACAGTTGTTTCCTAATAGAATTTTAGCTTACCCTTTAAAAATATTTTTGCCCAGGCTCCATTGGGTTAAAGGATCAGTATAGTTGAAACAGTCACCAATGGCCTGGTGCATGTGTAAAACCTTTGTTTGAAGAGCCTCTTGCCGGGTTAAAAGTTCGAATAATTCTCTTGTTGCGCCGTATACATATTCCCTGGCAGGTGATGATTCGATTTCAGCCTGGGAGTTTTTTGAATGATATGCAGTGACACAAGCAGATTTATCAAGAGAATTCCAGGACCGGCAAATACTGGGCCGGGCCTGATAAATACTGCATTGTTCGGACATCAAAAAAATGCAAGGAAGCGTCTGTTTTATTGAGAATCGCTGCTCAAATGTTTTACCCTGGGTTAATCCGTGAAAGGATGAGATCCTTTCTTTTAATTCTGAGATTTCAATATCGCTGAATTTTTGTTTTACATAGGTATAAATCGATAGTGCTTCAACAGGAATGATTTTTACCTGGGAATGGCAACAGTGGCTGCACCCGCATTTACAGGATATCGAAGGGCTTTGCCCAGATTCTTCAAGTTGCTCAATAATCACCTGGGCAAATTCCATGGTCTGTTGAAAAGCGGGCAAAATGGAATTTACAAATGGATTTTTCTGTAATGTCACCTCGATGTTTTCAAATAACAGTTTTTTAAGAGGATCCTGCCCGGTTAAACGATGTTGCTTTTTCATACCACTCCATCAATGCAAGACAGAGAGGATGATTTTTTTAAAAACCCCATCTTCTTATCCATACAATTTATTAAATTATGATGATGCCGGTTGTTTTTTATTCATGACCCACTATTTTGTGGCATGGTCGGCGGTCAGCAATTTGTTATCGTGAATAGTTTAAAATCTGTCCTTTAAATGGTTTTTCTAAATAGGACGTATCCACGGGTTTCCTCTGGCAATGGGAATATCCCAACTTAACCATTTTTTTGCTGAATTTTGCATGATTTCCCCGCCCAGGGTCTACAATCATCACATCACATTGCTGTTTGGCATGAAGATCGATAAATTCAGATAACATTTGAGCATGATCACTTTCATACAAGAGATCACTTCCGATGATCAGATCAAAAGTACCTAATTGATCGTTATTATCTTGCCATCCCGTTCGAACAAAGGGTATTTTTTTTCCATTGTTAAGGGCGACATTCTCACTCAGAAAGGACTTGGCCTCCGGATGATAATCGGTGGCGGTGATATCAGCCAGTCGATGATTGAGAACCAGGCTGGCCAATGCAATTCCACAACCAACATCCAGAATTCGTTTTCCTTCAATTTTGTAATCGAGCATAGTGTGGGCAAGGACTTCTGATGACGGCCAGACGATACCAAAAAGTGGCCAGGTAGCAGATGAGATGCCTAAATTTTTAGCCACGTCATCAACATCAAGAAATTGGCAGATATCCCGCAGTGTTCTAACATGGATGTCTATCGGACCAATTTCCATGGTTTTATACTTAACTCTAAGTGAAGGTATCATGATGTTACCCTAAAACTCCTTTGTACTGTTTAAACCATGGATTCATTTGAACCCAATATGTTTTTGTTCTGTGAAGAACAACAAGTCAGGATTGATGGGGTAACCGATAATTCTATCGATTAAAAAAGGTGGGGCTCCGCCAAAAATGTTATACTGTTTTCACGTTTAAGCAGTTAGCATAAACTCAACGGCAACATGCGATGCAAAGAAAACAACGAGGTTAGCGAGGACAACCTGGCAGAAAAATAATCTGACAGGAGAATATGCTCATGCTTAGATATTGAACTATATCATACGCCAATGAGCAGAATTTGCAATCAAATAAAATATTTAGACAATTTTTCAGTCTCAAAATGGAGGTCTCAGATGATCCAAACAAATAAAGAATATCCATGTGGCTGACTCAAGTTTGATATTCAAAAAGAGTATATAAAGGAGTTCGAAAATGAAAAAAATATAGACCCAAAAGAGATACTGATTACATCAGTATTTGATAGTTTAAATACAGATTTTGCATTTTTTACAGTCGATCATTGGGCAGGAAATAGATTTTTTTTCTTCTTTGGCTTTTAAGTATTCTTTTTTAAGGAATGATTTTTTTACCCGGTTGTCAAGAAAATCCCAGGGTAGGGGGGCTACACTGTCTTTTTCATCATAAATGATATGGTCGCAATAGGATTTGTATTGGCGTATAGCAGACGTCCATCCATCTTTTAAAGCCTGCTCAATGATGTCTGCGGTTTTTTCATCTCCACAAGAAAGTAACGCGTGAATTTTTGCCTGACGAAGAGACTCAATGTTGATATTAACGTTTGCAATTTTTTTAAGGCCTTGGCGGATAATTTTTACCCGGTTTTTTAATGTCTTTTCATCCGCCATTGCAGCCCATTGAAAGGGTGTGGCGGGTTTGGGTATAAATGGATTGATGCTCAAGGTAATCGTGCCGATTTTTTTTTGTATTTTTGAAGCTTCTAAAAATGTTGCTTTAATTTTTAAAGTTAGATCGACAATTGCCTGAACATCCTGGTCGGCTTCAAAGGGCAGTCCAATCATAAAATAAAGTCTTAAATTCATGATGCCGGCAGCCACTAATCGTTCGGTTGCAGAAAGAATGTCGGTTTCATCAATATTTTTATTGATGATATTGCGCATCCGTTTTGATCCGGCTTCCGGGGCAATGGTGGCGGTTTTAACCTTTGATCTGGAGAGTACCTGAATCAGCTTATCATTGAGTTTGTCTGCCCGAAGTGAAGAAAAGGACAATTTGAAATTTTGGCTGAGTCCAAAATCACAGATGTGTTCAATATCCGGGTGATCAGCAATGGCTGAGCTGACAAATCCTATCTTGTCTGTCTGCCCCAGAGTGGATTCAATGGCATCTTTAATGTTTTGTGCAGGATAAATTCTGGGTGGACGGTAAATAAATCCTGCACTGCAAAATCTACAGCCGTGTGGACAGCCTTTGAGTGTTTCAATAAGAAAAATATTTTTAAATGCCGCATCATTGGTAAGGATGCTGGTGGCGGTGGTGGTGGCATTTAAATTTTCAAGGTATTGCACCTTGATACTAAAGGGTTTTTTGTCAAAATGGAGTTTCGGGACGTAGGCTCCGGAAAGATCGTTTTCAAGATGGTTTAAAAATGTCTCCTTATCAGTTTTATTGTGAAAAAGAGTTAAAAAATTGTTTAGTAAACATTCTGCCTCCCCTAAGAGGAAACAGTCAATAAAGGGTGAAATAGGTTGTGGGTTTAAAAAACAGGCGACCCCCCCTGCAACCACCAGGGGGTGGGTGTGGTTTCGATCAGATGATCGCAAGGGGATGCCTGCTTCGTCAAGGAGTTGAACAAGATGGATAAAATCATTTTCAAATGAGATTGAAAATAATAGGATATCAAATCGTTCTAAAGGCAAACCGCTTTCAATACTTTTGGGCACTTGGAAAGTGTTCTTTTTATCCGGTAAAAACACTCTTTCACATGCCACAAATTCCAGCTGGTTTGCTATCTTATAAACCGTTTGAAACCCAAGGCTCGACATACCTGCCTGGTAGGTGTTGGGATAGACAAGGGCGGCTTTTAAAAGCCCTTTGCCTTTTTTAATAATGGCTCCTTGTTCAACTCGCTTTTCTTTGAAACCATTATGTTTGGCAGGTTTAAGCCTTTTTTTCATTTATCAGTCTGCTTTTCTTCTAAGGAATGTCGGAACCTCCAAATCATCATTATCATAATGAACATTGTCATAGTCATTGATCATAGAATCATCACCAACTGCTCTTTTGGTTTTGATGATTACCGGATTGTCAAATTCATTCCAATTGGACAGTTCCTCTTGGGTTGGAGTTCTGACCTGTCCTCTGCTAATGGGCTGAATAGGCGCGCTTTCTTGGTACTCATACGTTTGGGTTTGCATCTGTGGCTGAGCTTGCATCTGTGGTCGAGCTTGCATTTGTGGTTGAGCTTGCATTTGGGGCTGCTGGTAAGCCACTGGCTGTGAAATTGGATCAAAGTGATGGATATTACCAGCGTCTTTTATTTCATCGATGCCAATGCCAGTGGCAATTACAGTGATTCTAATTTCATCTCCAAGTTCTTCATCAAACGTCTGTCCCCAGATAATGTCTGCATCGTCGCCAACTTCCTGGTGAATTCTATCCGAGGCCTCTGTCATTTCATCTAGGGTAAGATCAGAGCTGGATGTAATATTCATTAAAACACCTTTTGCACCAGAGATTGAAATGTCTTCAAGCAATGGATGCGAAATGGCTTTTTCTGCAGCTTCCACAGCACGGTTTTCTCCAGAAGCAATACCGATACCCATCAGTGCTTTTCCGGCTTTTTGCATGGTGGTTCTGACATCTGCAAAATCCAGGTTAACGTGACCTGGCATCATAATGAGGTCAGTGATGCCTTTTACTGAATGATGCAAAATTTCATCGGCTTTGATGAACATGTCAACCATCCGGGCACCCTTGGGGGCAATACCTCTGAGTCGGTCATTGGGAATGGTAATGACCGTGTCTGTAATGCCGTGAAGTTTATCCAGACCTTCAAGCGCTTGTTTTTCTCTTTTTTTGCCTTCAAAAGAGAAGGGCTTAGATGCAACAGCGACGGTTAGGATGCCAAGGTCTTTACAGATATCCGCAATGACGGGAGCAGCTCCTGTACCAGTACCACCACCAAATCCTGCGGTAATGAATACCATATGGCTGTCTGCAAGCGCATCTCGAAGTTCATTTGCACTTTCCAGGGCTGCTTCGCGGCCTTTTTCCGGATTTGCCCCTGCACCGAGTCCTTCAGTTAGATCTTTTCCGATTTGAATTTTAATTTCCGCTTTTGATGCTTCAAGTGCCTGTGCATCTGTGTTCGCAACAATGAACTTAACTCCTTTGAGTTTTGCATCAATCATGTTGTTCACAGCGTTCCCACCTGCACCGCCAACACCAATTACTTTGATTT
>JAWSVH010000015.1:45185-50897 GCA_033852015.1 Desulfobacula sp.
TTTTCTAATCCATTTGAGAACAGTTCTTTTTGTAAAAGAGAAAAGATCTCTTCTACCCTAGGCTCAAGAATCTCAGCCAAGATCCCTTTGGATAATTTTTTGGGTGACCTTCCTCCAACGGCAGGTACTTCGATGGTTGAACCACTTCTGACATTTGCCGGTAAGCAGGTACCATGATTGATTTTGATTTTTTCTGCTTCAGGCAACGGCGTGCGAAGTCCGATGGAAATATCATTGGTCAGGTTGTGGCCGCCTAAGGTCAGCTCATATATAAATTTTAAGTTATTCTCTTTAAAAAGAGCCATATCAGTGGTACCGCCACCCATGTCTGCAATGACGCATCCCAGCTCTTTTTCTTCGTCAGTGAGAACCGCAATGCCGGAAGCCAGGGATTCAAGCGCAATGTCACACACCTCTAGGCCTGCTTTGTTGCAGCATTTGACAATATTCCTGGCAGAAGAGACAGCGCCGGTAACAATATGAATTTTTGCTTCAAGTCTGATGGCCGTCATCCCCACCGGATTTTGAATGGACTCCATGTCATCAACAATAAATTCCTGTGGGATAACATGGAGAATTTCCCGGTCTGTTGGAATGGCAATCGCCTTTGCAGCATCAATAACCCGCTCAACATCCTGGTCTGTAATTTCTCGGCCTTTTATCGCTATTATGCCATGAGAATTCAGTCCTCTGATGTGATTGCCGGCAATACCCACATAGACAGATGAAATATCACATCCGGCCATGAGTTCAGCTTCTTCAACGGCTTTTTTTATGGCGTCAACGGTTGATTCAATATTGACGACTGTTCCTTTGCGAAGCCCTGTGGATGGATGGGAACCCACACCAATGACATTGATCTCATCTTCGATCATTTCGCCTACCACCGCACAAATTTTAGTTGTGCCGATGTCCAGGCCTACGATTATCTTTTCATTTCCCTGCAAAATCAAACCCCCTTTTCAAAATTAGTGTGCAGAGTATCGGCCAGCTTTGTTTTGATAAATACTTTGTGTATGTTGAATAGATCGATGGAGCAGATTGCCCGCTCAGGAAAGTTTTTATCAATATACCTGCTAATTTTTTTGGCTTTATTCAGTTTCGCCTTAAAGTCATTAAATCCCAGCTTTATCTGGATGAGTGATTTTGAATTTTCAGGCAGATGATTATATGTATCTTTTACATGAATAATAATCCCTGTGTTTTTATCTCCTTTTATGTTCGTAACGCTGCTTGAATTTTCCATGTTCAACAGGCCCATTATGGAGTTGAACAATGGGCCGTAAAAAAGGGACTCATCATTTTGACTTGTCAGATCCAGTCCGGAAATTACCGGTAGGTTATCAACGCGATCTTTCAGAGAATTATATTCTTTAAATGGGGTTCCCTGCGTATTGATAAGTACATCAGAAAAATTTTTAATTTTAACAATGGCAAGTGGTTCTTGTTCAACGATTGAGATCAGTAAAATATCTTTGAGATCTCTTTTAACAGAAACTGACTGGATCCAGGGGTGCGCAGCAATTTGTTTTTCAATGGCAAATAGATTGATACTGAATATATTTTCATTCCCGTTCAATTGAGCCATTGTAAGAATTTCTTGTTTATTGACCCGGTCAATCCCTGAAATTTCAATCTTTTTGATATTAAAGAAACTGGACTGGGTACAAAAATCATAAACAAAGATGCATGCAAGACTTAGAACACTTATAAATGCAATGATCATGATGCATTTGAGGCAAAAATCAATGGTGAGACCGGAATCGGATAACACGCCTCCGTTTCCATTTATCTCTCCTGGCTCGGGCCTATATTTATTTTGTTTGATTTTTTTACTCACCTTCAACCCTCACTTCTGTTTCAAGGTTAATATGGAATTTCTTTAAGACGGTGTCTTGAATTTGTTGCTTTAATAAAAGAATATCTTTGCTGGTAGCATTACCCATATTGATAATATAATTTGCGTGGTGTTTTGATACCATGGCATCGTTGATTCTGATTCCTTTTAAACCTGATTTTTCTATGAGTTCGCCTGCAGGCATTCCTTTTGGGGGGTTTTTAAAAAAACAGCCTGCGCTGGCAACGGATACTGGCTGGCTGGATTTTTTTTGTTTAAGTGTTTGTTCAAAAGCAGACTGAATTTCTTTTTGATTGCCTTTTTTAAGTTTAAAGCTTGCTTCAGAAATCAAACCGGAGATATCAAGGTTTCGATAAGAAAAATTCAGTGTATCTTTTTTATGGGTGATAAACTCTTGCGTTTCGGGCTCCCAGACATTAATGGATTCAATGATGTCCGATATTTGACCCGAAGGGGTGCCAGCATTCATGGCAATGGCGCCTCCAACTGTGCCCGGTATGCCGGCAGCAAATTCAAGGCCACTAAGGCTGTGGTCGATGGCAAATTTGCAGAGAGTTGATAAACGATGGCCAATTTCCACGCTAAGAGTTTTGTTATCCAAATCCTCATCTTTTATTTTAATATTGGATTTTAGTTGTCTGGTTATGATGACAAGTCCTCGAATTCCTTTGTCTGTGATCAAAAGGTTTGTGCCCCCACCGAAAAGTGTAACCGGTATACTGAAACGGGCTGTCGCTTTTAGTAGCTGGCTCAGTTGTTCTTGATTGTCCGGCAGGGCTAAAAGGTCAGCAGGGCCGCCAACTTTAAAAGAAGTATAGTCTGTTAAAGGCGCATCAACTTTCAGGCCAAAGTCTTTGGCCAGGGTTGAATAAGCGGTATGTTGGATTGAGTTTGTCATCATTAAAATTATAAAATGTCTACCAGGCGTTCACCAAGGGTATATACATCCCCAGCACCTAAGGTTAATATAATGTCTCCTTTTTTTGCTTTGTGGGTGATCATGGATAGTGCTTGCGTAAAATCAGGGGCACAGGAAACATCTTTGTGGCCATGTTTCCGAATCCCATCACATAACAGTTCTGAAGTTACACCTTCAATTTCTTGCTCACTGGCCGCATATATCGGCAGTACAATTAATATATCCGATTGGTAAAATGAGCGGGAGAATTCATCAAACAATCCTTGCGTTCTGCTGTACCGATGGGGCTGGAATACGACGATCAGGCGTTTGTCTTTGTAACTTTCCCGGATAGCAGTTAGTGTGGCAAGGATCTCAGTTGGGTGATGGCCATAATCATCTATCACCATAATGCCTTTTTTCTCACCTTTAATTTCCAGACGTCTTTTTACGCCTTTGATTTTTTCCAATGCGGCTTTAATGGTCTCAAAGGGGATCTTTAGCTCAAGGCCTGTGGCAACACCAACAAGCGCATTGCAGACATTATGTTTTCCTGCAATATTTAGTTTAATTTCACCCAAAAACTCATCAAAATGGAAAACTTTGAAATGGCTTTTGTTGCCTTTGTACTCAATATCTCTGGCCTCTAGATCAGATTGGGCCGTTGTTCCATAGGTGGTATACCGTACCTTTACTCTGGGGAGAATATCCTGAATATGTTCATTGTCCAGACATAGGATGGCAAGTCCGTAAAATGGGACAGAATTGATAAACTGGACAAACTTATCTTTGATATCTTCAATATCTTTATAAAAATCAAGGTGCTCAAGATCAATATTGGTAACTGCGGCAATGGCCGGGGTGTATTTTAGAAATGATCCGTCACTTTCATCGGCTTCTGCAATAATGTATTCACCTTTACCGTGAAGTGCGTTGGTGTCCAGGCCTTTAAGTAAACCGCCAATGACCACTGTGGGGTCAAGACCTGCTGTATTTAAAATTTGAGAAACCATGGCAGTAGTGGAGGTTTTTCCATGGGCACCTGAAATGGCAATGGCATATTTGATCCGCATAAGTTCAGCCAGCATTTCTGCTCTTGGAATAATAGAGATGGATAGTTCCTTTGCCCGGATGACTTCAGGATTTTCATCAGAGATTGCAGAGGACGTTACCACAACGTTGGCATTTGTTACTTGTTCTTTTCTGTGGCCCTGATAAATGGTCCCACCTTTTTTTTCAAGTCGTTTGGTAATGTGAGACAGCTTCAGATCTGATCCAGATACTGTATATCCCAGATGGATAAGCAGTTCTGCAATACCACTCATTCCAATACCGCCGATGCCGACAAAATGGATATGATAGTTTTTTTGATACATGGGCTATCCTTTAACTTTCATTGTTTCTAAAATATAATTTGCAATTTTTTCATCTGCATCCGACATGGCCAGTTTTTGTGATTGTTGACTCATCTGTTCAAGCAGAGACCTATCCTGTACCAAGCGTTCTATTGTTTGTTTCAATAAGGGGCCGCTTAATTCATGATCTTTTATCATTATTGCTGCCCCTTGTTCTTCAAGGGCCTTGGCATTGAACGTTTGATGATCATCTGCTGCGTGGGGAAATGGTATGAGGATAGCGGGCTTTCCTTTGGCGCACAGTTCGGACAGGGTTCCTGCACCTGCCCGTGTGATCACGAGATCTGCTATCTTCTGAAGTTGTGGCATGTCATGAAAAAAGGCTTTTGCAGTGGCGGTAATGTTGAGCTGTTTGTATGACTTTTGGATCGCAGCTTCGTCTGCTATGCCGGTTTGATGGATAATATTAAATTTTAATGCGCTCTTGCTCATGAGTTCCATGGCACTGATAAAATGGGTATTTATACTTTTCGCGCCCTGGCTTCCACCGGTAACCAGTAGTGTGAATTCGGCAGGATCTAAGTTGGGTATGTCTGTCTGGTCCTGCGGTGAATCCTTTTGTAACCTGCGCATTGGATTGCCAATACATCTCACTTTTTTGTTTCCCGTGAATCCTTTGGTGTTCTCAAAAGAGGTAAAAATAGTTCGGGCAAACTTTTTTAACATACGGTTGGTTAATCCAGGAAATGCATTTTGTTCTTGTATGGCGGTTGGAATTCTTAGAATCCATGCTGCCAGAACAACCGCAAAAGAGGAAAAACCACCAACACCTAATACAAAGCCTGGCTTTATCCGTTTGAGTAATATCATAGACTGGAACAGTGATACGATGATCATGATAATGGAACCAGCTTTGGATATAAGATTGCCACCTTTAATCGGTCTGGAAAAAATTGCAGTATGGGCAAAGTTATATTTTTTAAGCGTATTGACTTCAAAGGGAGCCTGGGTACCCACAAAAAGGACCGTAATATCATCGCTCAGCCTTTGCAGGGCAGTGGCAACAGCAATCCCCGGGAACAGGTGACCGCCGGTTTTGCCACCGGCTATGATAATATTAGACATGGTGTTCATCTTTTTGTGATGCTCCAATATTCATTAAAATACCCATGGCAGCCATGTTGATTACCAATGAGGTGCCTCCATAGCTAATAAATGGCAGGGTGAGTCCCTTGGTGGGAAGCAGTCCTAAAGCAACGCCGGTATTGATAATCACCTGGACGCCGATATAGATGGTCAGACCCGATGCGGTGATGGCGGCAAACATATTTGTTGCTGTTTTGGCAATATGGATTCCTTTTAATAAAAGAACCAAATATAAAAATAAGACTCCCATTATTCCGACAAGTCCAAGCTCTTCTCCGATAATGGAAAAAATAAAATCTGTGTGGGGTTCCGGCAGGTAATGCATTTTTTGCATGCTTAGCGCAATGCCCTTGCCAAAAAGGACGCCGGATCCAATTGCCTTTAGAGAATGTGTGATCTGATATCCTGTGTCATAAGGGTCGCCCCATGGGTTTAGAAAGGCCAGGATCCTCTCT
>JAWSVH010000113.1:0-15536 GCA_033852015.1 Desulfobacula sp.
GCATCAAAAAATTTAATAAATCCATTCATACCCGCGGAGATACTGCCCGCATTCCCAATGGGAACAACCACAACTTTATTGTTCATATCCCAATCAAAATCCTGGGCGACTTCATATGAATAAGATTCTTGGCCTAAAATCCGCCAGGCATTTTTAGAATTTAATAATGCGACGGAATATTTGCTGGATAAATGCTCAACAATTTTCATGCAGTCATCGAAAACGCCGGGTATTTCAAAAACATGGGCACCACTTCCTAAAGGTTGTGATAATTGCTGGGAAGTCACTTTTTTATGGGGTAATAAAACTGCTGATTTAATTAGAGGGCCAAGATAAGAGGCATATAACGCTGCTGCCGCTGAAGTATCTCCGGTTGACGCACAGATCGCAATAACATCTGAAACCAGTTTGTTATCGATCAAATATTTGATACTGGATATGGCACTGGCCATGCCCCGATCTTTAAAAGAGGCACTGGGGTTTTGCCCATCATTTTTATAGTAAAAAGAGAGGCCCACCTTTTTAGAAAGTGTGTCGTTGGCCTTAACTATCGGAGTATGGCCTTCTCCCAGATAAATGATGGATTCCATGGGAATGCAGGGGCCGATGAATTCGTGATAGCGATATATTCCTTTAAGTGCAGGAATCTTGAGCATTTTTCTGAAGTCGAATATTTTTTGCCATAATTTGCCCGGGATCTTTTTTAATGAATCTGCGTTTTTATCTTCTATTAATAAGACCTGATTGCACTCCGGGCACACGTACAAGAGTTTTTCAATCGGATATTGTGCTGAACATCCCAGACATTGATAGTATAGATCTGTTCGGACTTTGGGCAAAATATAAGGTTTGACATCGTCTGGAAAATAATCAAGCATCATTGCGGATGACCTCCTCATTTCCCATGTATGGGATCAGTACTTCCGGGATGGTCACTGAACCGTCAGCCTGTTGGTAATTTTCTAAGATTGCAGCAAAAGTTCTTCCCACCGCCAGGCCGGAACCATTTAATGTATGAACATATTCTGGTTTTTTATTGTCTTTGCGGCGGAATCGGATTCTTGCCCGTCTGGCCTGAAAATCCAGGCAATTGCTGCACGAAGAAATTTCTCTGTATTTTCCTTTTCCATCATCTTGGCCTGGCATCCATACCTCGATGTCATAGGTTTTGGTGGCTGAAAACCCTAAATCCCCCGTGCACAAGGTGACAATCCGAAAGGGGAGGTTTAAAAGTTCAAGGATTTTCTTTGCGTCATTGAGTAAAGATTCCAGTTCTTTAAAAGAGGTTTCAGGATGGGTGAGTTTTACCAACTCTACTTTGTTGAATTGATGCTGTCGAATTAAGCCACGAGTATCTTTACCGTATGAGCCTGCTTCTGATCTGAAACAGGGGGTATATGCGGTAAATTTGCATGGTAGCATGGATTCATCAAGGATCTCATTGGCATAAATATTGGTCATGGGAACTTCTGAGGTCGGTATCAGATAGTAATCCTGGCCCTCGATTTTAAAAAGATCTTCTTCGAATTTGGGCAGTTGGCCAGTCCCCGTCATGGTGGCTTTATTTACAATGTAGGGAGGAAGCGTTTCTGTGTACCCATGTTTTGTGGTGTGGACATCCAACATAAAGTTAATTAAGGCTCTTTCAAGTTGGGCACCCTTTTTCAGGTAAAGTGCAAACCTTGCGCCGGTAAGTTTGGCTGCCCTTGCCAGGTCAAGAATGCCTAAATCCTCACCAATGTCCCAGTGGGCTTTGGGTTGGAAATCGAACACTTTTGGTGTGCCCCATGTCTCTTCAAGCCGGTTCTGAGAGTCATCTTTGCCTAATGGAACGTCTGGATGGGGGATGTTTGGCAGAGAAATAAGAAAGCCATGAATGGATTCTTCAATAACAGATAACTCTTTCTCAAGGGATTTTATTTTTTCTGAAACCTGCTTCATTTGGTCAATACACAGACTTGCATCTTCACCGGATTTTTTCATTTTTGCAATATCACCAGAAACCGTATTGCGTTGGTTTCGGAGTTGCTCTGTTTCCAACAATAGCGTCTTTCTTTTTACATCATCACTCAAAAGAAGGTCAAAATCAATTTTAGCCTTTCTTTTTTCCATTCCGTTTTGAACTTCTTCAAGGTTGTTTTTTATATATTTTAAATCCAGCATTTTTTAATTATTTGTCCTCTGATTCACAGGCTAAATTCTTATTTTAAAAGATTCTTCGTCAACTTTAACCTGATATCATGAGGGGTGTAAACAGTCAATGATTATTGCGGGTTGACAATTGCTGTCGGGTGTATAATATTTGCTAAAAACTTTTTTGTAATAAAAAGGATTGAAATGAATGGATGAAATTAAAAATGGTAAAAATAATAATTTAGCTTTGGTTGCTGAACGTCTTGAAAAGTACACCCAAGAAGAGCTTTTAGATAAATATAATAAGATTGAGCACAAACTATTTGAGTTCGCTAATTTTATGGAAGCCCAGTTGGCTTTTTTATATACTCCGGTGAGTAATGAAATTCCCACTGAGGGAGTGATTAAAAAAGCATTGCAGATTGAAAAAGGCTTGGTACTTCCAGTGTTTACAGATGCAAAAAATGCGATTAACTTGTATAAGATCGGTAATTATGAAAGAGATCTTGTCTTAAGCGCCGATGATATTCTCGAACCTGATATTGAAAAATGCAAAAAAGTATCATTAGATGCCGTTGATATCGCGATTATTCCAGGTTTGGCGTTTGATGATAAGGGTGGCAGAATCGGCTTTGGTAATAATTATTATACAAAGATGATTACCAAGCTTCCTGAAACCTGCAGGAAGGTGTCTCTTGCTTATGAAGATCAGATTGTTGATCAGATTCAAATGGAATCAAGAAAATTTACAGTGGATATTATCATTACGGATAAGCGGGTGATTTATAAAATATAATTATTTTAGGTGTAAACCTTTAAATGATAGGGCTGTGCTGCTAAAGGCACGGCCCTTTTTATTTTTTGTCAGGATTAATCGCTTTAGAAAAATCTCTGAGATCAGGTGTTTTACCCATGACAATGACGGTGTCTTTGGGTTCGATCAATGTCTCAAAATGAGGGTTGAACAGCATTTCGCCCGAGGCTTTTTTTATTGATATAATAATAAGGTTAAAATCCTGTCGAATTCCAGAATCTTTGAGCGCAACATTTGTATATTTTGAGCTTATGGGAACAAAGATTTCCTCAATTTGAATGGCCTCTCTTTTTCTTGATAATGCGACATCAAGAAAACTGCTAACACTGGGTCGAAGCAGTTTTAAACCCATGGAGACTGCTCCGGTGTCATAGGGAGACTCAACAATATTTGCTCCAGCAACTATGAGTTTTTTTCTTACCGATGGATTGCTGGCACGGGCCATAATGAAAATATCCGGGTTTAATTGTCTAGCAGTTAAAACTAGGAAAACATTTGCTGTATCTGAGCCGAGTGCTGCCACAAGAAAAGAGGCATTTATAATACTGGCTTTTTCAAGTAGTTCTTCATCTGATGCATCCCCGATCAGGTAATGCATTTTATCTTTGTCCAATTGCGTAACAAGGGTGTCATCTTTTTCAACGATTACAATATCTTTTTTCTCTTCGCGTATCAGATGGCATAAGACCCGTCCGATACGACCATAGCCACAGATAATATAATGATTTTTTAACTTGCTGATTTTTTTATCCAATCTTTTTCTCCCCAATATGGCTTGTATTTCTCCTTCAATAACCGACTGTATAATGACCCCTGCGATATAAAAAAAATACCCGACCCCGGCAATCATCAGTGCGATGGTAAAGATTTTTCCAGCGGAGCTGGTTTCATGAACTTCCATAAAACCAACGGTTGTTACGGTAATGGCTGTCATATATGCGGCATCAAGAAAGCTCCATTTCTCAATCAACATATATCCGCCAATCCCAATGAGAAAAATAACCCAGGAAATAAGAATTGCTATGATGATTTGCTGAAGTTTGTTCATGGCCTTATAGATACTGACCTTATAAGAAAAAATCAAGGTGAATTACAGAATGCGAAAGCCCTTGTATCTTCTTGACGGACGCATTGGTTGCTGGTAATAAGATGGCATGAAAGACGAACCTAAAAAATATGTCCGCTGGCGTCAGGATATGGTGGAAAAGCAGATTGTCGCAAGGGGAATAAATGATCCTATGGTTCTCCAATCAATGTTAAAGGTTCCTAGACATTTATTTGTCAGTGAAGCCCTTGGGGATACAGCGTATGGTGATTTCCCTCTCCCCATTGGAGAAGCTCAGACGATTTCTCAGCCCTTTATTATTGCCCAGATGACCCAGAACCTTGAACTGAAAGGGCATGAAAGAGTTCTTGAGATTGGTACCGGCTCAGGTTACCAGGCTGCTGTTTTAGCTCAGATTGTGTACAAGGTGTATACCATAGAAAGAAATAATACCCTATTCTTGCAGACCCGAAAGCTATTTGACAGGTTAAAATATCATAATATTGTTACTCGGTATTCTGATGGAACTCAAGGGTGGAAGCAAGAAGGCCCGTTTGATGCCATTATTGTTACTGCTGGAGGACAAAAAATTCCAACCCCACTGGTTGAACAACTTTCAATTGGAGGAAAGCTGGTCATGCCTGTGGGAGATCAATCTTCCCAGGAGTTGATTCTGCTTTTAAAAACTGAGAGTGGAATAAAAACAACCAACTTGGGTGCCTGTAGATTTGTTAAATTGATCGGCCAACATGGTTGGGAACGCTAAAAACATCTGGAATAAATAATGGCACAATTATCCTGTCTGACTTCATGGATTAAAGAACTTCTTATTGGATTTTGTTTGGGTACGGCAAATATTATACCGGGTGTCTCCGGTGGTACCTTTCTTTTGATTTTCAAAATATATGAGCGTGTTTTTACTATTCTGGGGAATATTAATAAATCCAATATTCTTTATTTATGTAAATCACTTTTAAAAATTGTTTTCAGTAATGATAGATTTAATGAATTGATTCTGTTGCGAGCGTTCTTAAAAGACAATGATTTCATATTCCTTTTTAAATTATTGGTGGGGGCAATTTTTGCTATTGTATCACTGTCAAGCTTGATGAAATATCTGATTGTTTATCATTTTTCATCCACGTATGCACTGTTTTTTGGATTAATTCTGGTATCGATTATTATTCCTGTCAGGATGTTTAGCATTAAAAAGCTTTCTTTGGTGGTTTTTGTTATTTTAGGCGCGGCCCTTACAATTTATGTAGCATGGGCTGTGAATCCGTATGAAAAGGTTGAAAAAAAATCAGCGTTGTACCAGGCAAAATACATTGAAAGTCAAGCGACAGAAAAAAAAGTAGATCAACAGGCAAGGAAGGCCTCTTTTTATAGCAGTTATACACTTGGTGAGTATTTGTATGCTTTTTTGTGTGGTGCTGTTGCTGTCTGTGCAATGGTGCTTCCCGGAATAAGTGGATCTCTTGTCTTAATTTTGATGGGAGAATATTTTGAAGTGGTTTCCGCAATCTCAGGATTGGCAAAATTAAATTTGGGAGATGCTATCTTTCTGGGCTGTTTTTCTCTTGGAATTATTTTTGGTGGCCTTTTTTTTGCTAAGCTTATCGGTGCCGTGTTAAAGCAATATTATAACGCCACCATGGCCGTTCTCACTGGGCTCATGGCTGGGTCGTTATATGCGTTGTGGCCGTTTAAAAAAAGTATGGTTATGGTAGAACAGTTCATTAAAATTGATGGTCAGATAAATATTGCCCAAAATGTGCGAGTATATACCAATATAAATGAGTTGCCGAAAATTGATACTCAATTGTATCTTTCCATCGGTTTTTTTATCATTGGATGTATTATCATGTCTTTTTTTGTTAAAAAAGAATCAAAGAGCTAAGCTGGGTAGAGTGGTTTTTATCTTAAGATGCGATTCAACGTTTCTTTCAATATCATAATTTGATAGGGCTTTTCAATGTAGGCTGCAGCATTCGAAAACATTTTCTGCTGATCTTTGCAGGTGACATGACCAGAGGTAATAATTATTTTGGCCTGGGGGCTTATTTTTAAGAGTTTTTTAAATGTGTCTGCCCCTGATATCCCAGGTAGAATAATATCTAAACATATTGCGTCTATTGAGTGATGATTGGTTTGATATATACTTATTCCTTTTTCACCGTCACTGGCTTGGATGGTGTTGTATCCAAACGTTTTCAAGGCTTTTGCAGTCATCTCTCTTACCGAGTCCTCATCTTCGATGATAAGGATTGTTTTTAAGCGTTCGAAAGAAGATGGGGCTACCGTGGAAACCCCTTGGTCAGATGCTTTGTTCTCTTTTTTGACAGGGTGTGGGAAAAGTCCTTTTGCAGAGACAATCTGGCCGATAAAAATAATTTTTTCAAGCATATCATCATTGTTTCTGATTATTTCAAAGATACCCGCTACCGTTTGATAATCACCTGATTTATCTTTCACCTTGAATGCCATTGATGCATGAGATTCTTGGCCCTGAATTCCTCTTTCAAGAAAATCTAAAATGGTCTGGACATTATCCGGGTGAGCAAGATCAAAAAATGAGCTGCCATTTATATCCTCAGGATCATATCCTAGTTGCATGTGAGAAGGGTTTGTAAATATATATGTTCCATTGGAATTAATTGTAAAAATTATAGAATGGGTGTGGTCAGTTATAATGCGTAAAGTCTTTTTTTCTTTTTCAAGTTTTTCAAGGATTTGATATCTTTGGATGGCGATGGAAATCTGTTCTGCGACACAGACAAGGATTTCCAGATGTTGATGGGAAAAATAGTCAAGGTCTGTGTAATGTTGAATCGAGATTGCACCCATGACCTGGTTTCCAATAATTAGAGGGGCACCGAGCCAGATTTTTGGAATTGTACCTATAAGCCGATTATTTTTTGCTCTTTCGATTAAAGTATTTTCTTTTAATAATAGAGGACGACCTGTTCGAATGACCTCACCCGTTAGACTATTGGCGTGTTCATTGTTTTCGATTATCGGGAAATTTTCATCATATTCATCGATGAAATATTTAAAATTTATCATTCGGGTTTGAGCATCATAAAGCGCAATGAAGAAATTGGGTAGCGCAATGAGTTTGTTTAGTGACTTATAAATAGAGTGGTATAATTCCGTCAGGCTATGTGTCGAGTTGACGGCATTGGAAATATCATAAAGTGTATAATTGATTTTTTCTGCAAAACCTTGTGGCCCAGCCTTTTTTGAATTGCTGGTATTATGCGATATGGAATTATCCATTCTTTTCCTCATAATATGGCTAATTAAATTTTTATACGATATTTTTTATGTTAACGGAAATGTAAAATCACGGCAAGAAAGAAAATTCTTTTAAGAAAAAAGGTGTGTCGAGCTTGTATGATTTATAAAATCTCGGGTGGAAATGCAATGATGTCATTAATTTTTTTAACATTACAAAAAATCATAACCAGCCGATCAATACCTAAAGCAATACCTGCGGAGTCTGGCATGGTTTTTAAATCTTCTAAAAAAATTTCTGGTATGGGGATTGGGGGTTTGTTTAAAGAGCGTCTGATTTGGTTTTCTTTATCAAATCGGATTCTTTGTTCGATAGGGTCGGTTAGTTCTGTGAAACAATTGGCAAGTTCAATTCCGGCTATGTATAATTCAAATCTTTGAGCATAATTGAGGTTTTTGGGCAAGAGTTTAGCCAAAGATGCCTGGCTTGCCGGATAATTATATAAAAAGACGGGTATCTCCTGTTGACCAAGGCAGGGCTCTATCTGAAAACTGATAATTTCATCAAATTTATCGGTTTTTAATGCAGACTCAAGGCTGATATTTGAATATTGCTCAAATGCCTGTTTCACCGTTAATCTTGACCAGGGTGATTTGATCTGAATGGTTTTGTTTTGGTATATCAGAGAATCTTCAATATTTAGTCTCTTGGCAATGAAATTTATCAATTCATAACACTGATCCATGAGATCAATATACGTATGGTCTTTTGAGTACCATTCCAGTAGTGTAAATTCAGGTAAATGCAGAGGACTTCTTTCGTTTTTTCTAAAACACTTGCAGATTTGGAAAATTTTATCAAAGCCTTTTGATAAAAGTCGCTTCATATAGAGTTCAGGAGAGGCCTGAAGAAAATGATTTTCAGAGGCTACTGGGTCAATCTGGGCTTCAGGAATAATAGCAGGACATCGAATTGGGGTGTCAATTTCAAGATAGTTGTTATCTGTAAAATAATCCCTAATGGCCTGGATCACGCCAGATCGTGTTTTAAGATAATACTCCTGTTTTTTAACGCTGGGGGTCACTTTATATCGTAGGTATCTTTGGTTCTATCCTGTAAAAATACTTTATCAAATTTATTTTTATCAGCTTCATCAAAGAATTTGTATCCGGCTTCAGTACAGGCTTTGCATGAATTGATAGGAATATGGACCGCCAATGCATGGCCCCCTGGCTTTGCCTTTGAATCTATTTTGAAACAGCCACCGCAGTCCTGGCAGATACGTATGGTTTCTTTTTGCTGTTCAAAAATATTGTCAGTGTCGTAGAAGATTTCTCTGTGCCTGACCTGAAACTCTCCTGGGGTACCCGCTTTTGATCTGAGTTCATCCCGTTGCTTCCAATAGGAATTGATTACATCAGTGGTTTTTTTAATTTTATCTGTAATGCTTACGGATTGTTTTAATCGTTCAGGGTCATAGTCGGGCTCAATCACTCCAGAATAATCCAATCCTGCCATGGCAAGGATGATTCCAAGATTAACGTAGGGAAGTGCTCCCTCAATGGAATAGCCACCTTCTAATACGGCAATATCTGGCTTGAGTAAGGTTGTTAATTGTGCATATCCCTGGGCTGAGAAGTTCATGTTGGTTAAGGGATCTGTGTAGTGGTTGTCCTGGCCTGCGGAGTTCACAATCAGGTCGGGTTTGAATTCATCTAAAATTGGCATTACACAATTTTTAATGACATACAGATATCCTTCTGTGGAGGTTCCTGGCGGAAGTGGAATGTTCAGATTAGACCCTTTGGCATTGGGTCCTCCAAGTTCACCTGTGAAGCCGGTTCCCGGATACATGGTTCTTCCATCCTGATGCAAAGAAATAAATAATACATCTGGATCATGCCAGAAGATATCGTTTGTGCCGTCTCCATGGTGGCAGTCTGTATCGATTATAGCTATTTTCTTGACGCCATATTGTGAGCGAATATATTCCACCATAATGGCTTCAATATTGATATGGCAAAATCCTCTGCCGCCGTGGGTAACTCTCATGGAATGATGACCCGGAGGACGAACCAGGGCAAAACCATTTTTGACTTCTTTGTTTAATACGGCATCTGCAATCGCTTTGGCTCCTCCGGCACTGATAAGATGGGACTCGGTAGTTATGGTTTTCTCATCGGGGATGCAAAAGTGTGCTCTTCGGATATCATGAGTGCTTACAATATCAGGTTTATATTCAATAATGCCATCGATATCAAAGACCCCTTCTTCTGTCACCTGATCCTGGGTGTACAAAAGTCGTTCTTCTCTTTCAGGATGAGTGGGATCAATAGCCCAGTCAAATGCAGGGAAAAATACAAGACCTGTTTTATTTAATGCCTTTAACATCACTACCTCTTTAAATTATTTCAAAACTTTTTCAAAACCTTTTATCAGACCAGGTTTGACTTGTACCTTTGTCCTGAGAATTTTACCTCTGGGTGAAAAATTTCTTACAAGATTGAATTTTTGGAATTCAACTACCTCCACTTCATCCAGATTTTCTGGATCTGCACCCGAACTGATGGCTTTCTCGTTTAAAAGGGTGTATGCCATTTCGATTAAATCATCATCAGAAAATGATTTGGAAATGGGTTCTGCAAAATCTTCTTCATGGGCCGTAACAATACCATGCTCAGTATCCGCATTTAAAGATACTTCGCAAGTGGTTCTGGCCAGGGCAGCACCTATGGCGTTTGCCACGGAAGATTCGGGTACCACATCTGTCTCAATATGATAAAGCTCTTTTATTTTTTTTGCAAAATATTTGGCTGGTCCTCCCAGAAGTAGGATTTTGCTTGGGCTTATTTTATAACCTTCAAGGAATTCATGGACCGTGTATACGGGTTGGGAATTGAGTTTATCAATCATTTCAAAGGTCTTTTTTAAAATAATGGAACAGCAGGTTTTAAATATTTTTTCAGCAGTTTCAATATCTGTTAATTCTAATTTTTTGGCAAGTTTGTGAATGCCTTTTTGAGCATTGAGTTTGTCACCTTCATCCATAAGGCCTAACACAATCAGGGCATCTGTCGGGGTTGGTTCCGGTCCGCCAAAGGCCATGGCCGGTCCTTGGCGATCTGGTCCCACGACCAGAGTATTGTCCTTCACCTGGATCATGCTGTCGCCACCAATGCCTTTGGATTCAGTTCTGAACGATCGAATAAGGCTTTTATATTGTCCTCGCTGAATCCCTAAGGGTTCCAGCAAAGGGACCTTGTTCACAAGAAAAGAAATATCTGTAGTGGTTCCACCAATATCCAATACGATGGCATCCTGATTTTCAGGAGCGTAGGGAACGGCTCCCATGATACTTGCTGCTGGCCCGGATAATACGGTTTGGCCTGGAAATGCCATAGAGGATTCAAGAGACATGGTCCCTCCATCTGCCTTTAAGATCTGTATGGGGGCTGTCAGGCCTTTTTCTTCAAGGGATTTTTTCACTGCTTCAAAAAAAGATTTATGAAGGGAAAATACACCGGTATTTAAATGAGTGGTGGCAATCCTTCGTGGAAAATTAAGGTTTCCAGAGACGTGGTGGCCTAGAAATATTTTTTTGAAATATTTGTTTAAAATTCGTTTAATCAAGATTTCATGGCTGGGATTTCTAACACAGAATTTGCTGACTACACCGACATATTCTATTCCGGCTTTTTTCATTTTTTTTGCAATATCTTCGATTTGCATGGTATTCACGGGGGCTTTTTCTCTGCCCCTGTGATTGATGGAACCGTTAACACAATAATAGTGTTCCGCATCTATAAATGAAGACGGGTCAATCCCTGGCCCTGAAGAGACAATCATTCCAACCGGTTTCATGTTTTGCTGTACAATGGCATTGGTGGTCAATGTGGTGGAGATGACCACCCGTTGAATGATTCGTGGGTCAATACTCTCCAGAAGTTGGGTGAAACTGGAAAGAATGGTATTAAAAAGATCTGCAGAGTTTGTGGGTACTTTGATTTTTTTTTCGATCCCATTACTGCTTAAAAGAACTGCATCAGTGTGCGTTCCGCCAACATCCAATCCAATAATCATGGCGTATCCCTGCTTCTTAATATATATTTTTACACTTAAAAACTTGATCTTTAACCCATAGCGGACCTTGTCAGAAAAACCAGGGATTGTCAATTGTATTTTAGTTTGTAATTCATTGATTATGGGTTTAGCAAAGCGGTTTTTGCCTTGAATTATTATGATATTTAATTTACTTACAATAACATTGTTTTTTTAAAAGAATTAAAATTGTTTTACGAGGAGTGATTTATGGAAATAGTTAAATGGGAAAAAAATGAATCTGTAGCCCTGATAAATATGTGCAATAATGCAAATAAAATGAATCTTGAGTTTGTGAATCAAATGGATCGTTGCCTGGAACAGATTCTGGAGGATGAGGAGGTGTTCTCAATCGTTATAACCTCTTTTGATGAAAAGAATTTTTCACAGGGAATTGATCTTGAGTGGGTTATGCAGCAAAGCCAGGATAAAGATTTTGATAGCATAAAAGCCTTCCTTTTGGGCATGAATGAAGTGTTTAAAAAATTACTGCTGATGCCAATGCCTGTTATTGCAGCCATCAATGGTCATGCATTTGGAGATGGTGCCATGCTTGCCTGTTGTTGTGATTTCAGGTTTATGAAGCAAGATAAAGGGTTCTTTTGTTTTCCGGAAGTAGATATTAATATTCCCTTTCTTCCTGGAATGATTAAGTTTGTGAGAAAAGCCATTCCGGAACATCAATTTAATCAGATGATTCTTTCCGGCAAGCGGTGTGGTGCTAAAGAACTTTATGAGAATCATGTGCTTGTTAAAGCCTGTAAAGATAAAGAAGAGCTTTATGAAGACGCTATGGCATTTGCAAAGACATTTAGCAAACCCAGGAAAATTTTCGGTGTGCTGAAAGAACGAATGCATAAGGATATTGTTAAGGTTATGGATACAGAAGATGTTAAAGAAATTGAAGCATCGAGTTTTCTGGCTTAAAGAATGGAATGCAGGGTATTTAAAAGATAGACTCTATATATTCGATAAATTTACTGCATACAGGAGATGGCATTCTTTTTTTGGAAAGTGTCAGGTAAAAATGCCGGGTTAGATCCAGACCCGTTACAGATAAGGCAGCAAGTCGTCCATTTTCGATATCATCTTTTACCGCAATTGTTGAAAGGATGGAAATCCCTATATGGTTTAAAATGCCTTGAATAACAGACATGGTATTCCCCATAGTAATATGTGTGTTGAGTTCTTTTGAATCAAATTTTGAGGCATCCATTCCTTTGAGGATGGATGCCCATGTCCCGGAGCCTTTTTCCCGGGTTATTAATTTCTCCTCAGATAGTTTTGAACAGTGAATCGCTGTTTTTTTGGCCCATCTATGACCGGCAGGAACAATCAGTTTCATTTCATCTTTAATTAGTTTTTTCTGGATGATTTGTGGGTCGTTAATCTTTGCGCCAACAATACCGATTTCTAACATGCCATCTTTGATATCTTTGATAATTTGCATGGTATCACCAGCGGTTAATTTGATGGAGATGTCTTCAAATTGATTCATAAAAGGACCGATAAGTCCTGGGATGATATATGCGGATGGTATGGTGCTGCCGCCAATGAAAAGCTCACCTTTTATCTGGCCTAAAAAGTCATGGAGAGCAGATTCTGCCTGATCTCTTAACGTTAACAACTTTTTTGAATATTGGAGGAGGATTTTTCCGGCTTTCGTAGGTTCTGTGGTTTTACCCATTCGATCCAAAAGGCGGCATTGGAAATGGTCTTCAAGCTCTTTTATATGGCTGCTCACCGTAGGCTGGGATAGATGAATGGCTTTGGATGCTTTTGAAAAACTTTTATGTTCAACGACTGAGACAAATATGTGAAGCTGCCATAGGTCCATTTTATTCTCTTGCTTTGGGATATTTTTCCATCAGTTTAAGGTGGACAGGGGCGGGGACCATATCGGAGATATCTCCACCAAACTGGACAGCTTCTTTTATGATGGAAGAACTGGTGAAAATCCATCTGAATCCGGTCATTAAAAAAACGGATTGTATTTTTTTGTCCAGTTTTCGGTTCATTAATGCCATCTGGAATTCACTTTCGAAATCAGAAATGGCCCGAATACCTCTTATAAGGGCGGCAGCATTTTTCATTCTTGCGTAGTCAACAAGCAGTCCTCCAAAAGACTCAACCTCGATGGATTGACCGTTGTTAAAGCTTTTCTTTATCATTTCAACTCTTTCGTCCATGGTAAACAGTGCTTTTTTGGACGGGTTGTGCAATACGGCAATAATTACTTTGTCAAAAAGCGTTAAAGCTCGCTCAATAATGTCCATGTGTCCGTTTGTAAGTGGGTCAAAAGAGCCAGGATAAATGCCTATTCTTTCTTTGCATGTCATTTAAAGTGCAGTCCTTGGTTTTAAAGTTTGCGTATAAAAGAAATCAATGTTTTTGAGTATTTTTTTTGTCGATAAATGTCAAGGTCTGAAGGTAAAAAATCAAGGTTTTCTTTATGAGATTGTTCAGTAATAATGATACAATTTTCATATAGTAAATCAATAAATGATACTTTTTGAAGAATTGATTCTATGTATCCCTTCTCGTAGGGAGGGTCTATAAACACCAGATCAAATTGTTGGTTGATAAGGGTTTGAGCAAAATTATCCCTTGTAATATCGCAGCGGATGATCCGAGCATTTTTTTTAAGACCACAGCGGTCAAGGTTTTGAGAAATTATATCGCAGTCGATATCTATGAACGTTGAATGGATGGCTCCTCGACTTAAGGCCTCAATTCCTAAGGCACCGGTTCCGGCAAACAGATCAAGTACCTTTTTCCCTTTGATTTTTGGTCCTAAAATATTAAAGATGGCTTCGCGTATTCGATCAGAGGTCGGGCGGATTCTTGTTCCTGAAAGTTGGGCAAGTTTTCTGCCTTTACGATTACCACTGATAATTCTCATGGTTCTTAGGAAATTATCTTTTTAATATATTTCACAGATGTTCCCAGTGTTTTTGCAGCTGCGGATAGATCTCCTCCTGAATGAGAAACCGTTCGTTCTATAAGATCTTTTTCAAATTTTTCCTTGGCTTGATCGAGATTCTCCTGATCAATAACAGTATCTTTTTGACTAATATTTAGGGGAATGCACACTGGATTATAGGGCTGGGGGATATCCTGAACGTCAATGTTGTCTGATTTAACCATGATTGAAAGCCGTTCCACAAGATTCTTCAATTCCCTGACATTGCCTTGCCATTCCCAGGCAGTTAGTAAATCAAGCGCCTTTTGGGAGATGTCCTTTTTTTTGTCAGAAGATTGCCTGGAAAGTTTGTCGAGAAACGTATTGATAAGCAGGGGGATATCCTCTTTTCGTTCCCTAAGTGGTGGAACATGTATGGGAATAACATTTAATCTGAAGTAGAGATCTTTTCTAAAGTTACCGAGTTTAATTTCCTGTTCAAGGTCCTTGTTGGATGAGGCGATCAGGCGAACATCCATGTGTAGTGTCCTTCCTCCTCCAATCCGCTGAAATGTTTTGGATTCGAGCGCCCGTAATATTTTTGCCTGGGTATTGATATTCATATCCCCAATTTCATCTAAAAAGAGGGTGCCGCCCGAGGCCAGCTCAAATTTACCTTTATTTTTAGAAGTCGCTTCTTCAAAAGCGCCTTTTTCATGACCGAACAGTTCGCTGTCAATATTCTCTTCGGGAATCGCGGCACAATTGATTATTATAAAAGGCTCTTCAGGCCTTGAACTGAATTGATGGATGGTTCTGGCAACCATTTCTTTTCCAGTACCATTTTCTCCGGTAATCAGGATTGATGCATCTGATGGCGCGGCATTTGTAACTTCTGCGTAAAGTTGTTGAACAGCAGTACTGGTTCCAGTGATGGAGTTTTTTTCGATGTTCTTTTTACGTAGATAAATATTTTCTTCTTCAAGCTTTCTAAAATTTAAAGCATTGTTGATAGTGACCATAACCTTATCAATGGACAACGGCTTTTCAAGAAAATCATATGCTCCGGATTTGGTGGCATCCACTGCAGATTCAATGGTTCCATGGCCTGTGATCATTACCACCGGTAGATTTGGGGCGATTTTCTTGATTTCTTTTAATGTTTCAATCCCATCTATACCTGGCATCCAGATGTCAAGCAGAACAATGTCCGGAGATTCGGCCTCAATTTTTTTTAATGCTTCATATCCGTTAAAGGCATGGATGACTTCAAATCCATCATCAGATAGAATTCCCTCAAGGGATT
>JAWSVH010000301.1:0-668 GCA_033852015.1 Desulfobacula sp.
TTTGCTGCACAAAAGATGTACAAAGATTTTTTCTGGCAATCCTCAACAATCATTTTTGCGGTTTCAGCATCAGGAGCGGCATCAACCATGGCAGCAAAACCTGGAGCTGAACCATCAACAAATTCAACACCACGTTTTCTAAGAATAGTATCATCTGCAGCTCCAACCCACATTTTTCCATTTTCAATATCAGGATCTTCCTGAGCAATGTAAAAATCTGGTTCGTTCAGATATCTTAGTGCTTCTATTATTTCATAGCAAATAATACCAGCCATACCAGCATCGAGGAGTGGTCCAAGATACGGGAGCCAGTTTTTAAGTCTGATATGAGGTGGAAGAAGTCCTTTTGCAAATTCTAAAGGTTTTTTAAGATCTTCCAGAGTTTCAACTTTAAGTCCGGTAATAGAATAAATGACCGGCAGGTAGTATGCTGTGTTCGGGAATCCAACTTTGGTTGCTGCATCATAAGTCTGAAGTGCTTTAGTTAGCTGTCCTTCTGCTTGAGCAACAACTTTGTATCCACCCTGAATGGCAGCAAATGCGATTAATTTTGACATATTATGTTCCCCCTTCTTTGAGGATTTATTGTGTTGTAATCTGTTATATTAGCCTTCAAGTGCCTGACGATCAGCCATATCCATCATGACTCTTTCTCTTGCTTTATCGAT
>JAWSVH010000114.1:0-2564 GCA_033852015.1 Desulfobacula sp.
GCAAGAACTTTATGCACACTAAAGACGGACTCATTGATCTTCCCTCCCCCCGATATTGTACACAAATAGTTAAGCTACTTGTCTGAAAAATGTTCGTAAGCGTCAATTAAACCCCATCTGTTCAGGCATTTTAAATGTAGTACATTCAGGCAGCAGGGATAACGATTTGTTCTTTTAAAATTTTGTGAGGAAGCAGGGATTGAAAATCTTTATCGGTCATGGCATCGGGAAGTTTTTCAAAAAGATATTTCAGATACGAATATGGTTCAAGGCCGTTGGCTTTAGCTGTCTCGATAAGGCTGTAAATGGCTGCGCTGGCATGAGCACCGTCGGGTGTATATGAAAAAAGCCAGTTCTTACGCCCGATCACGAAAGGTCGGATGGCATTTTCGACAGCGTTATTGTCAGGCCCGACACGTCCGTCTTCAGTATAATTAATCAATCGGTGCCACTCGTTAAGAGTGTAATTGATGGCTTTTCCCAATAAGCTTTTCGGGGGCACATGTGCTACTCTGGCTTCCAGCCATTTTTTGAACTCTTTAAGAATAGGAACAGCCTGTGATTGTCTTTGGATATAGATTTCATCCGTTGACAGCTCTTTTTGGCGAGCTTCTTTTTCGATTTTATAAAGTTTGCTTATGAATTTTAAAGCAGAACCGGCATTCCCAGATGGATTCTTTTTATTCCCCATGGCTTTGGTGACTTCAATAAATTTTCTTCTTGCATGAACCCAGCACCCCACATGGATGATATCTTCTTTCCTGTCAAGAAAACCATACCCTGAATAACCATCTGTCTGGACAATGCCTTTATAAGTTTTTAAAAATGCGGCAGCAACATCACCGGATCGAGAGGGATGATATTGATACAAAATAACGGGCTTGCTACGGACTGTCCCTTTAAAGACCCACATATAAGATTTTGATCGTCCTGGTTCTTTCACAACCTGAACCGTTGTTTCATCAATATTGATAACTGGACTTTTTAGGACAGCATTCTTCATCATATCGACAATGATGTCACAGGCACCTGCTGTTTTAATGGCCCAATTGCACATGGTTGATCTGGGAAGTTCAACACCGATTCTGGAGAACTGTTTTTCCTGCCTGTAAAATGGAAGGGCATCGGCAAATTTTGCAGTTAAAATATGAGCCAGAAGACCAGGGGTTGAAATGCTTTTGGGGATTATTTGATCCGGCATCCTGGCAATTGACACTGTAGGGCCGTCGTCTTCAACTCCCTCACAGTTTTTACAGGCATATTTGTAGCGAATATTGCGAATTACCTGTACCTTGGCCGGGATGTAATCCAATTGCTCTGATACTTCCTGACCAATATGTGATTTGAGATGTCCACATTGGCATTCACGTTCCTGCTCGGTTAACTCATGAAGCACTTTCACTCGTGGGAGGTTTGCGGGCAAAGGTTTTCTGCCGCATTTTTTTCTCTTGTGTTCTGTAATCGTAACTTGTTCAGGTTCTTCAGATATGACAGGTTCTGGAATATCAAACAAAAACATTTGCTTATCATCTTTGATGGCTTTTTCTGTCTTTCGGCCAAAAAGTCGATCCCGAAGTGAGTTTATCTGCTCTTGTAGAATTTTGTTCTCATCGAGCAAATTCAGAGCAATTTCTTTGGCCTCATCAAGGTTATCGACATGTATTAATTTCTTTTTAGTCATGTTCTGTATATAGCATAACCACGGGCTTTTTCATAGTTTTAAATCAAAATATCATTGAATAATTTAAGGGTTTATGGGCCTGTTGGATATTTAAACCTGCGATCAACCATGACAGTTCTCTACCACCAATATTTACCACCTCATTTTGGGTCTCAGGCCATTTGAAACGGTCTTTTTCAAGCCGTTTATGCCATAGACAAAAACCATTTTTATCCCAATACAGAATCTTGAGTATGGTTCGGTTGCGGTTGCAGAAAACAAACAGATTACCTGAAAAAATATCCATTTGCATATGTTCACTGGCAATGACGGACAATCCGTTTATTGATTTGCGCATATCAGTGATTCCCAAAGCCAAAAAAACTTTTGTGTTTTTTGCCAAGCGTATCATTATAAAACTTTGAGTGTAATCAATACACGTTCAAGCGCCACCTGAGAAAACCCATCCGGTATCTCCACCTGAAGACCTGGACCGATATTTAGTTTTAAATCTGGCGGAACAATATTTATGGGTTCTGGCGTGATCTGAACAAACTTTACCGGAAGATTTTTGTTTGTAAGTTTGGTTTTCCAATAGGTGAAACAGTGGGGTATTAAATCATTTTGCCTGCAATACTCTCTTTGTGTCATGCCGGAATCTGACCACTGCTCGAAATGGGTTTGCCAGAGTGCTTGGCGCTCCTGGTTTCTTTCTTTCCATGTTTTCGTCATCTGAATGCCTCCTTTTTTTAAAGGCATAATATTTCATGGATAGGGAATTTTAAAGATGGGGTTTAATTGACGCTTACGAACATTTTTCAGACAAGTAGCTTAACTATTTGTGTACAATATCGGGGGGAGGGAAGATCAATGAGTCCGTCTTTAGTGTGCATAAAGTTCTTGC
>JAWSVH010000016.1:0-45607 GCA_033852015.1 Desulfobacula sp.
TTTTTTTCAATAAAATTAAGTTGACATTAAAATTCGTTCAAGATAATCCTTTTTTTTATGTCTTTCAAAATTCAATTTATAAAAAAGTTAACTATTAACGAATTCTAAAAAGGAGATTGAGGAATGGAAATGAGATTTTCAAAAGCCAATGATGCTATTGGAACTGTTAATCGTGGGAATGCATGTGAATCAAGTCTTTGTACTTTATGCCGCGCAGATTGCAAAGGAAAATGTGAAACATGGCTTTCGAGCATGGTGGGACGAAAATTATTATACCCCAGAAGTTTTGGCCTGGTAACAGCGGGTTCTAACAACACAACCCACGTGGGTGTCTCATATAATTCTTTAAGAATCCAGGGTTACGCATATGGTTCCTCAGGCATGACAAATGACCTGACCAATAGCGCCGATGACTGTATCTTTCCGAATGTCAGCCTGGAAACGGAATTCGGCAAAAAAGTTAAGACAAAAATTCGAATGCCATTAATGACCGGCGCATTGGGATCAACCTTAATCGCCGAAAAATATTGGGATTCATTCGCCATTGGCGGCGCATTAATCGGTATCCCTGTTGTGGTTGGCGAAAATGTTGTTGGAGTGGATAAAAACTCCGAAATTGGTCCCCAGGCAGATAAAAAAGGTAAAATTGTAAAAGCACCTGAATTAGACAGGAGAATTGAAACATATCTAAGATATTACGATGGTTACGGCGCTATTATTATCCAGCTCAATGTTGAAGACACACGAAACGGTGTTGCTGAATATGTGGTAGATAAATACGGTGACAAATGTATTATCGAGTTAAAATGGGGCCAGGGTGCAAAAAACATCGGTGGAGAAATACAAGTCACAAGCCTTGAGTATGCCACTTTTCTCAAAGATCGTGGATATGTGGTAGACCCAGACCCATCGCTACCCGAAGTTCAACAAGCCTTTGAACAGGGTGCAATTAAATCCTTTGCCCGTCACAGTCGTCTTGGCGGAACCAATTTAAGTACCGTCAGTCAGGTTGAAGAAGATTTTATGAGCAGTGTTGATTACCTTCGTCAACTCGGGTTCGGAAGAATTACTCTTAAAACCGGTTCTTATGGAATGGAAGAATTGGCCATGGCTATTAAATTTTCCACCGATGCAAATCTTGATCTGTTAACCATTGACGGTTCAGGTGGAGGAACAGGCATGAGCCCCTGGAACATGATGCAAAGCTGGGGTGTCCCATCTATTAACCTCCACGCAAAAGCCCATGAATATGCCGCTATTTTATCTGCCCAAGGCAAAACTGTTGTAGACATGTCATTTGCCGGCGGTTTTGCACTTGAAGATCATATTTTCAAGGCACTGGCATTGGGTGCGCCCTATACCAAACTTATTTGCATGGGACGCGCCATCATGATTCCTGGTTTCCTAGGATCCAACATTGAAGGCGCTATTCATCCTGAACGACGCCCAGCAGTAAATGGAAATTGGAATGAACTTCCAAAAACTGTCCTGGAAGTAGGAAAAACTGCAGAAGAAATATTTGCAGGCTATCATGATCTTGAGAAAAAAGTAGGGAAAGATGAAATGAAAAACATTCCTTATGGGGCCATTGCCTTCTATACACAGGCAGATAAACTCGGTTGTGGTATCCAGCAGCTCATGGCCGGAGCAAGGAAATTTTCTTTAAATCAGATCACACGTCATGAGATATTTTCTGGAAACCGGGAAACTGCTGTTGAAACTGGCATTCCTCATGTCACTGATGTCAATAATGAAAGCGCAAAAAAGATACTGAACGGATAAACACATATTAAGTTAAGATCTAAAAGGTCCCTGCTAATACAACGCAGGGACCTTTTTATTTTACCTTTATCCATAGAAGAGACACTGCATCCTTGGCTTTGTTTATCCATTGGTTAGGAGTGCCCATTTTAAGATATATGGCTTCACCAGATTCAAGATGATGGGTTTGATCCTGAAGTACCATATCGACCTTGCCGGACAACACATAACCAATTTCTTCTCCCTTGTGCTGAAAAAAATGAGAAGTAAGCTTACTGTTACCAAAAACTTTAATCAAAAAAACCTCCGCCTTACCATTGTGATCAAAAGGCGTTAATTGTGTAATTTCAATGAGTTTTTTATTTCCATTGGGCAGGTGAATTTTTGTTCCATCTGTTGAGGAGAAAACCACTTTTTGATCAAGGGCTGGTTTTAAAAAGAAAGACCCCACATCAACTGAAAGATGGTCTGCAATTTTATACAATGCAGGTATTGATGGAAAAACCTGATTGCTTTCAATCTGTGAAATATTACTAGGGGTTACCCCGACCAGACGAGACAACTCTTTTTGTGGCATCCCCTGGCTTTTCCTGAATTTTTTAATCGCAGAACCAATGTCATACAACTCATCTGTTGTCTGTTTACCATCAAGGACCAGATCATTTCCATCACATGTGTAATATACTGATTTCCCAATAAACTTAGATGACCGATTCTCGGTTTTAAGAATACTTATTTTTGATTTACCCTGTTCAATTGAAAGATCGATCGCCACCTGGGCAATTTGATTGATATGGGCTTTTAATTTACTGGAATGGGCTCCTTTTTCCAGGATCCAATATGCAATCGTGTCCAGCTCGTATAATTGCGGACAAGTATGGGAATAAAATTTTAGGATTTGGTCTTCTCCTTCCCAAAGATCCGCCATACCTGTAAGACTTTCAAATACAAACCGGACATCCCCTGTCAGGGTTTTGTGCAGGCCATATATCGCATCAGACACTGCCTGGGGAACTTCCGGTTTAGTAACTTTAATGACCTGATATGGCCATTGAGCACCGTCTTTTTCATAAAAGCGATTAAAGATCTGAGCCTTATCTCCTTTACCATTGGTAAAACAATCCAAAATAGTCAATTGCTTGTTTTTGGCTAATGACCCAAGTTTTTCAATAAGATTTTTAGGAGACCGATCAAAAGAGACATATACGATAGATTTATTCTCTTTTATAGACTGACGAATAAACTGGATGCAAAATTGGGATGCTAAACTTCCGACATCATCATGCCAGACAACGTTATCACCGATAAACAATCCATTGAGCATCCGGTTTAATCCATTCAGTCCTGAAGAAATATTTTTTTTAGAATTTGACATACTAATAGTTCCGATCACCCATTAAATGTTGATTTTATTTTTCTGGTTGATTAATAAATAAGAACTTACTTTCTGTCAACAAAAGCAAAAAAAATTATTCTCAAAGGAATTCTTTATGGGAAAAAGTAGCAACAGGATTGTTTCAATAATAATTTCAGGCGCAATCGGACTTTTTATTGGTACTATTTTTGGTCGCCCTCTAATGGCAATTCTTTTTTGCATTTTAGCAGTGATGGCCAATTTTATTTATGACCTTCGATCCCGCACTCAATATTTGAACCATGAAATCGAAAAGCTTAAACGCCATTTACAACCTAAAAAAAGTTCTTCTCCAATTAAACCGGTCGAATCTGTATCAGTCAGACCCATATCAAAAGATGCGCCCCCACCCATACCACCCCAGACGATATCTCAACCAGCCATGGCTACACAGACAACCAATGCCTCAATCCCACACGCCATATCTTCTGAGGTCTCTAATTCAAAAAACAAACCATATGAGCCAACGCCTAAAACACAGGAGCCACAAAAAACCTCTACAGATTTTAATCAAAAAGTAATCCAACACGTTACAGATTTTTTCACCAAAGGCAATTTGGTGGTAAAAGTCGGCGTAATTATTTTTTTCTTTGGCATTGGATTCTTATTAAAATATGCAGCAGAACACAGTCTTTTACCCATTGAACTTAGATTGTGTTTTTCAGGTGTTTGCGGCATTGTGTTGTTGGGCATTGGCTTTCGTCTTCGAAAAATCCAAGAAATCTATTCCACAACACTCCAGGGTGCTGGCATCGGTGTATTATACCTCACGGTGTTTGGTACTGCCAAATTATATGCGTTAATGCCCATTGGATTTGCTTTTTTTATCATGATCGGCATTGTTATTTTTTCAGGTATTTTAGCCATTATTCAGGATGCTAAATCTCTGGCAGTTTTTGGCATTATTGGTGGATTTCTTTCTCCTATTTTAATGTCAACAGGCTCTGGTTCACACGTGGCTCTTTTTTCCTATTATGCACTTTTAAACCTGGGAATCTTTGGAACTGCCTGGTTTAAATCCTGGCGAATATTAAACTGGATCGGATTTATTTTTACCTTTGTTATCGGCTTTTTGTGGGGATATAAATATTATCAACCCCAATATTTTTCCACCACAGAGCCTTTTTTAATTTTACATTTTTTGTTTTATGCGACCATCAGTGTTCTTTTTGCGTTCCGACAACCGGTTAAATTAAAAGGGTATATCGATGGGACACTTGTCTTTGGACTTCCGGTTATTGTTTTTGCTTTACAAAGCGCTCTGGTAAAAAATATGGAGTTTGCCATGGCCTTCAGCGCTCTGGGAGCTGGTGGATTTTATGTCATTTTGTGTTTTGTTCTCTGGAAAAAAAAGATGGATGGCATGAAACTGCTTTGTGAATCCTTTTTATCGCTTGGGGTTGTCTTTTTAAGCCTGGCCATCCCCTTTGCCTTTGATTCCGGCTGGACATCCGGGATATGGGCACTTGAAGGTGCTGGTATTCTATGGATCGGCTTAAGACAAGACAGGAACGCTCCCAAGTATTTCGGTATTTTATTGCAGGTTGCAGCAGCCCTATCGTTTGTCCATACAGTTAACAGCCCGGTTAAAGATGTCCCCATTGCAAATGCCATTTTCCTAAGCTGCCTTGCCATATCGATTGCAGCATTGCTAACCAATTATTTTTTAACCACCTATGGCTGGTCCAAAAAAACAGCCTCAAAGCATAATCTTTTTATCATCCCGCTTCTTTGGGGCCTTATCTGGTGGTTTGCCAATGGAATTAACGAAATTTTTATTTTTATTCCACATAACTACCAATTTGCTGCCACTCTGGCCTTTTTGTCCATCAGCTGCATGGCTTTTAGCAGTCTAAGATTAAAACTCAACTGGAAAGATATTGAATACCCGCTTTTTCTTCTGCCTTACACAACATTGATCATGACCATTTTCTCAGGAGTGTCTGAAATTTTATCCCATCCATGTGAAGACTTTGCCTGGATTGCCTTTATCCTTGTACTCATGGTCCAATACCACATCCTTTTCTGGCATGAAAAAACCTGGAAAAACAGAGTCACAGGGTACATGCATCGAGCAAATCTTTATCTTGTGATTATTCTAATCACCTGGCAGGCATATTGGGCCATTGACCTGGTAGCCCAAAAAGACACTGTCTGGTCAATACTTTCCTGGGGAATCATTCCAGCACTATATGTTCTATTTTTAATTCAATGGGGCAAAAAAATCAAATGGCCCATTGCTGCCTTTGAAGAAGACTATTGTCTAATCGGTATTTTACCTGTTATCGCCTTTATTGGTCTTTGGATAATCGCGATGTGTTTTGATCGAGCAGACCCTGCTCCCTTGCCATATATACCGATTGCCAACCCTGGAGATCTTGCGTATATTTTTGGTTTCATCGTCATCATAAAATGGATCTTGCATCTTAAAACCAAATCCCAGATTGAACATCTGAGTACCATACGCGATATCATCTCATACATTGTTACAGCTTTGATCTTTTTGTGGATGAACACCCTTATTGCCCGAGGTATTCACTATTTTGCTCAAGTGCCGTTTAATTTAGAAGATCTTATGGATTCTGTAATTTTCCAGGCAGGCATCTCAATTTTATGGACCACACTTGCTTTGGCAACCATGGTTTTTGCGCACAAAAAAGCATGGCGCAATATCTGGTTTGCCGGGGCATCTCTTTTAGGCGCAGCTGTATTAAAACTGTTCTTAATTGATCTTGTGGAAATTGATACCATTGCCCGTATAATTTCATTTCTTGTTGTTGGAATCTTGATGCTGATTATTGGATATTTTTCCCCCCTACCCCCTCAAAAAAAGGAAGCCATTTTATGAAAAAATTTCTTTTGGTTCTTTTAATATCATTAATATATATAAACCCACTTACAGCAAAACCTTTAACCCCTGAAGATTTTTCTTCGGGTATTCCTTTAACGGTTACCGAGTCTGCAACCATTTATAAATTCAGCATTCCCCAGGCAATGTATGAAGACCTGGACAGAAAAGATTTTGGAGATATCCGCATCTTCAATAACAACAACGAACCTGTCCCTCATTCCATTAAAGCCAAGGTAAACAAAAAAGTTTCCCAGATACCGGCTGTAACTCTTGCTTTTTTCCCAATTATCAAAACCAGCACCAAGGATAAAAATAATTTTTCTCTGAACATTAATACAGACAGCAATGGCGCCATTATCAATGTTCAATCAGATGGCAAACAGCAGACCTCTTCGGATATATCGTATTATCTTATTGACCTTTCAACTCTAAAGAAAACCCCGGAAAAGTTGCAGTTTAAATGGCATACATTACAAGAAAATTTCAGTGTTAAAACCACTCTTGAACAGAGCAGCAACCTGACAGACTGGTTCACCATAAAAACAGATACCACCCTGGCTGCGCTCAATTTTTCCGGTCATGTCCTGGTTAAAAATAAAATTGACCTTAATTCCACAAAAAATAAATACCTCAGACTCCGTTGGCCGGTTTCAAACTCAGATGCTAAAATAATACAAATCCAGGCGCTTTTTGCTGATCAGGAGCAATCTGAACCGCTTGAATGGAAATCGATTGCTCCAATTTCTATTCACCCAGCGACGACTCCCTTGCCTGATAAAGAAGAAAACAATACCCTTGAATATAAAATCCAAGGGATATTTCCTCTTCATTCCATCACACTTGATCTCCCTGTTAAAAATACCGTGTTTAAAGCCGTATTAAAATCAAGGTCAAATAAAGAATCTGAATGGAAATTTCGATACAAAGGATTATTTTACAACATAGATATAAATGGAACCACCCTAACCCATGATAAAATATTTTCAGGCAATAACTCAGATACTTTCTGGCAATTGGAATTCTTATCAGACACCCTGCAGCATTCCAGTCCAAAACCACAGCTCAAAATCGGATGGATTCCCCATGAAATCTATTTTTTAAACCAGGGGCAAGGACCTTTTACCGTGGCATTTGGAAATTATACCATCGAACCTGCGCAGAACCTTGTGGATCAGTTATTTTCAAACATCGACGATGATCAGCAACAAACAATGATCAAAACAGCACACTTAGGAGATCTGTTTTCTCTGGGGGAAAAAAAAATAAAAACCAAACCGCTACCCTGGCAGAAATGGACATTATGGGCGGTGCTGGTTTCTGGAGTTTTCCTACTTGGATTTATGGCAGTTCGACTTTTCAAGCAGATGAATATTTAATAGAGGATATTTCAAAACATGAAAATTTATGCTGTAGCAGATATTCACGGGAAACAGGCACATATCCAACAGATACATGATGTTATCCTAGAAAAGAAACCAAACATACTTGTCATTGCGGGAGATATTACCCATTATTTTGATTCGCATAAAGCCATAAAGCTATTAAAGGATATCACCATTCCAATCTTTGCCATTCGGGGAAACTGGGATTTTAAGATCGTCGAAAATATTATCCGCCGACAAGAAAACACGCAATTATTAACCCCAGATCCTGTCACTTATAAAGATGCTATTCTCATGGGGTTTAACGGTACTTTCTTTTTGCCTTTTCTTTCAAAAGTATGTTTAAGAGAAAAAAAACTGCTTAATTTTGCAGCTCCTATGATCACAAAAGAAACCATTCTTGTTGCCCATCCGCCACCAAGAGGAATCCTTGATCAAGTGGGAGGAAAATACAGTGCAGGAAGTTTTGGATTAAAAAAACTCATAAAAAGCCATTCTCCTTTAATGGTTTTGTGTGGTCACATACATGAACAATCCGGATATCAGATTTTTGAAAATACACTGGTGGTCAATTGTGCAATGAATAAAATCTGTGGCGGTGCGATCATTGATTATGATAAGAATAATAAACCAATAGTAAGCATGGTAAAAAAATAAACTTAACGAATAAAGGAAAATAAATATGTGCGAATCCAATGTATATTTAAAAAAAGGGCAGAATGAAGAACTGATCATGGAAAATGTTGCCGCCGTTACCCCAATAAGTGAAGGAACTTTTTTACTCAAAGGTCTTTTAGGGGAAAGCATGGAAGTAAAAGCCATTATTGAAGATATTAATCTGATGGGGCACCGAATCACTCTCAAAGCCCTGTAATGAAAACTTTTTTTGATTACCTTCAGACCATTTCCCATATCAATCATATGGGAAATGGTTCAAAAATCGAATGGCTCTTTTATTGTGGCATGCTATTTTCAAGTACGGATAAATGGTGGGGAGATTTCAAACAGCGCCATCTTCCCCACGAGGGAATAGATATCTGCTGGTACAGGAGTAATCAAAAAGAAGAGATCAATTGTTTTGATACATCAACCCAGATTCCAGCGATGGCAAATGGGACCTTACTAAACATCTGTGATGATTTTTTAGGCAAAACCCTTGTGGTAGAACATAAACCCGCTATCGATTCAAAATACCGCATCATATTCACCTATTCCCATGTCCTCCCTGAAGCAAATTTAAAAGATAGACAACAAATTCGAAAAGATCAAATCATTGCAACGGTATGTGACACGAATAAAAATCCTTCACTCCCTCCCCACCTGCATTTTTCCTGTTTTGAAATAGCGCATGATACCCCAAAACATAAGTTAACCTGGAATTTATTTTCTGACCGAAAAAAGGTCAAGATGATTCACCCGGTTTTCTTATAAAACAAACTATTAAATAAGCCTTGTGTTCAATCCGTGTTTTCAAGCTTTAAGCAGGTTAATTTTTAAAGAAGAATTGAAATAATTTAAAATTTAATCTATGATCATCACAACTATATATTTGCAATGCAAGGTGGCCTATGGAGTCGATAAATGAAGACAATAATTAAATACACTTTTTTAATAACTTTTTTAACAATAATAGGGTCTATAATTTATCAGAATTTAGACTATTTAATGACCCAAAATGCACTCTCTATAAACATCGATAAATATAACTGGCACTGGAGTACACCAAAGCTGGAAAATCTTTTTTACTTTGGCATCTGCTTTCTTGCCGGACTTATCTTAAGTGGACTAAAGGGCATCACAGTAAAATGGGATTCGCGTAGAACGATCAAGTCTAAAGAAAATGAAATCCAAACTCTTAGGAAACAAAACAAAACATTGAAAACAGAATTGGACGTATTTCAACATGACCCATATATCAAAAAAGGCCTTGAAAAAAAGCTGATAACCCAAGAGGCTCAACTGCTGGAACCTATACCGGAAGACCCAGAGACACAAATTGAAAATACTGTAGAAGAAGAGATAATAGAAACTACCAATTGATCCTGAATAATACTATCTGCCCATGAGCCCAAAAAAAAATACGCCTATGATGGAGCAATACCTATCCATCAAAAAATCACATCAAGATGCAATTTTATTCTACAGGATGGGTGATTTTTATGAAATGTTCAATGAAGATGCTATAAAAGCAGCCTCTATACTGGAAATCGCATTAACCTCCCGAAATAAAAATGATGACTCGCCAATACCTATGTGCGGGTTTCCTTTCCGTGCAGCAGACACTTATATTTCCAAACTCATTAGCAGTGGGTGCAAAGTGGCTATCTGCGAACAGGTTGAAGATGCCGCATTAACAAAGGATCTTGTAAAACGCGAAGTGGTAAGGGTCATCACCCCTGGTATGATCCTAAATGAAAAATTACTGGATAAAACCACCAATAATTTTTTATTGGCACTTTATAAAACCAAGCAGACCTGTGGCATTTCATACTTAGATATCTCCACCGGAACATTTAAAACGACCCAGGTTGAAAACCTGACCGCCACTATCCCAATTGAGTTGATTGACGAGGCCTTAAAAGTTGATCCCAAAGAGATCCTTTTACCAAAAAGTTTTGAAAAGGATCCAACCTATGACCATTTAAGGCAGGTCTTTAACGGTAGACAAATTACCTATCTTGAAAAAGAAGATTTTTTATTTGAGGACGCAAAAGAGCGGCTTTTAAGAAAATTTAAAACCCGAAGTTTAGAAGGATTTGGTGTCGAAAATCTCCATGCATCCATCTGTGCCTCAGGTGCAATTCTAAGTTATGTTAAAAACACCCAGATGCAGGATACAAAACATATATACATGCTTACCCCCTATGATCTGAAAAGCTTTTTGATCATTGATGATCGATCATGTAAAAATCTTGAACTTCTGGCAAATATTCAGACACTGGATAAAAAAGGCACATTAATCCATGTACTGGATCGCACGGTGACTGCCATGGGTTCCCGGCTCATCAAAGACTGGATAAGATATCCACTCATCGATAAAAAGAAAATTCAACAGCGTCTTGATTGTATAGAAGAAATCACCAATGCGTCACATATCCATAAGCTGATCATCAACCACCTAAAATCTGTATATGACCTTGAGCGTCTGGGCAGTAAAATATCTATGGGTCAGGGAAACGCACGAGATCTGATCACACTTAAAAATTCATTAAAAAAACTGCCTTTGCTTTTCAAAGAATTATCATTATTTAAAAATGCATTATTTAATGGTGAATTACTTAAGGGTCACAAAAGCCTGATAAAGGAACTTGCACATCTGGCAGATGACATTGAGTCCGCCATTCGAGAAGATGCCACGCATCTATTAAATGAAGGCAGCCTGATCAATGACGAATATAGCAAAGAGTTAGATGAACTGATACTCATTTCCCGTGATGGAAAGTCCTGGATTGCAAAAGCCGAGGCTTCAGAACGAGAAAAAACCAAACTGTCATCGTTAAAAATTAAATACAATAAAGTTTTTGGATATTTTATCGAAGTATCCAAGGCCCAGTCCAACACTGTTCCTGAAAATTATATCCGAAAACAAACTTTGGTAAATGCCGAACGGTTTATCACCGAAGAAATGAAAGAGGTTGAATCCACTATATTAAATGCCCAGGATAAGAGAAGCGCCCTGGAATATGACCTTTTTTGTACCATTCGAGATAAAGTTATTTCCCAGGCAACCCAAATTCTTAAAATGGCCCACTTTGTTGCCACTGTGGATTCTCTTCAAGGGCTTGCCCTTGTTGCATCAGAAAATAATTATGTTAAACCGAAAATAAAAAGCAATAATACCATTTTTATTGAAGATGGGCGTCATCCTGTCGTTGAAAAACTAATTAAAGGAGAACGCTATGTTCCCAACTCGATTGAAATGGATTGTGATTCCAACCAGGTACTTTTAATTACCGGCCCCAATATGGCTGGCAAATCAACGGTTTTAAGACAGGTTGCGTTAACAGTCCTAATGGCACAAATGGGGTCGTTTGTGCCTGCCAAAAAAGCCTCTATAGGGATCACAGATCGTATATTCACACGGGTGGGGGCGCTTGACAACCTTTCCTCTGGACAAAGCACCTTTATGGTAGAGATGGAAGAGACTGCCAATATTGTCAACAATGCCACAGAAAATAGTTTAGTTATTCTTGATGAAATCGGAAGAGGCACGAGTACGTTTGACGGTATGAGCATTGCCTGGGCGGTTGCTCAATACCTGCATGATCTTGATGGCAAAGGGGTAAAAACCCTTTTTGCCACCCACTACCATGAGTTAACAAGGCTTGAACAAACGCTGCCCAGAATTAAAAATTTCAATATTGCTGTTAAAGAGTTTAATGACAATATTGTATTCTTGCGACGATTGGTTAAAGGTGGAACAAATAAAAGCTATGGAATCCAGGTGGCACGGCTTGCCGGTGTCCCGGATACCATCATTGAAAATGCCAAATTTATTCTGGCTGGTATCGAACAAAAAAGTAACTCTTCAGACCTGCCACAGCCTTCTACTGCAAGGAAAACAAAAAAATCAAAACAAAAAAATCATGACCCACAACTGGAATTGTTCGCTACCTGTGAATTTTCCTTGAAAAAAATGTTGGAAAAGATTGATATTTCAAGTATTACTCCTCTTGAAGCTATGAACTTATTAAATGAATTAAAACAAAAAAGTATGAAATAAGATATGATTAAACCAAAAGCATCCGTCTTATCACTGTTCCTTACTGCCTTTTTTATTGCAGGTCTATTCATTCATGCAGGCGATGCCTTTGCCACCACTGCCAAGCAAAGATACCTTTTAGCAGACTCTAGCTATAAAAAGCTTAGACATTCATCTAAAAAACAAAAAAAAGCAACTGAATGGCTCAGTTGTATTAGCAAGTATGAAATAATATACCGGATTCACCCCAAAAGTTCATGGGCCGCTGCCGGCATGTTTAAAGCCTCTCAACTTTATTTAACCCTTTCACGATTATCCGGTAAAAATGCCTATAAAGACCAGGCCATAGATCTATTAGAAAGGTTAAAAAACAGATATCCAAAAAGTTCATATACAAGGCAGGCCAGAACCGTATTAAAAAAACTGAATCTCTCTCAATCTCAATATAGCAAAAAAACAAAGCAGCTCACTTCTCGGAAATACCAGACAAAAGATAATACTCGTATAAAAGCGTTCAATAGCAACCTGGAAAAAGAGAAGGCAAAAAAGCAGGTCAAAGCAAAAAAACAGGTCATAGAGAGAAAACCGCATTCACAACCAGCAGTGCCACCGGAAAATTCCAGTTCAAAATCACATGAAGACAGTACTGTTACTGACCTTAGGTTCTGGTCTAACCCCGAATATACAAGAATCGTTGTTAATACAGATGGAGAAAGAGATTATTCTCATAGGCTTTTGAAAAAAGATCCTGATATCAACAAGCCCTTTCAACGGTTGTACATTGATATAGAACAAACAAAACTTGGAAACCGTGTGGCTGAACACACAACTATCAATGATAATCTGTTAAAACAAGCTCGTGCCGGCCAATACCTTCCACATACCGTCCGCGTAGTTGTGGATATAAAATCTTTTGAAAATTATAAAATATTTTCCTTAAAAGATCCTTTCAGAATTGTCATTGATGTCTGGGGAAAAGGCTCCAATGGTTCAAAAACATCTGCATCTAACAAAAACATTGCTGACACATCAAAACCTAAAAAAGAACAAAAGCATTCCAGGCTTACAACTGATAACTTAAAATCTTCTGATATTGCCCGCCAGCTTGCTCTGGGTGTTCAAAAAATAGTGATTGACCCTGGCCACGGCGGCTCAGACCCTGGTGCGCCCGGATATTATAAGAATGTATGGGAAAAAGATATCGTTCTTAAATTAGCAAAAAAGCTGGCCGTAACCCTAAGAGATCGCTTAGGATGTACGGTTGTTTTGACCCGATCAACAGACAAAAAACTAACCCTTGAAGAACGACCCGCTATTGCAAACACCCAACGGGCAGATCTGTTTATTTCTCTTCACTGCAATGCTGCTAAAAACAGACGTTTAAAAGGAATTGAAACCTATATTTTGAACCTTTCAACCGATGATCAGGCAATTGCGGTTGCTGCTCGTGAAAATGCCACTTCCAGAAAAAATATTTCTGATCTTGAGTACATATTAAGTGATTTAATGAAGCACACAAAAATAGAAGAATCTACACGGCTGGCTAATGTTGTCCAAACCTCTTTTGTAACCGGCATGAAAAAGAAGTACTCCGGCATAAACAATCTAGGAGTTAAACAGGCACCGTTTTATGTTCTCTTAGGCGCTCGTATGCCATCCATACTGGTAGAAACATCTTTTCTCAGCAATAAAACAGAATGCAAACGCCTCATGAGCAATTCTTACCAGACTCATATTGCAAACTCCATTGCTGATGGTATTGAAAAATATATAGGAGCAACAAATCCCAAACAATTATAGAATGCGATAAAGTAACGCCGTTTTTGTAAAGAAGTAAAAGGAGTAAAAAATGCCGATTTATAATATGACATATGAAACCATGCCAAAAGAAGAACTTAAAAAAGTTCAGTTCACCCGTCTTAAAGCCACTCTTGACAGAGTCTATGCAACAGTTCCATTTTATAAAAATGCTTTTGACCAGGCAAAAATAAAACCAGGAGATATTAAAAATCTGGAAGATCTTCAACGATTACCATTTACCAACAAAATAGATTTAAGAGACAATTATCCCTATAAAATGTTTGCCGTACCAATGGAAAATATTGTCAGAATACATGCATCATCCGGTACCACAGGAAAACCCACCGTTGTCGGCTATACACAAAGAGACATTAATACCTGGGCCGAGTTAATGGCCAGAAGTTTTTCTGCAGCAGGAGCCACTCATTCCGATATTATTCACAATGCATATGGATATGGATTATTTACAGGTGGTCTAGGTGCTCACTACGGGGCTGAAAAATTAGGTGCATCTGTAATACCCGTCTCAGGTGGAAATACCAAACGCCAGATCACAATTATGCAGGATTTTAAACCAACCATCCTCACTGGCACCCCTTCCTATATTCTGCACTTGGCTGAAGTAGCCACTGAAATGGGCGTCGATTTTAAATCATTACACTTTAAAGCCGGCATTTTTGGAGCGGAGCCCTGGTCTGAAAATATGCGAAGTGAACTTGAAGAGAAACTTAATCTTAAAGCTATGGATATTTATGGGCTAAGTGAAGTCATGGGTCCCGGAGTCTCTATTGAGTGTCGCGAAGAACAAAAAGGCCTTCATATTTTTGAAGATCATTTCATCCCAGAAATCATCAATCCTGACACCGAAGAGGTATTGCCTTACGGTGAAACAGGGGAACTTGTCTTCACCTCAATCACAAAAGAAGCCTTTCCTATCATTCGTTACAGGACCAAAGACATCACCTCTTTAAATGCTCAACCGTGTTCCTGCGGAAGAACCCATATCCGAATGAATAAACCCACAGGCAGAGCTGATGACATGCTTATCATCAGAGGCGTTAATGTCTTTCCTTCTCAGATTGAAAGCGTGCTCATGGAAAGCAAAAAAATCAGCCCTCATTATCAATTGGTAGTTGACAGAAAAAACAATCTTGATACCCTTACGGTTAAGGTTGAAATAGATGAGGCCCTCTTCAGCGATGAAATTAAAAGTCTCCAAAATATGGAACTCAGCATTTCCAATGATATCAAAGATTATTTAGGCGTATCAGCAAAAGTGATGCTTGTTGAACCCAAAACCATTGCCAGAAGCGAGGGTAAAGCTGTAAGAGTTATAGATAACAGAACATTTTAATATATATTTTATTTAAGAGGTGAATGTTATGTACGCAGAACAGATTTCCATCTTTATTGAAAACAAAGAAGGCCGTTTAGCTGAAGTTACTGCTATTTTAAGAGATGCAAGGGTTAATATCAGAGCATTATCTCTTGCTGATACCACCGATTTTGGTGTCCTTCGCTTAATCGTAGATAACAATGAAACTGCTGAAAAAGCGCTAAAAGATGAAGGCTTCACAGTAGGCAAAACAAAAGTACTTGCTGTCGAAGTACAAGACCAACCCGGTGGTTTAAATCTGATTTTGAATTGTCTTTGTGAAAATGATGTTAATGTAGAATATATGTATGCGTTTGCTAACCCTCAATGCAAAAATGCCATTATGATTTTTAGATTTGATGATCGAAAAAAAGCGCTAAAAATTTTAACCCAGAAGAATATTAAGGTTGTCACAACAAAAGAAATCTGTGACCTATAATCAAGTACCTTATTCAAATAACATAGAAAGATATTACTCAGAATATTTGAAGCTTGCCAGTATTCACACCAAAGGTAGTTTGATTGTAAAAGCAGTGCCATTACCCGGCATAGAGTTTACCATTATACTACCTTTATGGTTTTCAACGACAATAAAATAAGACACTGACAGACCAAGGCCTGTTCCCTCTCCAACATTCTTTGTAGTGAAAAAAGGCTCAAATACTCTCTTTCTTACGTCTTCTTTCATACCCGGACCATTATCTTTAATCTCGATATCAACGGTGGCCTCCATATAGCTTATTTTTAATTCAAAGCAAGGAGAATGTCCTTTTTGCATAGCCAACATTGCCTGGGCGCCATTGGATAATAAATTAAAAAACACCTGCTGAATTTCACTGGCTTTACAGCGAACTTTAGGAATATCTATCGAATAATCTTTTTTGATTTCAATCATTTTAAAATCAAATTTCTTCTTAAAACTATAATCACTTTCTGCAAGCTTTAGTGTCTTATTCATGAGTTCACAAATATCTTCAGCAAGGAAACCTGAGTTACTTTTCCGCGAAAAAGACAACATATTGGCGACAATTTCAGCGGCACGTTTTCCTGCATCTAAAACCAGATTCATTAACTTATAAATACTTCGTTTATCCATATAAGCTTGCAATGTCTCAAACTCAACCCCTAGTTCTTCGGTCGCTGAGATATTTGCAGGCAATCTATCCTGAAGACGGCTCAAAATAACCTGGGAATTTTGCAAAATTCCTGCAAGAGGATTATTTATCTCATGAGCCATTCCCGCGGCCAACCCACCTATAGAAACCATTTTTTCTGAATGAATCATCATTTCTTCCAATTTTTTTTTCTCTGTCTCTCTTTTTCTAAGGCATAGTGCTTCCACAAGGGCTGTAGCAAGAGTTTCACTGGCGTTTTTATCATCAGAATCATATCTGCCTTTTTTTCTTGCAATTATAATAATCCCAATGACATCAGAGCCCAACTTCATCGGAACGGCAAGAAGTGAGGCTATCGACAAGCGATTTTCTGGAAAATTCAAAAGAGTAGAGCAAGACTCTATATCGTTTACTACAATGGTTTGCTTTTTTTCAGTCACGGCCTTCCTGATACCCAGTATTTCCTGATCCTGGGATAAAACAACTTGATCCATCTTGGAAACTGAACAATCTTTTAAAACCTGATCTGAAATAGCAAGCAGATCCATGTGAGTGGATTGATTTTGTTGGATCTCACCTATAAAACAATAGCTACTATGGACGACTTTTAAGATAATGGGAATAAAAATATGGGCTATTTCTTCATAGGTGTCCGCCTGCATGGTCCTTTGAAAGAATTGATTTACTGACGTTATGACTTGGCTTTGTTTTAATATCTTATTTTCATTAATTTCTTTTAAATGGATTTCATCTTCTAAGTTCTTATTTGTTTTAGCAAGATCATTAATCTTATCTTTAATTGCATCTCTCATCATTGCAAAGTTACGTGACAATTCTCCAACTTCCCCGGCAACATTGCGTTCTATTTTTCTATCAAGATTGCCAGAGGCAATTTCAGAGGCTGCCTTGGTCAAAACACTTACCGGGTGCATTAATCTGTTAACAATGAGAATAAGAAGACAGCTAAGAGCCATAATGCCAACAAAAGTAAAAGCTAAAATTTGCCTTTTAAATATATCTAACTTTTCTTCAATCAAGCTGGTCGAATATACAACATCCATTTTTCCCAGTTTTAATCCCTTATGAAAAACATTAAAACTGGTCTTGATATCTTTTCCTTTAGGGTTTTCAAATGATCTTTCAAATTGCAGATTAATATCATATTCATGAAAAGCGATGCTTTTCATATTTTCATCTTCAAAAAATGTCTCCAGATTCATCCGGATTGTTTCTTTGTCTACATTGTACACTGGCGTCGCATTGACAAGCTTCATCATATAGACTGATTTTTTGATTCGCTCATCAAGACTTGTAAACTCAGATTGACGTATCTGATCCGTGAAATAAAAACATAAGAACAGATTGACAATGGTGCTGGCAGTTACAACAGAAATGATAATTTGTGTTCTTAATTTCAAAGATGAGGTCCCTGTTTACTCAAATCGATTTTTCCTCCTGATAAAAGAAGGTCATAAAGAAGTTGAACTCTTCATAGACACTTTCTGAACAAGCTCTCTATAATCAGACGATGCCGTAGACCCAGGAGCGAACTCAAAAATTGATTTACCATAGGAAGGGGCTTCAGAAAGGCTTTCACAATATCGGATAGGTGTACATATATATTCAGAATACAATTTTGTAAGTTGAGCTAAAATTGTTTCGGGACCTTTCACTCGTGTATCCATAAACGTAGGTACAATATATTTAAGAACCACCTCTTTTCGGTACTTTTGAATAGACCCCAAACTTTTCATGAATTCAGCAAGTCCTTGCAAAGGCATCACTTCTAAAGCCACGGGAACAAGAACTTCGGTGGCATAAAACAGGACATTAACGATCAACTGATCCCATCCAGGTGCAGTATCAATTATGACATAGTCATATCTATCCTCAATATCTTTCATGGCTTCAGACAGTGTCCATTCAGCACCAAAGCTTTTTCGATCTATGATTCTTTTAACTCCAGCCAGGGCTTTGCCACCGGAAAGAAGCCAAAGATTTTTCCTGGCCCTGACGACACATTCTTCGGGTGCCAATTCTTTGGTCAATAGTTCAGTTAATCCGGCTCGAGGTTTTTTGCCTAAATTATAAGCGGATTGACCCTGAGTATCGGTATCCACTAACAAGACCTTATAACCTGCAAGAGCAAGTCCGGCAGCTAAGTTTACAGATGTGGTTGTTTTCCCGACACCACCTTTGCTTAAGGTAACACAAATTTTTCTAATGGCAGATTTTGCTTCTTTTTCTGGTTCTTCTACTTGTTTTTGGGCTGGTTTTTCGGTTGGTTTTTGCTCAATTTGTTCGACTTGCTCAATTTGTTCGACTTGTAGTTCTTTTTGATCTGACTCTTCTGGTTCTTCTACAATATTTTCATTTTCTTTCGCATTATTTATTTCTTGTTCAATAAGTGAATCTAACTTTACAGGAAATTTATGATCACAGGATTTACACCTTGCAGCAATCTTTTTGCCTAAAGATACGTTTTCCTGGAGGGCTTCCAAATTGACCTTATGTTTTTTTGCACATTTAGGGCAGATAATGATAGCCACTAATCCTCCTTTTTAACTTCATCAAGAATAACAAATACTTCACCATCAGCAATATTCTTCATGTAGATATCCTAAAGCTTTACCCATTTAAAAGATAAATCTTGGTTTCCCATATAGATTTAAAAATTATATCCATAGTCTTTTTGATTATTGCATTCTTTTTTTAAGGCGAATCAAAAGAAATGATATCACCCTTTAATAGTTGATTTTTCATCTTTGAAACAATGTCAAAAATTTTTACGGCCTTACCCTCGGAAGCATCCATCCATTGTATACCGCATTGCAATTCTTTTGTCTCACTCAGTGTAATATGAACGACCCGACCATTTAACCCATCAACTAAACTATTGAAAAGGTTTAGCTCACAATCTAACAAAGATTGTTCAATTTTAAAGTCAGAATCATTATCGATTAGAATTCTAACACCATCAAAACAAATATCTAAGATTGCATAACGCCGGGCATTCACCATGACCCAAACTTTTTGGGCATCCTCAATTGGAACACGAAATGATTTACGTACATTGTCAGGTAAGTCAGGATCCTTACCAATTTTGCCAAATTCAATAGATTGGTTATTCACAGGTCCCACCTTTGAATTGTGTAAAAGTTGTCTAAAAGTCCTATTTTAAAGAAAAACATATCAATAATGAGTGTACCAAGCAAGTAAAATCATGCAATCCAAATAGAAAAAGGGTGTAGCCCGATTGGCCTACACCCTTTTTTTACAAATATTGTACTAATTCAAACGATATGAATCAGTGACCAGCAACAGCGCCCATAGCATCTACAGCAGGCTTAATTGCAGGATGAACAAACAGAAGAATCATTGCAACAACAAGTGCATAGATACAAAGAGACTCGATCAAAGCAAGACCAATAAGCATATTCACCTGAATTTTACCAGCTGCTTCAGGGTTTCTTGAAATACCTGCCATTGCGCCATTAAGACCCATTCCCTGACCAATACCACAACCAAATGCGGCGATACCAATTGCAAGACCTGCTGCCCATACACTACCAACTAGAAATTCCATGTTTTACTCCTTAATATAATTTAATAATATAATATAAAAATAACGGGCTTCTTCCCAGTTCCCGTAAAACTCTTACTTAATGTGCCTCTTCAATTGCCCCAGCGATATACATGGTGGGCAGCAAGAAAAATACAATTGCCTGAATCAAAGAAACCAATATACCCATTGCCATGATTGGAAGCGGTACTAAAAAAGCACCCGCCAGTGCAAGTAGAATTCCTACAACAAGTTCATGACCCATAATGTTTCCGAAAAGACGAAGCGTAAGGGACAAAACACGTGCCAGATGCCCGATGATTTCAATAATCAAAAACAGAGGCATCAATGCAGGTACCGGTCCCAAAAAATGTTTGATATATTTAAATCCATGCATTTTAATACCGATCACATGGCTCCATACAACGGCGATAACTGCCAAAGCTGCGGTCGTGTTAATCGAACCCGTTGGTGGATAAAACCCAGGAATCAATCCGAACAGATTTCCCAAAAGAACAAATAAAAAGAGATTCAATACCAAGGGAAAAGATTTTCTGCCCTCTTCTCCGGTAATGGATACCATAAATTCCTCAAGGCCGGATATTATTACTTCAAATACATTCTGTACCGAATTAGGAACCAGGGAAACACTTTTTCCACCCAGCCAGCCTAATATAATCAAAATAATCATTGCCAGCCACATATAAGTCACATGCGGGTGTGTACCAGCCCACTCTTCCATTCCAAATAGTCCGAACAATGATGTCATAAACAAATATGGATGTTCCATTTTTTAAACAGCCTCCTTGAAAAAAATTCTTTTTAACTCAAGCGCAGTAGCCAGAAATATACTTGCCACAACCACCGACAGGCCTAAAAGAAGCCCTACCGGATGAACAATATGTTTTGATATAAGCAGGACAATTAACACGGCAGTGATTGCAAACCGGATATAGTATTTTACCAGGACATTTCCCACAACTGAGCGTCCCCGTGCCAATACAACATCAGCATTAATCATGGTTTTAAGCGTGTTTTTCAAAAGATGGAAATTAATTGCAACGATCAGCCCACCCAGAATGATGCCCATAGCAAATTTTGCCGGTGTCATCATCAAGCCAAGCATACCGCCAATAAGCAATAACAGCCAATTGGTTTTCGTTACAAAGTTAATTATTTTTTGAAGTTCCTGCATTAATACTCTTTACCCTTTTTCCCTGCCCGAATTATATTGCTAAACCCGGCTGCAATTCCAAAAGCCAGACCGACAAGTGTCAGGACAGGTTCTGTTTCAAACTTCTTATCCAGCCAGAGGCCGGCAAAAAGACCAATAAAAATGGAAAGCGCCACTGATACACCCAGGCTGGCAAAGTATCCAAGTTCTCTAATGGTCTTGCCTGTTTCCTTTTTCATTCATGCCTCTTCCTAACCGATTTATATGGCCTTCAAAGATCAATTTATCTTGAGTGCAAATATCATATGCAACCTGACAAGTCAACGTGAAAAACGTCAAACCACAGTCAAAAATCCACTATCATGATCTTGTACAACTTCACCAATCTGCTGTGCATTCACTCCAAGTTTTTTCATCTCTTCCATGCAGGCTTGCGCGTTCTCTTTTTCTATAAAGATCAGCAGCCCACCAGAGGTCTGGGGATCAAACATGATATCCACCACAGCCCGATCAATTGATGAACCGATATGAGTGGCTTTTTCGAAAAATTTTCTATTTTTATGCGCCCCTGCCGGCACCAATCCCATCTTCGCAAAATAAAGCACTTTTTTCAGACAAGAGACCATGGAAGTATTAAGCAAAATCTGTTTTTTTGAGCCTTTTGCAACTTCAAGCAAATGACCGGCAAGACCAAATCCTGTTACATCTGTGCAAGCACAAATATCATAGTTATTCATAACCTGTGCGGCTTTTTTATTCAACATAGACATCACGGCTACCGCTTCTTTAACATCGTCTTCTGCGGCCAATCCTGCCTTAATGGCCGTAGACATGATTCCGATCCCTATAGGTTTGGTTAAGAGTATAACATTCCCTGTTTTTGCACCGGTGTTTGTCAACACTCTGTCTGGATGTACAATGCCTGTCACAGATAACCCATATTTAAATTCCGAATCATCCACCGAATGTCCACCCACAAGAGTCGCTCCAGATTCATTTATTTTATCCATTCCCCCTTTTAGGGTCTGAGCTAAAATATCTTCTTCAAGATCACAACTGGGAAAACAGACGATATTCATCACGGTCACAGGAACCCCACCCATGGCATAAACATCACTTAACGAATTGGCAGCAGCAATCTGGCCAAACTCATAAGGAGAATCTGTCACGGGTGTTAAAAAATCCAATGTCTGTATCAGTGCTGTTTTTTCATCTAACCGATACACCCCGGCATCATCAGGAGAATCCAATCCAACCATCACATTCGGGTGGGATTTGATATCAAGTCCTTTAACAATTCGATCCAGCGTCCCTGGATCCAGTTTGGCGGCTCAACCGGATGCCTTAACTTTCTGGGTTAACAATACTTTATCTATCTTTTCCATATGGTAAAATTCTGCCTTAAAATCGGTATGCTTTTCAAGTCATCGCAATAACACAAGCAAACCTGCCTGTATTCTTTTCTCCACGATACGAGTAGAACTCACTAATATTACATTTAGTACAAAGTTCCATATTTTCGATGTGTTGTCTTTGAACCCCTTTAGCCATAAGTTGATCAAGGCTCATCTGCCAAAAATCAAAATAATCTTTGTTCTCTATTTTATATTTCCACAACTCTTTAGGGATCTCATCTTTATAATTAATAAATTCTGCACAGCAAGGACCTAACGAAGGTGATATCCCCGCCATAATATTGGGTGGCTGACAATCAAATTCATCCATCATTTTATCAACACATTTTCCAATAATATCTTTGATGCTGCCCCGCCACCCACTATGAATATTGGCGATTACTTTTTTTTGGGTATCATAAAGCATCACAGCCTGACAATCTGCCACTTGTATTACAAGAAAAACGCCGGGCATATCACTGACAATAGCGTCCGCCGTATACGTCTCTTTGCCTGGTTCAAAGGTTTCTAACAGATCATTATCCTCTTTTTTTAATACTTTTATTTCATCCCCATGGACCTGGTTTAAAAAAAGAAGGGGTTTCATACCCATTTTCCAGATGATCCGTTTTCGATTGTCAGCAATTGCAGATGTCTCATCTCCGGAATTTACACCGATATTCAACGAATCAAACGGTTCAACGCTTATTCCTCCTGCCCGGGTAAACACACCATGAATAAGTGTTTTTTCTTTTTTAAAAATATCGAACTCGTGGACCTTTATTTCACTATTTTCCATAATAAAGAGCACCTATCCGTTCTATAATTTTTGTTGTGGAAATCTGAGGTTCTAAATGAACCCTTGCGATTTTCCCCCCATTTTCTTTAACAAAGTCACCGCCAATGATTTGATCTTCAGACCAGTCTGCTCCCTTAACCAACACATCCGGACAGATCATTTCAATCACAGATCCTGGATCGGGGGTGTCAAACAACACCACATGATCAATGCAAGCCAGAGCAGACATGACCACAGCTCGATGAACTTGTCCAATTACCGGACGTTTTTCGCCTTTAATCATTTTAACAGAGATGTCTGAATTCAAGCCCAGGATCAATACATCCCCTAAAGTAGCAGCATGGTTAAGATATTTTACGTGACCGGCATGGAGAATATCAAAACACCCATTGGTAAACACTATGGTTTTGCTATCTTTTTTATATTGCGTGGCCAACAATTGCACCTGAGATTGACTAACCGTTTTATCCATATTGCTTCCTGTCTCCTGTCAAACATTCAGGGTCTGTTATCTGTTTGGGTATTTAACTTTTTGAAAATCAAGCAATGCTATACCAACATATATTTTCACACTTTTATCGTCAATCATTTTATGTCAAACATAAAACTATACAATCAATATTCTGGCTGATATAGTTCCTCAACTATTATCTTAAACAAACTAATATATCATGAGAACCTGGCATAACCTTTTTTTAAAAAATGCGAACAATCTGGACCAAATTGAATCTGACAGTGTTGATCTTATTGTCACCTCCCCTCCCTACCCCATGATTGAAATGTGGGACGATATCTTTGCCACCCAAAACAAACAGATTACCTATGCCTTGAACGAACAAAACGGCAACCTAGCCTTTGAACTTATGCACCAGATTCTGGATACTGTCTGGAATGAATGTTTTAGAGTATTAAAAAATGGTGGTTTTGCCTGTATTAACATAGGAGATGCCACAAGAACTATCGACACCAGCTTTGCTGTTTATCCAAATCATGCCAGAATTCTTCAACATGTCATTGAGGCGGGGTTTACTATACTGCCAGAAATCATTTGGAGAAAACAAACCAATTCACCCAATAAATTTATGGGTTCGGGCATGCTGCCGGCAGGTGCGTATGTCACACTAGAACATGAATATATTCTAATTTTAAGAAAAGGGAGTAAACGCGAATTTAAAACAGAAGCTCAAAAACAGACCAGAAGAGAAAGTGCGCTATTCTGGGAGGAGAGAAACAATTTTTTTTCTGATATCTGGTTTGATATTAAAGGTACCCGTCAAAACTTATCAAATAAATCAATACGCGATAAAAGTGGCGCATTCCCGTTTGATCTGGCTTTTCGATTAATCTTAATGTATTCAGTCAAAAATGATACGATTCTCGACCCTTTTCTTGGAACTGGAACAACCATGAATGCTGCTATAGCATCGGCCAGGAACAGTATTGGTTTTGAAATTGACCCGCAATTACATGCGTTAATTCAAGCCTCAAAAGATGAAATTATTAATATTTCCAACACTGCAATTCAACAAAGATTAGATAACCACTTAATCTTTGTTAATGAACGCATGAAAACAGACAAGCCCTTAAAGCATCAAAACATCCCTTACGGATTTCCCGTGATCACTGCCCAGGAAAAGCATCTTTTTTTTAATCCATTAATATCCACACAGATGATTAAAAAAAATTGTTTTGAAGTTGAATACAACGATCTACCCTAAAAATTTTCTCCGAATTGGCTCTTAGGCCTGCGCAGTATCAATTTGTACATTTTCTAATTAGGCGTGTCATGGAATTTTCAAGATAGGCCGCTAACAAAAATCATGCACAATCTTTGTTCAAGTTATTTATAGTGCTTCTCAAAACAACAGAACGGGACACTTTACATTATGCAGGACATAATTCGCAACTGAACCAAACAAGACATCCCTTATTTCCCCTCCACCTTCATGACGACCTATTACAAGGAGATGAAAATTTTGTTCGTTGGCAACGTGGGTAATTGATTCTCTTGGTTCACCGGTTTCCAGAATCAATTCACAACTAAAGCCGGCTTCGATCAGTTGATCCTGATATTTTTTCAGCATCAGCATCCCTGATTTATGGGCATTTTCCTTGACCATTTCCAATTGAAAATCAGGAATCATTTTGTAAGCTAGCTGATCCTGGTTGAGAATATGTATAAGAGTCAGGTTTTTAGGAAACCGTTTGGATTGATCAATTACAGAGGCAATTGTCTTTCTGGCAGTCAAAGAATCATCCAATGGGATAAGTACTTTAGGTTCCATATATTTCCTCCTCTACAATAGCATAGCAGTTAATACAACGAGCAATCTGTACAAAAAGAAGACTTAACTAATATAGCTTAGTTAATAACCATATACAAGACGCGGCAACAAAAGCACAATATCCGGCCAGAAGGTCAAGATTAACAATATGCTGATTTGAATCAAAATAAAAGGCATAACCGCCCTGGATACGTAGACCAGATTACGATCAACCACAGCACCTGAAATATACAAACTCACCCCAAGGGGCGGCGTGCAATATCCTATACCAAGATTGATAGTCATCAGAAGACCAAAGTGCATGGTGTCAATACCGAATTGGGCAAGCAAAGGTAAAAAAATTGGGGTCAAAATTAAGGTGGCAGAAATGATATCCATAAACATCCCAATGACCAGAAGAAGGATATTCACCGAAATAAGAAATACCCATGGTGAAGAGATGTTTTCCACCACGACGGAAGCAATTTTTCCGGGGATCTGCTCAAAGGTCAGGTATTCACCAAACACGGAGGCACCGGCCACAATGACGAGCAGGGTTGCAGAAGTAATAGCTGATGAAACGATCACCTTTTTTAAATCCATAATTTTCATGTCTTTATGGATACAGATCTCAACAAAAAAAGCATAGAAGCAAGCGACCACAGCAGCTTCATTGGCAGTAAACATACCCGAATAGATACCGCCGAAAATAATAACAGGTAATAAAAGTGCCCAGATACTCTCTTTGACAACAGCAATAATTTCAGCCATGGAGGGGCGCTTGCGTTTTTTCATCCCCATCTTCTTACATACAAAATAAGAATAGATACTCATTGCCAGCATGATCATGATTCCAGGTATAAAACCGGTTAAAAAAAGCGCTTCCAATTGATCATTGCTGACCATGGCGTACAAAATCATGGAAATGGAAGGAGGTATGATGACACCAAGAATCGGAGCGGTTGTCATAAGACCAACGCTAAACTTTTCATCATAATTATGCTCTATGAGAGCAGGAATCATAAAACCGCCGATGGCAACTACAGTGGCAACAGTTGAACCGGAGATGGCTCCAAAGAATCCGCAGGCAAGGACTCCTGCCATGCCCAGTCCGCCGGGGAGGAAACCAACAAATACATTGGCGGTTTTAATAAGTTTTTCAACAATGGAACCTTTGGTCATAATATTGCCGCATAGAACAAAAAACATAACCACAACCAAGGCAAATTTGTCCATACTGCGGTAGAGCACTTCAATAACAATCTGAGGGTCTATTCCCAATCCAAAGACCAAACCGACAATACCGGTAAAAAACAGAGCCATAAACACAGGGACTGTGGTGGCAAGGCAGCCTATGAGCAAAGCAAATATCAGAAAATAACTATTATCCATGTTTATTCATCACCTGTAATATCATGAATGCCACGCCAATCTTCACGCATAACAATCAGAGTACGAATAAACATCATGATACCCATTATCGGCAAAACAGCATAAAGAATCCACTCAGGCAACCTTAGTGTTGCAGTAAGGGCATACTCATCTTCAAACATCATTATGGACATCTTAGTTCCCAGCCATATCATGAGGCCTGAAAAAACTAAAACCGCCATGTGAGAAAAAAGAGCCAAAGGCTTTTTCAGTACAGGCAGCATCTGGGGCAAAGCGTCAATACGGATCAGAGAGCGGTTACGAATAGCTGCAACAGAACCAATATAGGTAGAAAAGTAGATCACCTTACGAACAACTTCATCAGACCAGTAAAGACTATAATCATTGGTAACTTTACGCAGGATTACGTTTGCCATAGCTGTGAGCAAAGCGATGGATACCGCAGCGCACAAAGACCACTGTTCTATAAAAAGAAGACAACGGTCAGCAGTTTTAAAATATTTTATAAACATATTGGATTTTTTATCAATAAAAATAAGGGTCGAAAGGAACTTGTCCCCCATCGACCCTTATATATAATTAACTATCATGCACCCTATTTTGCGAGTATGCTCCGAACCTTGGCCAAATAATCAGGACCAATTTTTTTGCCCCATTTTTCCAGGACAGGCTCAGCTTTTTTCTTTAATTCAGCTATTTCTGCATCGGAAAGCGAAATAAACTCCACACCGGCTTCCTTTGCTTTAGCAACCTGAACATCATGCTGTTCACGGGTCAAAGCCCGTGTTTTCTTGCTTTCTTCTTCAATAACAGTGAGAAACGTTTTGCGCAAATCTTCCGGCAATTTATTCAACCAGCGTTTGTTGGTAAGGTGAACAAAAAGCCCTTGGGCATAATTGAGTTCAGTAAAGTATTTGGCAATGGTAAACTTTTTAGTAATATTACAAACAATTGCAGTATGATCAAGTCCGCTAATTACTCCGGTTTGAAGCGCTTGAGGAACATCAGGCCAAGGCATGACTGTAAATTTAAGTCCCCACGCTTTATAGGAATCAGTATTTACAGGTGCTTCTGCAATACGGAAATTTGTCGTTTTGGCATCAGCAGTAGTTTTAACTGCCTTGGTGGTTGCCCATCCATAAGGACCATAGCCTGTAAAATCAGTAACAATAATACCCTGCTGCTGAGCACCATTTGCAAAAGGTTCCCAAAGCTCAGGAGTGTTACGGAAAGTATCAAGTTTATCAAAAGTATCAAGAACATATGGAAGATTTACTATTCCAAGACGGTCAGAAACATTTGCTGCAGCAACTGATGATGAGAGCATTCCCTGAACGGCTCCAATTTTAAGTTTACTGATCACATCTTTTTCGCCACCCAATTGTGCCAGGGGACGGTAATCCACATAAATCTGACCATTTGTTTTTTCCCAAACAGCATCACGAATCTTATACCCTACGGCAACACCTTCAATTACAGGATGAGAGATATTTGAAAGAATATAGGTGTATTTTGCACCACTGGGATCAAACTTTGGCATCCAGGCAGCTAAAGGATTTTTCTTTTTCTCGGCAGCCATCACTGATGCCGGCAGAGCAAGGGCAAGCAGTAAAAGTACAACTAACAATTTCTTCATAGTAATTCTCCTTTTTTGCATAAGGGGTTGCAGGAAATTTTCCTGCAATATTAAAAAGTTATTTTAAGTATAAATTTCAAAATCCATTACTATAACTTATCATATGTAACCATTTATATATTCAGGTTATAGGATATAGGATGGGAAGATACTTTTTGTCAAGATAGTATTTAAAGCTCAATCATAATCAAGACTCGTAAAAACCCTTCAAATCCAGTTTCTTAAAGGTTTCCCTGTGGCCGGTATATTTCTCCTTAAGCTGGAATCTTTTCTCAACTATTTCGGAGATATCCAACATCCTCCAGTTGTCCTTTTTTCCGTGCAGCACTATTCGCAAGATTATCGGCATCTTCGTTTTGCTTTGAATTAAAGCTTACAAAACGTCGAGACAAAAGACGTTAACCACTATAACCATTTAATATTTCAAAATAAAAACAACAGCTCTTAATTTCCAATCCATCCGTTGTTTTTATTTTTAAAACATTTACTTATCACAACATAAATATAAATTGCTAACGATGTAATTGAGTTTTCATGCTTTATATTAACGACCCACATATAAAACAACGGCTATAAATGTTTTTTTTGTATAATTAATGTAAAATCCATTTGCCGTTTATTTCTTTTTAACCATAATCTTTATATATCAAGCCGTAATTAAAAAAAATTAAAAGGAGTTAAAAGTTTGGGGCCGACATTAGTTAACAATTTTTTCTTGGAACCGATTTTTTATTGGTTTTCGAATATCGCCTTGTTTTTCCTGGGTTGGAAAACCAAAGGAAAGACGCCCCAAATTGATAAATTTGTTCTCATTGCAGCGCCACATTCCACAAACTGGGATTTTGTTTTATTTTTATTGATCATTTTTAAATTAAAGATTTCTGTTCACTGGATGGGAAAACAGTCCATGTTTATCTGGCCATTCAAGTGGTTTTTAAAAAGACTTGGTGGTATCCCCATTGACCGAGCAAAGAAACAGAATGTGGTCCAACTCATGGCAAATGCGTTTGATACATCTGAAAAACTAATCGTAACCATCGCGCCTTCCGGCACCCGGGGTAAAACTGTCAAATGGAAAAGCGGTTTTTACCACATTGCCTGCCAGTCTAAAGTTCCCATTGTTTTTGGTTTTATTGATTATCCACAAAAGGTCATCGGTATTGGCCCTGCTTTTTCTCCCACAGGAGAAATCAAAGCAGACATGAAGGTGATTAAAAAATATTACAGTCAGTTTTCAGGCAAATATCCACTTCAAGAATCTTAACAAGACAAGAAATCCAACTATTTTCATACCACTTTAACTTGTGATAAATAATCTACTAATATCCCCTTTAGCCGACCAAGGCCTGTAGAATAAAAGTGATCACAATTCTTGATAACCTCATATTGCACAGAAATCTTCCACCTTTTAATGTGATCTTCAATCAAATGAGGCGGAGCATATTCGTCATGTTCACCTGATACAATCAACCCGGTCAAAGGCAAAGAGGTCACATCATCAAAACTCATAAATCCCACTGGTGGTGACACCATAATATGATCTTCAATATTGCACCCATTTGATACCACCTGTGCATTTATTCTGGCCCCAAAGGAATATCCGGCAAGTGTGATATGTTCAAACCCCTCCTGGTTCAGCTTGGAGATAGCCGCTTGAACATCCTCTTGTTCCCCATCACCATCGTCAAACACACCTGCACTATTCCCAACACCTCGAAAATTAAATTGTAAGGTTGTGTAGCCTTTTTCCTTAAAAGCCTGGACAATGGTTTCCACCACCGGATTATCCATACTCCCCCCATATAACGGATGGGGATGACAGACAACCACAGCTTTTTGACCTGAGTTTTTATCAAGCAGACCTTCAAGCCGAACATCACCACTCTCTATATCAATCAATACCATCATTTTTCCCTTTCATATGAATCCTTCTTGACATCCAGACCCGCTTTAAATTAAATACTTTAAATCAGTCACAAAACCAGGGAGAACATCATGACACTAAAATCCATCATCCTTGCAAGTTTTCTTATACTTTTATCTACCATACCAGCCTTTTGTGAATACTATCAATATATAGATAAAAATGGGGTGAAACATTTTACTGATAATCTTACAGAAATTCCCGAACACCAGAAAAAAGAATTAAACATCTATCAAACCATTGATACTCCGGATAATAAAAAACCACGCCAAATTAAAACCACACCGAATGAAAACACAATTACCGCAGAATCACTTGTCATAAAAAAAGATGCGCTGGATATTGAATATGAAAGTCTTATGAAAAGAAAACAAGAACTTAATGAGAAAAAAGAACAAATTGGTAAAAAAAAATATAACGAGATGGTGATCAAACTAAACGAAGAAATCAAACAATATCAAGATAAGAGTCAGGCCTATGAAAAACTGCTAATTCAATACAATGATCAGATTACTCCAGACCAGAGCACACCGCCTGCTCCTTGGAAAGACATCCAGGAACAGACAGAGTAAACTCTTATTTTTTAGTTTTTTTGATTTTTAGCATTTTTCATAGATGCTTTGATAAAATCTCTGAACAGCGGATGGGGTTTTCCGGGTTTAGATTTAAATTCCGGGTGAAATTGACATCCCAGATACCAGGGATGATCTGTAAGTTCAACAATTTCAACCAGCTCATGATCCGGTGAAGTACCACTAATGACAAGTCCTGCCTCATTGACCAACCTGTCTTTATATTCATTATTAAATTCATACCGGTGACGGTGACGTTCAGAAATCATCTCTTCTTTATATGCTTTCATAGCCAAAGTATCCTTGGCCAACTCACAAGGGTATGCACCCAGGCGCATCGTTCCACCTTTGTCTGAATCCTCATCACGCTTTTCAACTTTTTGTGTCTGTTCGTCATACCACTCTTTCATCAGATAAATAACAGGATCGGGTGTATAGGGATCAAACTCTTGACCATTTGCCTCTTCGAGCCCAAGAACGTTCCTTGATATTTCTACTACAGCCATATGCATCCCCAGGCAAATACCAAAATACGGTACTTTATGTTCCCTTGCATATTTAGCTGCTATAATCTTACCCTCGATTCCTCTATTACCAAAACCGCCAGGCACAAGGACACCATCACTTTTCGAAAGAATCTCCACAACATTGTCGACCGTTAACTTTGTAGAATCTACATATTGCAAATTAACCTTAGCATCATTTGCAGCGCCGCCATGGGTAAGTGATTCATTCAGACTCTTATAAGATTCAGTTAAATCGACATATTTACCTACAATGGCAATATTCACCTCAAAACGTGGGTTCATAAGCCTGTCAACAACATCTCTCCACTCGTCCAATTGAGGTGCTCTTGCCCAGATGTTAAGCTTTTTCAAAATCTTGTCTCCAAGACCTTCCTTATTGTAAACCAGGGGCACTTCATAGATGCAATCCACATCTTTTGCAGTAAACACCGCATCTGTATCTACATTACAGAACAACGCAATTTTTGACTTAATTTCATGAGACAAATAGCTTTCAGTTCTGCACAAGAGAATATCTGGCTGAATACCGATACTTCTAAGCTCTTTAACACTGTGCTGGGTCGGTTTTGTTTTGACTTCACAGGCTGTTTTAATATAAGGGACAAGCGTCAGATGGATATAAATCACATTTGAAGCACCGACATCTGCTCTAAATTGTCTGATTGCTTCAAGAAAAGGAAGAGATTCTATATCGCCTATCGTTCCACCAATTTCAACTAAAACAACATCCGCATCATTAGAAACAAGAAGTATACTTTGTTTGATTTCATCAGTTATATGCGGAATAACTTGAACTGTTCCTCCCAGATATTCACCTTTTCTTTCCTTGGTAATAACCTGATCGTATATTTTACCGGTTGTAAAATTATTGTTTTTTCCTAACTTTGCATTGGTAAATCTTTCATAATGACCCAAATCAAGATCTGTTTCTGCTCCATCATCTGTAACATATACTTCGCCATGCTGAAACGGATTCATTGTTCCCGGATCAACATTAATATAGGGATCAAGTTTCTGTATAGTCACTGTAAGTCCGCGACTTTCAAGCAGCATTCCGATAGCTGCAGAAGCAAGACCTTTTCCCAAAGATGACAACACGCCGCCAGTAACAAAAATATACTTGGTATTTTTAGCCATTACCCCTCACTTAATTAAAAAATTATTCATATAGGTTTTTAAAATTCTCTATGCCTTTATCAAGCTCATCCACTTGTGACGCCTTATCAGAAGAAGATTCAACTTCATTTCCAGGGTACATCAATTTAATTTGATCAAAGTTAAACAATGAAGAAGATTTTTGAGACTTCAATTCAAAGTTTTTTACATTGATTGTCGCAAACAATTGATTATCCAAAAGAACGCTTCCTGTCATGGGATACCAGGTTTTACTTATGCGCTGCCAATTCCCATAAATAAATTCAACCGCCCAACCTTTTTTCTCAATCACATATTTTATTGGGAACAAAGTCTCTTTATCAATCCACAACCCGGCAGTTGGCCTGCCAATAACATAACAAATAAGGTCGTTATATCGTTGGAACGTCACTGTTTGAGTATCAATACCAGCCAAAACCAGTTGTTTCAAAAGACTTTCATGGTCCCGATACAACAAAATATCTGTATATAGATCAATCGGAGATTTTTCAACGGAGACAACTTGACCGTTCATCACTTTAATAAATTGAAAATCAGATTCAACCGTGAACCCACTCTGTGTCTCTGAAATTATCTGGGCTCTAAATTGATTGGGAAAAACATATATTAACTTTTCTTCGATATCATCAAACTCTCTAAGCACACCTGAATGGTTAAGCACTGTTTTTGTCTGATAAGCTTCTATCCCCACAGGTTGTTTGATTTTTTCTATAACCAAATGCAAAAGATGAGGGGCTTGAGGAACGAACGACTCTCCTGCCCCTGGCATCAAGATTAATGCAAATATAAAAAGAATCGAAAATACGATCTTATTCATAAAATTATACAAAAAGATTTTCCGGGAATGTTGCACTGGATCCCAGTTTTTCTTCAATTCTAATCAATTGGTTATATTTAGCAACTCTGTCACTTCTGGACATAGAGCCGGTCTTAATCTGCCCTGAATTTACTCCAACCGCAAGGTCCGCAATGAAAGAATCTTCCGTTTCTCCAGATCTGTGAGAAACCACAGTTGTGTACCCTGAGTCCTTGGCCATCTGGATTGTTTCAAGAGTTTCAGTGAGTGTACCAATCTGATTGAGTTTGATCAAAATGGAGTTACCAATACCCCTTTCAATTCCTTTTTTGAAGATATCAGGATTGGTAACAAAGATATCATCACCCACGATCTGTACAGAATCTCCAAGACGCTGGGTCATCACTTCCCATGCATCCCAATCGCCTTCTGCAAGTCCATCTTCGATGGAATAAAGTGGATATTTTTCAACCAGTTTTTCATAATAATCGATCAACTCATTGGCCGAAAGTTCTTTGCCTTCTGACTCGAAGAGATATTTTCCATCTTTATAGAATTCGGAAGCAGCCGCATCTAATGCAATTCCAATATCCTTTCCGGGTCTATATCCTGCAGCCTCGATTGCATTGATAATATATTCCAATGCCTCTTCATTTGATTTTAAATTCGGGGCAAAGCCACCTTCATCACCAACTGCAGTGCTCAGGCCTTCACCCTTCAAAATTTTTGCCAGATTATGAAACGTTTCTGCTCCCATACGGACCGCATCTGTAATCGAAGATGCACCAAAAGGAAGAATCATAAATTCCTGGATATCAAGATTATTTGCGGCATGAGCCCCCCCATTGATAATATTCATCATGGGAACCGGCATTACTCTGGCATTGATTCCACCAATGTGCTGGTACAACGGAATTTCACATGCCTGGGCTGCCGCACGGGCGGCCGCCATAGAAACGCCTAAAAGTGCATTGGCACCAAGCCTTGATTTATTTTCTGTCCCGTCAATATCCAGCATGGTTCGATCAAGACCCGCCTGATCCATGGCATCATATCCAATGATTTCAGGGGCAAGAACTTCATTCACATTGGCCACTGCGTTTAAAACACCCTTACCTAAAAAACGATCCTGGGCTTTATCTCTAAGCTCCAACGCTTCTCTGGTTCCTGTTGAAGCACCAGATGGGACTGCTGCCCTTCCCTGGGCACCACATGCTAGCATGACATCCACTTCGACTGTGGGGTTTCCCCTAGAATCAATTATTTCTCTTGCCATGACATCAATTAACTCAGTCATTTTTACCCCCTAATCCTGATTATATTCTTATCTTGAATAATTCATATTTCTTCACGATTTTCTCAAAATCCATTCATAACAATATCCAATCTGACATTCAAGGACTATTCTAAAATTATTCCTACATTTTGAAAGGTATTGTCTTAACCTTGACAAATAAAAACGACTCTTATATTTAGGGAAGTTGTGCTTAAACCTAAATACGCATATTTATAAATTAAGGAGTTATAATGAACATTCTATTTTTTGGCCCAAACGGAAGCGGCAAAGGAACCCAGGGATCAATACTGAAAGACAAATATAATATTGCACATGTTGAATCCGGTGCTATTTTCCGCGATAATATCAAAGGTGGAACTGAACTTGGCAAACAAGCAAAAGCCTATATTGACAAGGGCGACCTAGTCCCGGATGAAATCACCATCCCTATGATGATTGACCGCATAGAAAAAGATGACTGTAAAAAAGGATGGCTTCTTGACGGATTCCCAAGAAATAAAGTGCAGGCCGAAAAACTGCACGCAGCCCTTGAAGAAAAAGGTATTAAACTGAGCTATGTCATTGAAATGATTCTTGATAAAAAAATAGCAAAAAACAGAATCATGGGTCGACGCCTATGTGAAAATGATAATAACCATCCAAACAATATTTTCATTGATGCAATCATGCCCAACGGCGACAAATGCCGCGTTTGTGATGGTGCACTGACCAAGCGTGATGATGATCAGGACGAGACGGCTATCGATAAACGTCATTCCATCTATTACGACACTGACACTGGAACGCTTGCTTCTTCTTATTATTTTAAAGATGTTGCTGCCAAAGATGCTGATGTAAAATACATCACCCTTGCTGGTGAAAAAGCACTTCCAGAAGTTACTGAAGAATTGGTTTCTAAACTTTAAGCTATTCTAAAGTTTAAAATTATATAATTAAGCCCTGGTACCTGAACAATTCAGGCATCAGGGCTTAATTTTTTTCTTGCTTTTAATATATTTGTTTGTTACAAATCCGGGTTATAAATATCACGGTATTTAAATACACTATGAAAGGGGCGATGTTTTTTGAAAGAAATTACAGTTACGGTTATCGATAATGATGTTGAAAGAGCGTTAAGGATACTCAAGAAAAAAATCCAGAACGATGGCCTCTTTAAACGTCTCAAAGTTAAAAAACACTTTGAGAAACCATGTCAATTCCGAAGACGCAAAATGCGAGAAGCAATGAGAAGACAAAGAATTGCTGCGTCAAGATCCACAAGAAGACACAGTTAACCAAGATTAAAAATTTAACCCGGTACAAGTTATTATTTAATGATTTCTACCGGGTTTTTTTATTTTAAAACATGACTAAAGATACCTACCAGAAATGTCTCGATAAAATTTACAAACTTGGCCGTTTCGGTATCAAGCTCGAGCTGGATACCATACTAAACATTCTAAAGTTTTTAAATTCTCCACAAAAAAATTACCATATTGTTCATGTTGCCGGTACCAACGGCAAAGGCTCCACCGCCACATATATTGCATCCATTTTACAGAAAGCTGGCTTTAAAACCGGACTTTATACCTCTCCACACCTGTCACAATTTAATGAACGCATTTCAATTGACAGCCAGATGATATCAAATGACCAGATTGTCCGAGCTTATCAGGCCGTAGATTCAGTGGATATCGGGAAAAGAAAAGCCACATTTTTTGAAATTGCAACCGCCATGGGATTTTATCATTTTTCTCAGGAAAATGTAGATTGGGCTGTCATTGAAACAGGCATGGGCGGGAGATTCGATGCCACAAATGTTGCCATACCTAAAATAAGTGTCATCACAAACCTATCCCTTGAACACACCGATTATCTTGGAAATACCATCAAAGCGCTTGCCTGGGAAAAAGGTGGCATCATAAAACAAAACATACCGGTTATAACGGGTGTATCACAGTCTTCAGGCCTTAAAGTTCTACATGAAATTGCAAAAGAAAAATCAGCAGACCTGTATCAATATAAAAAAGATTTCTCAGCAAGAAAAGACCCAAAGCAACCGACTTACACTTACACCGGTTTAAATCAAAAATTTGATCAACTGACAAAACCGCTACCCGGTGATCATCAAAAAGAGAATCTTAGCCTGGCCTTAGCAGCCTGTGAACTGATTTTTAAAAAATTTAAATCATCTGACAAGCGCTATAACTTAAATACCGATATAATTAAAAAAGGCCTTTCTATATCAAAATGGCCCGGACGGCTTGAACATATCATGCAAGACCCCCTGGTTATAATAGACGGGGCTCATAACCTTCAAGCGGCCAAGGTCTTAGGCAAATATTTATCGACTCGAACCAAAGATAAAAAACTGACACTGGTTTTAGGTATTTTAGATGATAAACCCCATGAAAAAATGCTAAAATGTCTGGTTCCCCTCGCTCAAAACATTATCGTTACCAAGGCAACAATTGACCGAAGTCTTGATCCGAATATTTTGAAAAAAGCGATTCAGAAAATCACTAAAACACCTGTCAAGGTAGTTGAAACTGTCACCGAAGCCGTCACTTACGCTCTAAATATATCAAGCCCTGACGATGCCGTCTGTATTGCAGGCTCCCTGTATGTTGCAGGAGAAGCCCGTGATGAACTTTTACGCTTGAAAAACAAACAAGGTTAAATAGCATATGTTATTTTGCGCCCGTAGTGCAGGGGATAGCACGTCAGCCTCCGAAGCTGAAGATCGCTGGTTCGATTCCAGCCGGGCGCACCAAATATTTTGATGAACTCACGCCTCAAAATAGGGATGATCAGCTATCGAAGCAATCCCCACTGCGGTGGTCAGGGTGTTTATATCCGTCATTTAAGCCATGCCCTTTCCGACCTGGGCCATGATGTGGAAGTCATTGCCGGGCCTCCAGATCCCTTATTAAACGATAATGTCAAACTCACCATGCTCCAGACCTTGGATTTGTATGATCCTGAGAATCTTTTCAGAACCCCACACCCGGCAGAACTAATGGATCCCATCAGTATGATTGAATGGCTCGGAGTCTCTACCATGGGCTATCCTGAACCGTTCACCTTTGGAATGCGGGCAAAAAGACATATAAAAGAAACGAATAAAAGCTATGATATCATTCATGATAACCAGAGTTTAGCCTACAGCTTATTGTCCATGGCAAGGAATACGCCAGTTACGACCACGATTCACCATCCCATGACAGTGGACCGAAGACTGGCCGTTAAAAGTACGCACTCTTTTTACAAAAAAGTCAAAGCTTTGCGCTGGTATTCATTTATCAATATGCAAAAACGGGTGGCCAGAAAGATCCCCAGTATCATCACCGTATCTGACAGTTCCAAAAAAGACATTGCCAAAGAATTTAATATCCCAGAATCCAGATTCCGGACCATCCCCATTGGTATTGATATCGATAATTTTTATCCGATAGAGACCATCAAAAAACAGCCGGGCAGGATCATTGTGACCAACAGCGCGGACACCCCCTTAAAAGGTCTTTACCATCTTTTATACGCAATCAAGGCCATTGTCGTAAAACGACGGGTTAAACTGGTGGTCATCGGCAGCCCTAAGAAAAAGGGTCCCATTGAAAAACTGGTTAAAAAACTCAATCTTGAAAGCTATATCACATTTACCGGTCGCATTGATAACGATGCCTTTGTAAAAGAGTATGCCAAAGCCAGCATTGCTGTGGTTCCTTCCTTATATGAAGGATTCGGTCTTCCGGTTGGCGAAGCCATGGCATGCAGAACACCGGTAATCTCCACCACCGGCGGCGCCTTGCCAGAAGTTGCCGGAGATGCTGCCAAACTTGTTCCACCAGGAGATGCAAAAGCACTGGAACTTGCCATCCTTGAACTTTTAGACGACCCTGATCAATGTGAGGCCCTTGCGCAAAAAGGTTATCAGCGTGTTCTCACTGAATTCACCTGGGAGAAATGTGCCATTCGCACAGCCCAGGCCTATAGGGAAATTATCAATGATTACAATTGATTTTAATCGACTCGATATTCAGCCTCATGACCGTGTCATAGATATTGGATGCGGAGAAGGCCGTCATACTATTAAAGCCTGTCAGCAAAAAGAGACCATGTGTGTTGGTGCAGACTACGGGTACGCTCCCCTTGTTCAAACCCAGGAAAAACTTACTTATCATAGATCACTTAAGGATCTTCACTGCAAAAGCGTGGATCTGTCCTGCATGGATGTGACCAGTCTTCCCTTTAAAGACAACAGTTTTGACATTGTCATCTGCTCTGAAGTCTTGGAACATATTCTGGATGATGCAAAAGCCATGTCTGAACTTGTCAGAATCCTAAAGCCGGGCAAAACCCTTGCCGTCAGTGTCCCAAGATATTGGCCCGAACGATTATGCTGGGCGTTGTCTGATGAATATTTTAACGCCAACATGGGCCATGTCCGCATCTACAAAAAAAATCCCCTGATCCAGGCTCTGGAATCTTTAAAGCTCCATTATCTGGGAAATCATTACGCCCACAGCATTCATTCACCTTTCTGGTGGCTTAAATGCTTTGCAGGCCCCACCCGGACAGATTCCATACTGGTAAATACCTATCATAAACTACTGGTCTGGGACTTGATGAAAAAGCCCTGGTTTACTCGATTCATTGATAAACTACTCAACCCTGTTTTAGGAAAAAGTCTGGTCCTCTATTTTAAAAAGCTTTAAGGTCTGCTAAACTCATAAAATAAACTTTTTCTTAATTTTCAGAACAGAGAGGTTTCATTATGACCCGCATGCTATTTCTTTTTCTCATCATGCTCATAATTCCCATGGTCCACTCCTGCGTGTCATCAAAGAATACATTAAAGCGAAACGACCCATTAATTGGTAAGATTTTTGATACAACAAAGAACATGGAACTCAGTTTTGACACTCTTATTGAAAAAATCCATACCTTTGATGTGATCTATCTTTCTGAAAAGCACGACAATCCAGATCACCATAAGTACCAAGAGCGAATCATCCAGGCGCTTATAAAAAAGAAGCTAAACCCCACCATCGGATTTGAATTTTTTGCCATGGACAATACGCCTGATTTGCTCAACTTTGTCGACTCAGGAAAAGTAACACATTCAACAGAGAATGAAGCATTCATCGAAAATGACTTACGCAAAAAACTGGGATGGGATACCCAGTCTGATGAATCGTGGGCCTATTATTTTAACCTGTTAAACATTGCAAAGAAAAATAAACTTTCTGTTGCTGGTATTGATCTGTCCAGAAGCTCCAAAAAAAGAATTACCCGAAAAGGCATCAATGGCATCACAGCCCTTGAAGCTGAACTAATCTTTTCCACGCATCTGGATAATGACACTTATAAAGACTATATGTTTTCCATTTTCAAAGCAGTCCACTGCGGCATGGGAAATGAAAACATGCAATCAAGATTATATGATACCTGGGTGGCCCGAAATGATAAAATGGCTCTATCTATTTCACAGCTTTTTAAGCACACTAAAGGACCTGTTATTATTATCATCGGTGGTGGACATACATCTTATGGACTTGGCGTAATTGATCGCGTTCGTGCCATAAACTCGAACATCACCCAGGTCAATTTAGATTTAAGTGAAATCAATATCCATCCTTCAAATTTGGAAGATTATCTTGCCCCCCTGGATTTGGAAGGATTCAACGCGATTCCACCATCTGATTACATCTGGTTTACCCAACGGATATCTTACACTGACCCCTGTGAAGAATTCAAAGCCATATTAAAGCGGATGAAAGCACCCTTAAATAAAGAATGATCCATATTTATCGAACCCTCTTTTTATCCAACGATATTCAAAAAAAAATTGCATTTTTTGCATTATTCAGCTAAAAATATAGAATATCAATATGTTCTTATATTAATCCGTCATTAAAATATAATATAGTTTCAAAATAGGATTAATCTGAAATTTAAAGGTCCAAGTCATCTTATTTAAACGCTAACTTTCTTTTAAAAGGAATTCATATAATGAGTTCTTCTTGTTCTATACTCATAGTAGACAATTCAAAATCCATACGTTATTTTTTGCGCAAATCTCTGGGTGGCCAGGGATTTGCGGATGTAATTGAAGCGGGTAATGGGAAAGATGCCCTGGATATCCTGATGGAGAATAAAGTTGATCTTATTATCTCAGGCTTAGATATGCCCAAGGTGAGTGGGATGGACCTGCTAAAAGCGATGCTGAATCATTCATCCTTAAAAAATATTCCATTTATGGTCCGAACATCAGATACATCCAATGAAAACTTTAAAGAGGCGATGGAAATTGGGGCGATTGATTTCATTACACCGTCTTTTACACCAGAACAGATTGCCCTTAAAATAAAAGCGATCATTAAGTAACCCAGCCACAAAAATAATTTTCATCATATTGGAGGCTTTATGGGAACTGCAAAAAAAGACGATAAACTTGTTTTCTCAGATAAACAAGAAACTGATATTTCCCTCCCACAAAAAAATATACACCAATATAAACTTTTAATTGTGGATGATGAAAAAGAAGTCCACATAATGACTAAGCTGGTTCTTTCTGATTATCTATACATGGGCTCCTCTTTGCAATTTTTATCTGCCTATTCATTACCAGAAGCTAAAAAATTGATCAAAGACCATCCGGATGCTGCCTGTGTTCTATTGGATGTTGTCATGGAAACAAAAGATGCCGGTCTTGAAATTGCGCGATTCATCCGGGAAGATGAGAAAAATGAACTCCTTAGAATCATTTTACGAACAGGCCAGCCTGGCAAAGCCCCGGAAAAAGATATTATTTTAAATTATGATATCAATGATTACAAAGAAAAAACTGAATTAACCTCCCAAAAGCTTTTTACAACTATTACCACGGCCTTAAGATCCTATATCCATATAATTGAACTGGATGATAAAAGAAAAGAAATTGCCACTAAAAATGTTCGTCTCAATGAGGAAATTGCAAGACGAATTGTAGCTGAACACAACTTGACCAAATATAATCGCAGCCTTGAAAAAGTCTTAGACAGCAAAAGTGCTCAGTTAAAAACATCCCTGATAGCGTTGGAATTAAAGAAAAAAGAACTTCAAGGCGCCAACAAGCTTGCAGCCATAGGAGACATCTCCAGCATCACATTAAGTCAACTAAATCTTCCAGAACAAAACCTTGAACAAAACCTTGCTACCATCGACAAATATAGGACCCAAATCACACAATTGCTTGAAAAATATGAAAACTTACAGGAGATAATTGATTCCCATATTGATCCTACAAACTCTGGGTCACAAGCCGCCCATGAATCATTAAATCAATTGAATCAATTGAAACAGGATATTGATCTTGATATGATATTGACTCAATACCCTGAGATTATACTCAATTCCACTAAGGGAATTGAATGTATTTATAAAGCAATAAATGATATTAGACTGTTTATTACGGTTGATGATGGAACAGAAGAACTCACTGATATCAACACTGTTTTGAAATCAAGCATTAAGAAAGTAAGTGTGAAATTCGATAAAAACATTGATATTCAATCTCATTTTGATGAACTTCCCAAAATCAATATCACCCCTACAATTATGGGACAAGCTTTGTGTGAAATCATTAAAAATGCATTCCAGGCCGTCACATCCAAAGGTATTATATCAATATTCACTGAATATAAAGCGCCCAATATCATCCTCCACATCTCTGATATCGGCTGTGGGATTTCAGCTGAAGATCATGAGTCTATTTTTAAGCCCTACTTTACAAAAAACAAATCCAGCACTGCCAGAGGATTAGGACTTTGCTTTGCAAAGGCAGTAATCAAAAACAATGGCGGGTCCATAGAAATAAGCAGCAAACCCAATGAAGGCACAACTGTCAGCATTTCACTGCCCGAGCAACCCAACCCAACTCAAACCCTATAAAACAAGAACGAGATCTTCTTATTTGAGCAAAAAGGTTACCCTGCTTGAATGCGGATTATTTAAAGAATCTGATTCCTTGGGTTCAATCAAGAAAATGCGTTCTTGTTCAATTTTACCACTGGCAAGAAGATACTCTTTGATTCTTTTCGATCGTTTCATAGCAAGAAGCCGGATGTCATCCTTTGTGACTTTGATATGTGTCATCAACAATTTTGCTTTTTCTTCAACCCCGATTTTTTTTTGCGCACCTGTATTGTTTCTTGGTTTTGGAAATTTTGCTTTTGCATAAGCCAAACGAATGAATTGTGTGGTTTCTTCGGGGGTTAATGTCACCTGATTCAAACTTCCTGATACAGCCCCGGATTTCATCATCTTTTGTAATTTTTGAGCTTTGAGCAGATCTAAAAACCCTTTCTCTCTCAATGCAGTAATATCCTTATCTGCATGGTATGCTCCCTGAATCTCCAATTTAATCGATGGCTTTTTCACCAAAATTTTTATGAGTGTATCAAGTTTTACGTAATCTAAATCCGCTATCTTATCTTCTCCAAATTTAAAGTCGATATAACCTAAATCCTCTCCACCTCCAAACATAGCACCAATAATAGAAAATGGAGAAGTCGCCACTTTAACAATCAAATTACCAAGCATTTTTACAATAATTGTTGCAATGCTAAATTGTGGATCATCAAGCTGTCCTGTCACGGGTAGATCTAAATTTATCCGCCCATCACCATCTTTTAAAAGGGTCACAGCAAGAGAGACCGGCAAAGATGTGGCAACTTTACTTTCTACAGCTTCTCCCAAAGTAAATTTGTCAAAGATTGCTCTATTTTCTGACTTTAACGTATTTCCATCGATCAGATATTCCAAGTCTAAAATAAGTTTTCCTTTTGCAATTTTATATCCTAAATACTTCGATGAATACGGGGTAAAATCTACAAGCTCGATATCCTTATAAGAAATTTTTATATCCAAATATTTCTTTTGGGCTAACGGATTAATAGCACCAACAATTTCAAGCGGTGACGACTGACCATGAAGCCCTTGCAAATGAAGCTTTGCACGCTTTTCAAGGTCAGAGGAGAGCCCGATGATTGACCCTGTAATCTGCTTCATATTTGCTGAAAAATTTGGTTGAGTTAAATAATCACTAAAATTAATAGAACCACCTTGAACGGTCACATTAGAAATATTTACCTGTGGGTCTGGTTTCTTTGTTTTACTTGGTTTGTTTTTTGGCACTTTTTGTTTGGGTGTGGACTTTTCAGCTTTAAATATACTGGAAATATTCATCTGACCGGTATCACTCACAATAATTCTTGAATAAAAATCAGTCAACGAAATATCTTTAACATCTATTATAAGGGGGAACGTTGAGGCAGTTAGCCCTGAAAAATATAACGAATCGCACTTAAAAAAATCATTGGCGCTCTTTTTATCCAGACAGATAAAATTGGTTACAGAGGTATCGCCTCTAAATCGGACCTGATTTTGATCTTGGGAAAACTGCAAAGCAATGTGACCTTTAGTATTAAAATCGCCTTTGGTCACAAGAATTTTAATGGCATCAGTAAAATATGGCTGCACCGATTTAATATCGATCTTTTTAAGCACCATATCAAAATCACCACTTAAATCTGAAAGGTTTGCCCCCCCATTAATCTGAATTTGACCCGTCTTATTCCAAACCATGGACGAAACAATATTGGCTTTTTGTTTCCCTATTGACTTGAGATTATCAACTCCTATCAAAATGTTAGACAAATCAATTTTAACAGGATCTTGGCAGCTTAAATCATTGAACCGAATATTATAATTTTTAACATCTAACTTATTTAAAGTCACATCCCATAAAGATGGCTCTTTTGGTGAAGAGGAAGGATCAAGTAAGTTTTCTGATGCTTCTATGAGTTTAGCTCCCCTGGTAAAATTAATTTGACCATCTTTAAATCTTTTGAGTAATATTTTACCCTTACTTGAAGTAATAATTCCAGTATCGATTTTTTTATTCTCAGAATCAAAAAAAGAATCCTTGATTAAAATATGAGGAATATTTATCCATTCTTCTTTTGAAGATTTATCACGAGCCACAAAATCCTCGACCAACAACTCGTTATTTTTAATCTGAAACTCAGGCCGACCTTCTTTCTCAAATGCGCTGAAATCACACATCAGGCTTGCACGTCCCTTTTCAATAATAAAGGGTATAAATTTTTCAAAATATGGGGAATACCGATCAAAAATCACATTAGACAAATCAAGATTCCCGGTAAGTCCTAAGGGAAACAAACCAAAACGACCCTTAGACGCCAATTTTTCTTTTTGATCTGTTTCTAAATTCAAAGCAAATCCACCGGACACCTTCTTATTGGCCACAACATTTGTCAAACTCATGTTCAATGGGGAAAGATGGGTTTTAAATTCGTTTTCATTGGAAAGATCTCTATAAAAGATATTGGCATCTTTGATTTCAAAATCTGCTATCGTTAACTCAAAAGGGAGTTCAGGTGGGGATGTCTGCTCAGTTTTTTGATCTGACTCCAAATTTTTCTGATCAGATGAAATATGTTGTAAAAGATTCAGCTGGCCTTGTTTATCCCGACTTAGATTAATCTTAGCATCAGTCAGACCCAATTTTAAAATATTTAACTGGCCTTCAAGAATTTTAGAAGATGCTATCTTTACATTCAGTTCCGGAAAACTTAAAAGTGCTTCTTTTTGAACATTTTCAATATCTACATTCAGTGCATGCGCATTGCCTTGAATAGACAACAAATCTTTTTTGTTTTTCTTTCTATAAA
>JAWSVH010000115.1:0-5647 GCA_033852015.1 Desulfobacula sp.
GATGACAAACATATTTCTGCTGAAGATAAAATTGCCCAGGAACACAGCACATGGAATAAATATTTAAAGCCGTTCCTGTCTGAAAACCTATTGGGAATCCTTGGGGCGGCCTTATTGATGCTTGCCTGGCTGTGCATTTCCATCTGGGTATGGGATAAAGGCCAATACTACCGGCTTTTAGCCGGCGCCCTGCCCATGTACCTGACATCATTCGCCCTGGCGTTTATCAGCCGGTTCTTCTATAAAAACCTTGATAAAGGAGTTTCTCCCCGGGCACCGGCGCTATTTGCAACGATGTGCGTTTTATCCATGCCGTTCAACTATCTGATCGCCCTGTCCATGTTTTACCTGGGAAAAACAATCGGCCCTCTGGCAGGGATCGGTCTGGGTATTATGTATGGGCTGACATTAATTTTTTTAATCGGCAGATGGATAAAAGATTCCATTGGTTTTAATCCAGGAGTCTATTTAACCATTATAAACACCATACTATTCCTTCCTGCGATTTCCCTGTTTATGAACCGGCAGATGCTGTCATTTTCAATCCATACCATATTATTTGGAACATTCTTTATCACCGTATATCAAATTTATGCCACAAAAAAGATGGAAGAATCCAAATACCGATTTCGGTCTCTTCTTTTTGGAAGCAATTACTTTTTAACCCTCTTTATCTGCTGTGTATTTTATAGAATTCTTCCTGATCCGGGCAGTATTGCAATTCTTGCCCAGCTTATCTCCTTGTTCATCGTTTACCTGGGAAAAGACAAAAAAGTTTATAAGCAGATGATCCTGACATCCGTGCTTTCAACAATGGGTATCCTCATATGCTTTAAATCGGTGCTACCCCTTACTCCGTTGTGTATCCTATTAAGCGGTCTTGCCTGGATCCAGTATAAAAAAAAGGTTCAATCACCCTGGCTGGACGATATTATGGTCGGGCATCTTTTCATGCTATCAGGATCCATTGTATTTGAACTGACAAATATTTTGTTTCCTGAGCAGAACCTGCTTTTACCCCAGATTGCGTTTTCAGCAGCACTGGCCATGGTTTTTTCCATCCTGTATGAAACTAAAATTGCAAAAAGAACCATGGCATCGGTTTCTTTTCTCATACCGGTTGCCCTGATATGTTTCCCCATCGCTCTGTTCCAGGCGCCCTTGAACACCCTGCCCAGATTTTTCATCATGATGGTCCTGTCTATCTCAAGCGGTGTTTACGGTTATCGCCGCTATTCAAAATACTATTTAAAATCCTTGTGGTTTATCAACCTTGGAATATGCCTGTTTGTTCCGGCACTGGGGCTTACTGCCATTGGTCACCCGGATGCCGCACTAATGTCTTTTGCCCTCGTGGGCCTGGCCTGGACTCTGGTCTCTGAGAAACTCAAAGACGCCCTGGCACACAGCCATAAAACCAGTGTAGCCCTGGTGATAAACATTATCTCAACATGCGCTTTTATTGCAGGGTGCCAGATCTTTTACTCGGCTCCGACAAAAATTGGATTACTGATGATTCTGGCCTTTATCTGTCTGCTGGTGTCGATAACTGCAATCGCCAGAAAGACCCTGTCACAGATTCCAATATATGTGGCTTTTTTAATTTCAGGCATGTTTGGATCAATTGTTTATACCATGATGGGTATCCAGATGAAAACCGGCCTTGGAACCGGGCTGGCAGCTGTGAGTGCCCTTTATTGTTCCTATCTGCTAAAAAGTTATCGTATCTGGCAAGCAGATGCTTTTGATACCGTGTTCAACCAGGAACTTCCATTAAGGTCGAAATCCTATTTATATTTTCCATTTGAGCTGGCAGGATGGGTCCTGGCCATAATAGCCCTAATCAAAGCAAGTCTTTACTTTACAATACTGAATTCTGGACCCCATCATTTCTCAATCTTTGCCCTTAAAATTCTTATGACTCTCATTATTGTCATATCCTGTTTTTATTACTTTATAAAAAAATACAATTTCGCCCAGTCAGGATATATTTTATTCTGGCCGGCCATTCTTATCGTCTGTAGCCTATCATCTTATGTTCTGCCTATATTCAGACCTGTCTGGCTGCTCATCTGTTTTTTCAGCTTTGATCATTATGCCAGTATCGATAAAATAAAACCAGAATACGAAAACTCAATCACGGTTCCGATGAAACGCGTGAATCTAATTTTAAACTATTCTACAATTTTATTCGGGTTCTTTTTATATGTCTACTATATCGCCCTTATGCCAGAATCCTTTTTGAATAAATACCTACTTGCAACATCTATTGTCATGGTCTGTATTTATGTTCATAAAACATTTATTTCTAAAAGTCTTAAACATTATGCCCATCTTATCCCGTTTCATCTCGTTGCAATGATTCTTCTTGGGTATGCCTTGTTCAATCAGGAGACTATTGCTCAATCAATTAACCAGGGCTTTGAAACATTCCTATCTCTTCTCGGAACAGACCTGTTAAAACTATTGATAGTTGTAGGAACAATTCTTTTTGTTCCGGGTTTTATCTTTGAAAAGAGCAAAAATAAAATCACAAGCTGCTATTCTAAGGTGTTTCATATCTGGCTGTTTGGCACAGCCTGCATTCTGGGCATTGTAATATTAGGGCTTCAAACGTGCCACCTTTTGGCCCCTTTGGAACCCGATTTCCTGAAAACATTTCTATATATAACCATTGCTGGATATTGCCTGGTTCATGCCGGCAACCGATCTTTTCATTCTCTTTTCCTATATGGCGTAAAATCCATTTTATGCATCTGCACAGGCATACTGTTGCTTGGAAATCCTTTGCCGGGATTGCTCTTCGGGTTCGTCGCATTCACGACACTTGAATTATTATTGTGTTGGGGGATGAAAAACAATATCACCCGACCAATGGAAATCCGTCCCGGTATAGTTGACCACCTGTCTCGGCTAGCCTGGGCTTCGGAAATTTTTGTATATATTACCCTGGCGGTTCATCTCATGATTTTTTCAACGGCCCTTGAACCGCCAAATCATTTCCTTTTATATCTACTGATCCCATACATGGTTTTTTGCTACCGCCAAATGGGGAAAAATTATCTTGGCTACATAATAGCTGGAATTTTCACCTATACCAATATCTTGGTTTTTTTAAGATTTTACCCTTTTTTCGTTCAAAACCAGCTCAACAGCAGTCATCTTTTAAGTGTCAGCGCCATTTTCACCATTGCCGTATTCCTGGTTTATAACAAAATTTCCCATTCTTTCAGAACGGAGGCAGCATCATGAGAAAGCACCTGTATGAGCATAGAGAAAAGACCTCTGTTTTCCTTTCGATCCTGGTCATGTGTCTTTTATCCATTAATTTTTTAAAATCCCACCAGTTGTCAGATCCTTTTGAAAAAAGGTTTATTGTCAGCGGAGTCATTTTACTGCTGATCTGCCTTTTTTTCCGATTCTGCTTGCCTGTTATAACACCGATGAGCCGTTCTTTATACCGTATCTCCCTGATCATGGCCTTCTGGTCATTGTGTTTTTTCTTTTTACCCTTTCCCGATATGGTATTGTATCTGATTCCAGCACCGAGTTTTTATTTTTTATTTCGCATTGAAAACAAAAAAGAAAAAATTCCTGAAGATATCCTGGGGGCCGGTATTCTTATGGCTGTAGGAACCTTTCTATATATTCAGCAACGGCCTTTACAGGCAATCCTGTTCCCTGGCCATCCATTTGACTGGACCAGTTATTATCTCCACGCACCTGTTATCATACTCATGGGTGCAGGCTTTTTAAGGCTTAATAAATACTCGGAATGGAAAGAATTATGCCTTTTAGGAACCCTGCTTTTCAGTGCAGGTATCATTCTTTTCTCAGGTTTTCTGCTTCAACCCTTCTGGTCTTACTTTCCAGTTATTATTTGTACAATCGCTTGGCTTCATATGGTTCAGGCCTATTTTGGCTCAAAATATGACAGCAGCCGTGCCTTTATAAAGTTAACCGGCATGAGTGAAACAGAATATGAAAGACTTGGTATTTTCATTTATTTTATCTGTGCTTTTACAGCTCAAGCCTGTATTGCACGAATTATCCTTGGACACGGTTCGAATCTGTTCATTATTCCCACAGTCATTCTCGCATTAATGGTGTTATTCTATAAATACCGTGAAACAACCCTTTCCATAATCCTGATAGAGATGGCAGGCCTGTTTTTTATCTCTGGAACTTTTTTCTTTAAATCCATCGGGATTTTCTGGAGTATCCCCACAGGCATAATAATACTTTTTTGTGTTATCTCCAGAATGAAGAAAGGTTTTCCCTATCCTGTTCATAACCGCGTCATCACCATTCTGATTTTTTTATATTATCTGTTTGTTTTTCAATTCAACCTTTTAAACCCTGCTGGCATTATCTATATTTTATTCCCCTTTATATGCTGGGGGATACTTTCCGACCGACCTTTTTCTGTTTCAAGAACTAACCACTTCTCTTTCTGGCCAGTCATCTCTTTTATTATCGTCATCTGCCTGTTCAGGGGAATCCAACAAGAATTTTTCATTACCTGGGCCTTACTAAATTTAACGATTCCTCTAATCGTTCATCTTATTATCCGTACAGAACAGGTAAAAACCTATGCCATAAGAATGAAACTCAATTTCATTAATGACTGGGAAGAAAACAGCCGGCAAGCATTGTCTATTTTAGCATATATTTCTATAGGCATCTGCATGATAAGCCTGGCAACAAATCTTCAATGGTATATTGAAAGTTGGGTGCCCATAAGTCTTACAATCCTTTTGCTCATCACAACTGCCTGTGTATTTCTCGCATATGCTCTGACAGATAAAACCCTTGGATATGTTATCCGAACCGAAATCTTTTTCTGGTTGATCCTGGCAATTATCAGGTGGAAACTTGATATTCAGGAAATCCTGAACTTCGGATCTCCTTTAGACGGATATTTCTTTATTGCAGTTGCCGTTCTCATTGCTGGAGTACGGGATATTTTCAAGAAAAAGGTGCCTGAATTTTCAGAATACTTTAAAAAAACTATCCTTGTTTACGGGCTCATTGGCTGGCTGTACCTTCAGGTTTTCCAATTTTTACTGGCCAGCCACCTGACAGGTTCATTCCATCATGCTGAATTGTCGTCGGTTCTCATGGCTGCATTTAATGTATGGCTGTCAAAAGCTCGTAAAAGTAGCCACACCGTTTATACCTTTGTTTTCATGAATGCGGCTGTGCTGCTATATTTCTTCAACCTTGGATATGAAAACCTTATGTTCTACATATTCCCGGCAATGTCCAGCGCGCTCATACTGATAGAGCTGTTTAAAGATAAACTGAACAAAAGAAACACAAGAGACTTTCGCTTGATTATATCCCTTATCCTGTGCGGCACAGCCTCATTTTATAATATCATAAATTTTGACAGTTCAATTTGGTTCCCGTTTATTGCGACACTGATGTCTATCTGTCTGGCCATCGCCGGGATATCCCTTAGAATCAGGATATTTTTATCTCTTGGAGCTACTTTTTTTGTTGTAAATGCTGTTGGCGTTATTGCCCACATAATAATCAACCAGCCGCCTGAAAATATTACCTTGTCCATTGGTGTACTTTTTCTTGTGGCCGGCATTTTTTTTACAGTCTGTTTCCTGTTTTTTCAGATGAAACGCAAGCAGAT
>JAWSVH010000116.1:0-69298 GCA_033852015.1 Desulfobacula sp.
CGACTTTGAAAGTCTTTCTCAATAGAGGTGTGTCACATGGATTTGTCATCGTTGGATCAATAGAATCTTTTATAAAATTGAATAATGCTTTGAGTAAAGAATATTTGAGCTTTTTTGTGGTTTGTTTTTGGCCGTCAGTAACTTCAACCAAAAAATTCATGATATCTTCAGAGGTAATTTTTGATATGTCAGAATTACAAAATTCTTTTTTGAAAACTGCCAAGAAATATTGGTAGTTTCTTAAAGTGTTTTTTTTGAACTCATTTGTTGATAATCAAGAAAATTCTTAATTGCATGTGATGCTTTCATGATGACCTCCATTAATTAAAAAGTTGCTGTTTGTCCGGGAAAAGGACACATTCATAGATAATACTACATTTTTAAAAAACAATGAATTGTGATAATTTTAGCCAGAAGTGTTCCCCCTTGAGATTTTTTTAAAATCACGTCAAAAATGAATTTATTATATTGAAAGTTGATTATCTGAGTGATGGATTAAATCTCAAAAAAAATAGAAGATATAGCATCTGCCTATTAGACAGAAAGACACAGACTGTTAATAATAGTCCAGGCTTTTAAATCCAGCGTTCGGGAAGAAAAATGATAGACAAAGTACTCGCTTTTTCTCATCCAAGAGACAAATATTTTTATCGGGTGCTTAAAAAAAATATCAATAATATGCCCACTTTTTGGAGAAAAGTATTAGTTAGCAACTCCCTTGTATACAATTTTTCAACTATTCCAAAGTAAAGTCATTAAAATTAACCTTAAACAATATTTTGTATAAAACCGGTACAAAGACCAAGGTTAATACAGTGGCAAATAAGAGCCCGAAGATAATACTGATAGCCATGGGCTCCCACATCAGGCCACCGCCGATCCATAGAGGAATCAGACCCAAAGATGTTGTCGCCGTTGTCAGTAGAATCGGACGGAACCGCTGCGTGCCGGCATCAATGATGGCATTGGACGGAGATTTATTATATTCGGTTTCCTCAATCTCTATCCTGTCTATCAGAACAATGGCATTGTTAATCACTATACCGGCCAGGGATATGATACCCAGAAAGGCCATGAAGCCAAGATATGAACCGGTTATGAACAAACCCAGGATAACCCCGATTAGTCCAAGAGGAATGGTGAGCATGATGATCAATGGTTTTTTGATTGAGTTAAATTGTCCGATTAACACCAACACGATGATAAAAAGGGAAATCGGCAGTTTTTTTGCCACTGCGCCCATTGCATCAGCACTGCCTTCGGCATCCCCGCCCATCTCAAATGAATAACCAACTCCCCAATCTTTTGATAACTCTGCCAGCCACGATTTTAGTATGGCGGTCACTTGACTGGCTGTAAATCCTTTTATCAAATCCGATTTAATAGTGATGGTTCGCTCCTGATCCCGCCTTAAAATTTTGGTTGGCTGCCATGCCACCTTTATGTCGGCCACCTGTTTAAGTGAAACATTTTTACCCGATTGCTGGGCATAGATATTGATCGTTTCTAGGTCTTCAACATTCAAAGTTCCGGCTACCTCATTCTTTAATAGAATCGGAATCGATTGATCCCCTTCCCTGAATGATCCGATTTGAGCGCCTGATAAAATAGTCTGTAAGGACAGGGCAATATCCTGGTTTGTCACTCCGGCAAGTTGAGCTGTTTCCGGGTGAATATCGATGACCAGTTTCTTGGTTTTCATCCCCCAGTTATCACTGATGTTTTTTGTGCCATCAATCTGTCGGATCTTTTCTTTTATAGATTCAGAAATTGAATAAAGCACATCCAAATCTTTACCTGTCAGTCTGACTTCGATGGGATTGACAGATCCACCGCCACTGATCAACCTTGAAACCCGGTATTGGGCATCGGGAAAAGAATCAAATATAAAACGATCCAGTGCCGGTATAACAATTTCATTGGCGGCATCAGATGAAGTATTAATCAAAATATGAGCAGCATTTGGGCTTGATTCCGGTGGATTATATCCCAAATCGTATTTGGGTGCACCTTCTCCAATATAGGATGACCAGGTTAATACCCCTTCTTTATTACCCTGAGCCAGAAGATTGTTTTTAATAAAGGTTTCGATCTGCTGAACAGATTCCTTCGTTTTTTCAATAGTCGTCCCAATGGGTAGCTCAAAATTAAGCGTTACAATGGCTTTATCGCTTTTGGGCATGAAGGTAAAAGGTACATATCGGAATAAAAAAAGTGAGCAGGCAAATATTAAGAGTACTAATATCACTGTTATGGACGGCCACTTTAAGCAAAAAAACAATGCTTTTCTATAATATTTTGTGATTCGGTCAAACAACCCTGGCTTTTGTTGATTATTTACTTTCACTTTTAAGCCTTTTACACAAAAAAGGGCAATAATGGTCAGGGTCAACAACCAGGAGCCGATAAGAGCAAAAGAAACCACAACAAAAATATTCCCCATAATTTCACCCATGACTGATTCTGCAAGGAAAAAGGCCATAAAGGCAGCAGAAGTGGTAATGGAAGACGTTAACAACGGCAGGGACAACTCTTTTGCCGATTCAATGGCAGAATCATAGGCTTTTATACCATTTTCCATTTTCACCATTATGGATTCAGACATGACAATAGCGTTGTCCACCAGCATACCCAGTGCAATAATGAGGGAAGCCAGGGTCACCTGATTTAGCCCTGTTCCTGAAATAGACATCAAAAGTAAAGTCAAAATAATGGCAGTAGGAATCAGGGAAGCTACAATGGCACCTGTCCTGATTCCTAAGAAAACAAACATGACAACCAGAACCACCACAACGGCCTGGACCAGGTTACCTAAAAAGTCATTTACGGATTTTTCCACGACTAAATCCTGGGATGCAATTCTTTCAAACTCAACACCGTAAGGATAGATCTGTTTGAGTTTTGCAATCTTTTGATCCACCTGCCTGCCAAGGTTTATAATATTGCCATCTTTTTTAAGATTGACAGCGATTGAAACACCAGGGTTCCCATTTATTCTAACCAATCTTTTCTGGGGTTCTTCATATCCGCGCCGGATATTTGCAACATCTTTAAGACGCAAAATCCGGCCGCTTTTTGATGAAATTATGATATTTCCAATATCGTTTACCTGTTCAAAATTTCCTGTGGGTTCGAGGATAATCCTCTGATCTCCTACTTTAATCTCTCCACCGGGAATAATAATATTAGTTTTGGAAATAAGTTCATTCAGTTTCGTTTTTGTCAGTCCGATATCAGCAAATTTTGCATCATTAAACTCTACATAAATTATTTCTTTCTGATAACCGTTGATTTCTACTTTTGCGGCTTCTGGCAGCTTGATGAGTTCGTCCCTTACGTCATCGGCAATTTCTTTTATTTCAGCATCGGAATATCCTTGGGCTGTCAGACCGACAATGATACCAAACACATCGCCGACTTCGTCATCAATATTTACGATGGCACCGTCCGGCAATTCAGACTGGATACTTTCAACCTTTCGGCGCAGCCGATCAAATATCGGTTGAAGTTCAAAGATGCTTTCTTTAAGGGAGATACTGACAATGGAAATACCGGTTCTGGACTCACTGGTAATATAGTCCACTTCTGGAACTTCCTGGGTCACTTTTTCTATTTTATCTGAAATCAGATTTTCGATGCGCTCAGGGCTTGCACCGGGATAGCTTGTCACCACAGACATATATCTGATCAAAAACGACGGCATATCATCCCTTGGCATGGAATCAAAAACCGAGATTCCGCTCAAAATAAGGACAACAAGAATAGACAGGGTCAATACATTATTTTTTATTGAAAATTTAGTGAGCATGGCTTTTCCTTATAAAAAATCTTATTTGATCCTGACTTCAAGTTTGTTTGAAAGATGGGAGATACCCGCAGTTACAACCAGATCTCCGGTTTGTATTCCTTTGAGTACTTCAAATCCACTGCTTGTCATCTTCCCAATATCGACGGTCATTTTTTCTACCACTCCCAGGCCTTGGCCGGTTTTTTTTACCAAGTATACAAAATGTCCTGTATTGTCCTTTCCCACGGCATGTACAGGAACCATCAGGACTTTCTTTGCGTCTTTGTTTCCAAAATCAAACAATAGTGTGGCCGGCATGCCCGGGCGTATTGCATCCGATGGATTTAAAATCCGGATGGTGACAGGATATGTGGAAGAATCTGCATCAATATTATAGGACACCTCAGTGATTCTCCCATTGAACTTTTGACCTCCAAGGGGGCTGAATGATAATGTTACCGGGTCATTTTTTTTAATTCCAGAGATATAAGAATCCGGTATTCCGGCCTGTACCTCCATCTCATCCATTGTTAGAATTTCCAGGATCACCTCGCCGGCTGATACATTTTCTCCTTCTTCAACAACCACCCCTGAGATCATGCCGGATATCGGTGCGTAAACCTTAAAATACCCCAGTTCTTTTTTCTTTAAATTTAGGGATTTTTTATCGGTCATATACGAGGCTTTGGCATTAGCCAGTTTTTCCTTGGCAGCCTCGTATTCGTTTAAAGGCACATTGTTATTTTCATACAAGCTTTTTATACGCGACAGATTGGATATTGCCGTATCCATATAGACCTTTGATTTATTTACTGCTGATTGTGTTTTTTCATATTGCAGCACGGCATCGGAATGATCCAAAGACGCAATCAACGCCTTTTTTTGTATCCTATCGCCTTCTTTTTGAAAGATTTTTTCAAGTTTGCCGCTCACCCTGAAACTGACACGGGATATACTGCCCGCCTTTGATACCCCGGAAAAGGAACGGATCTTATTCGCTTTGTCGGCAGATACGATAATATATTTGACAGATCTTATAATCTTTTGGGGTGATTTTTGTGCTTCATCACCGCAGGACACCATCATTAAAAACGCAAGTGATATTAATACTAATCTGAAACAAACAGCCATTTTGAACCTTCTCCCTTATTTTTGTTTTAAATCCATATATGTTTTTAAACTGTTCGAATAATCCAGATCTTCCTGTTCTGTTGAAAAAAGTCTGTACCTGCTTGCTGTTCTTTCAAGATTGAATACAGACAATAAATATTCATAGACAGATGTCAGTGCCCCGAGTTTTGTATTCAAGGCATCACTTTGAGCATTAATCAGTTCAGTAATTGAAACCTTGCCTTTTGCATAGGATTCTTGCACAAGATCAAGGCTTTTTTTAGCATAGTGATTAGATTCTTTGGAAGATTCAAGATTAATATATTTATTAATAACATTGAGTGCGGCTGACCTGACGTTTTCCTCTAAATTGATAACCAGGTTATCAGTCTTTTTTTTAAGCTGATTCATTTGCTTTTGTGCTTTTATCTGATTTATCCGGGTGGAACCGCCTGTAAAAATGGGCCAGGAAAGATTGACGGCCACTGTCCACTGGTCATCTTCAACACTGACTCCCGATACATCCGATCCCTTGCCATCCCGGTTAAAAATATGTGTGGTATCGCCGGTTAACGCTGCTGTAGGAAAATAGCGTTTACGTTCATAATTAAGATATTGCCTTTGAATCACCGCCATATTGGCCTCAAGTTCTTTTACTTCCGGTGAGTAGTGAAGTGCCTGGATTACTAAAAAATCAACCAATTTCTCAAAAGTTGCCGGATTATCGATATATTCATATGTCCTGATATTGGAATATGTTTTAAACAAATCTCCAGTCAAGGATTCATCCTTAACTGCAAGATCGCTATCCAGAGGGCGGTGCATTAATTTATTCAAACTTATTATACTCAATTTATATGCATTCATTGCCTCAAAAAGGCCGGATGTCGCTGTTGCAATTGAGCTTTGCCATCGATATACATCCGATGCGCCCGAATACCCGGCCACTTGACGCTGTTTGGCGATTGCCAGATACCGCTTGGTTAATTCAAGGTCTTTCTTTTGTATCATGGCACGAGTTTTTGCCTTCAATAGACCAAAGTAAGCTTCAAGTGCATTATAAATGGTATCCAGATAAAGGGCTTTATGGGATTCTTTCCTGGCTGTTAATACATTGTCATTCACTTGCACACTGGTGTTCAAATCATCAGAAAATAACACTTGTTCAAGTTTCATATTCCCGGATGTGGTTCTCTGGGCCTGCTGCCCGCCTGAATTTTGGGCACGGTCTTCATCAATAATGGTCTGGGTGGCATTGGCGGAAAGGGAAGGATAATAGCCTGATTTTGCCAAATTTAAATCTTCAGCAACCAAATCCATATCATCCTCTGAAATCTTAAGATCGAGATTCTCTTTAAGCGTTTCACTAACCACTTGCTCAAGTGTCATCATTTCTGTATTCGAATCAACCAGTTCATTTACGACGTGGGCACGTGCCAGGATAGAAAATTTGGGTGAAAAATCAATTTTTTTGGCCGCTTGAATATTAATAGTCAATTTTTCTTCGAAATCAAGATGTAACGGCAAGGTAGAAAAATTTTCCCCATTTATTGATGCCTCGATATTCAGTGCAATCCGCCTAACTATTTTCACAAGGCTTTCTTCCGGTGATATCGATGCCAGTACGCCTGCATCAATATCTTTTAATGATGAACCGAATGAAGGGATTTTTTTCTTTGCCAGATGCGCAATAAGCTCTTTTTTGGGTGCGCCTTCAAACCGGCCCATATTGCCGAGAAAAGCAGCATCAAATTCATGCGTTTTTTTAAGAGCATCATCAATGCCATCCTTTAGGCCGATAATGGAAAATTGTGCATTGTTCCCGTGAACCAGACGCTGAATGGGATCGGTGTTTTTTACAACAGCCGCGATAATATTCTCATCTGCTATGATGGCCACTTTTTTGTATGGGTATACTTCTTTAAAAACTTGAAGATCTCTTTTTAACGACTGATTAAATAATATATAGGTCAGATTATGAACATTGGATTGATTGTTGGGCTGTATTTTAAGTCCCTGGATTTCCGGTTCTATAATACCCACTGCAATGGTCGGTTTTTTAAAGCGCTTATTTTCAATAACAGCGCCGCTGGACAAGACTCCGAATGCAATGATCAGGTTGACATTTAGATGTTTTTCAAGAAACGCATAATGATCCTTGGCTTTTTGAAATTGCCCGTCTGAAGATAAAATTAATTGATCTGAAAATTGAACCTTACCCGGCAGTAATGCATGGATTTCCTTTTGCAAATCCTGAATCAATCCTGCTGAATCAAAGCGTGTATCATCCAGAATGATACCCGGTTTTATGATTGTTGTCCCTGAATATGCACAAATTGGAATAAATATTATATAAAAAATAACAATAACCAATTTTATTAATTTCATGAATTCTCCTAAAATTTATCAGAAAAGGATAAAATGAAATAATAACTATTCTTTGGTCGATTGTAAATGTAATACGGCAAAAAAGCTACGGGCAATTGATTCCAAAAATTATTTACCTGCCAGGTGAAAGTTAAGTACACACCGAACTTCTTCAATGGCAATGATAAAAGGCATTGTCATATCTGATGGTGGTAGTATAACCGATTAAGTTAATATCGGGAGTAGATCATTCAGGCACAGCCTTCTGACGATGGTTACACCCACAAGACGTGGTTTTTTATTCATAATAAAAGTCACTTTTTAAAATATTGAAGGCTTTATAGAAATGGATAGATATTTCTAACGTTCATTATTATCGAAAGCGAATATAATGGTATAAGTACACGGTAAATTCAGGCGAAAAATACTAAGCACTTTGTCTATCTATCCGCTGGGTTGACCAGTATTTTAAAGGTATTAACTATTATAAAATTCTTGGGTTTTCTGAATATTAGTAAGGCACCACATGTTGTCGTCAATGGAAATTTTATTCATCACACCGATAATCAACTTTTTAATAAGTAGATCATATTTCAGAAAATTCCTTCTCGGGATCTGAACAAAAACAAAGTTAGAATTATACATCAAAAAAAATGGACACTTTTTTTCTACCAGATCACCGTAAAGCCTTTCAGTTCATACCATTTATGCCCGCTATTAATTTATTGTATATTTGACTCAGAATTGTTTTCATCAAATACATAGTGTATAGTAGTGAACATTCCGTTCCCTTGACGATATGAATAGCTGTCATTGTTATACGATCTAATGAGCGTGAAATAGAGACTTCCCTTAAAATTAAAAATTTGGATCATCTCATGTCTAAAAACAAAGCGAATCAAGGTCTGAAAAATTGAATTCATTTTGTAACTTATAAGATTTTCATAAAAAAAGGAGGGGATAATGCGTTACTTATTTTTAGTCTTCCTGATTACAGCCTTAATAATTTCATGTTCTTCTGGATTAGTCTTTAGCGGGGAATTCGAAAATGTTTTGGAGAAGGCTGAGCAAGGGAATTCTACTGCTCAAAATTACCTTGGGTTAATGTATGTTAAGGGTCAAGGAGTCAATCAGGATTACAGAAAAGCAATTCAGTGGTTTGAAAAAGCGGCTGAGCAGGGAAATCCTTCAGCCCATAATAGTCTTGGTTTGATGTATTATAAAGGCAAAGGAGTCTCCAAAAATTATAATAAGGCCATTCACTGGTTCACTAAAGCATCCAAGTTGGGATATGCTGGTGCTCAGTATAACCTTGGAATGATGTACTATATAGGTCGCAATGATCCATTTGACGGCAATGGAGTTGCTCAAGATTATCAAGAGGCCTTTCATTGGTTTAAAAAGGCAGCTGATCAGGGGAATCCTTCGGCTCATAATAGTCTTGGGATTATGTATTATAAAGGCCACGGTGTTGAGCAAAATTATATAACCTCATACATTTGGAATTATAAGTCCATCAAATTGGGTAATCAGAATGCAATTCAATTTAGAAAGAAAATATTAAAGAAATTAACACAGGAACAGATTGCAGAAACTGAGGCTGAAATTACTAAGTTAAAAGAAAAAGCCGACGCTTCAAAAGAAGAAAAAAAATAGTAATGTGATTCTCTATTATGAAATATATATTTATAAGTATATTAGTATTAAATAGTCTGGTAACCTTTTGTCACGCAGAAATACAATTGTCTAATTCAGACGCTCTAATTTTGGCCAACAAGATATGGCGAAACGAAGGGGATGGGAAAAATCAGTATTTAACTCATTGGAATGAAGGAGAAACGTTTGCTTCACTTGGAATGGGGCATTTTATTTGGTATCCGGCAAATATTAGTGACCGCCCCTATCGTGAATCTTTTACCCAATTATTAACCTACCTACGAGAAAATGATATAAAATTACCCGATGGCATCACACCAAACACACCATGTTTTTGGCCCAATCGAACAGCTTTTTATAAGAATTTTGATTCTCCCAAAATGCATGAACTCCGACAAATACTGAAAACAACCTTTTTAGAACAGACACAATTTATGGTTTTACGTTTGAATCAATCTTTGCCCAAGATCATTGAAGCAGCCTCAAAAAAAAATCAACCTCATATCAAAAAACAATTGGAAATTATCACACAAACCCCTAACGGAATTTATACTTTAACGGATTATGTCAATTTTAAGGGTGAGGGTGTTTTCAACAAAGAATGCTACCAAGGCTATGGGTGGGGACTTCTGCAGGTCTTGGATGCAATGCCTGAGAACAGTAAAAACAATGTTCTTGTTGATTTTGTTAACGCAGCTGATTTTGTATTAACAAGGCGTGTAAAGTATGCACCAAAAGACGAAAGCCAATGGTTAGCAGGCTGGCGGAAAAGATTGCAAACATATTTAGTACAGGAGAGCAACTGACGTATAATCTCGGTACTATTAATAAGATAGTATTTTTGTGTCTTTTAGAATTTCAATATCTGGAAAACTGGCAATTCAACGTTCTACATTATAAATATATACTTCTTGCCATATACAAAACCATCTCAATGCTTCGTCAGGATTCAAGTGAAGTATACTTTTGATACCCATAACAATATCGATTTTTGAAAATTCCCGACAGGAATAAACATCCTTAAATTCAAATACATATATAAATTTGAATTTTCCCCAATTTTATGTATTCTTTTTCCAAATTTATTTTACTATATCCATAGATATATGATATAGTAACAAATATCGAATACTTTCTGACCAGATTCAGGCTTTTTTTAAGAACGATTTTCATGCACTCGCAATCTTTTTGTTTCGTCAGCATATAGTTATTTGACCATAATTTTTATATTTACGAAATTGAGGCAATTTATTATGTCAAGAATCATTACGATCACCAGTGGTAAAGGCGGCGTGGGCAAAACCAGTATCAGCCTTAATCTGTCTTTATCTCTTGCATCTAAAGGCTTTAGTGTTTGCCTATTTGATGCAGACTTAGGGCTTGCAAATGTTAATATACTAACCGGGATCCACCCAAAGCAAGACCTTGAATCTGTAATTTCCGGACAACGAAGCCTGGACGAAATCATGATCAAGAATTTCCAGGGTATCGATATTATCCCGGGCAGTTCCGGGATTGAAAAAATCGCAAATTTGACAAAGACCCAAACCGCCACCCTTATTAGCAACTTTTTGGATCTTAAAGATTATGATTATTTTATTTTTGATACCTCTGCCGGAATATCCTCTCAAGTACTTTCCTTTTGTTTAACTTCCCAGGAAATTGTCCTTGTTGTGACAGATGAGCCTACATCTTTGACAGATGCCTATGCCATGCTCAAAATTTTATCAAAACATAAATACAACTATCCGATAAAAGTAGTGGTGAATCGCGTGATAGAAAGCAAAACTGCAAAAAAAGCATATCTGCAATTAAAAAAAACAGCGAATAAATTTCTTAGTATTAACATAGAGCCGTTGGGTATTATCGCTGCAGATCCCTCTGTTCAAAAAGCGGTTATTTCCCAAACACCCTTTTTTATTTCATCTCCCCAAACCGTTGCTTCAAAATGTATTAAAAATATAACAGACAAATTAATCAGAGAATATGGAAAAGTTGATGATCTGCCCCTAGAGCTTTTCTGGGGAAGATGCCTGGCATTCTTTGACAAGCATGCAAAAACAAAAACAGAAGAAACACCGATCCAGGAAAATACAGTTATAAGAGAAAAGACAAACATAGATACTGAAAAATATTTAGGTTTTGATACGCGACTGCTGAGCGTTGAATCTAAACTCTCCGATCTTATCAAGGAGATTCAAGAACTCAAAAATATCGTCAAAGACCAATCTGTAGAACCTAAAAATAAAGCCAATGAAATTAAGATTGAATCCTGGGCCGATACAAAACGGATTACCTTAGAAGATGAACCAGACATAATGCCACAGAACAACTCAGAACCCATTGTTCTTCATAAAACAAAAAAAGACCAGAAGCCCATTGTCCGGGGGCAGTTAAGAAATCCAACCCGTGAAGAACTGGCAAGCTGGAATGGAACAAATAGCCCTGTTGTTATAGCCGATGATATGCAAAAACGAAGATACCGCTAACAAATTCTCATTTGTTTATGCAATTTCTTTCTTAAATAAATGTTGAGTTAAAATGGAGTGAAGACTTCTTTTCCATCCCTTGCGTCAAACAAAATCTGGGAGACTTTTCGAGTCGCAAGTGTATCATTGTAATTTTTTAAATTTCCAGGATGTTTAGGTTTTGAGCCTGACTGACATTTTTTTATGTATTTTCTAACCTGAGCGCGGTTCCTTTCCGAAAGATACATACAATCTCCTTTTGAAAGTGGATGTTTAACAATGAAACAAAAAATATTTTCCTAGATCATCATAATGTTCTGAATTCGAAAATTCACAACCAATTTTCATATCAGATATAATCTTTTTTACTTTAACCTGGCGCACTATTTTTGAATGATGATGATCATCCAGAATAAATTCAAGTTCTATCTTCTGTCCGATTTCGAAAGAAAGTTTCTGAACTAGACAAACCTTCATACCATGCTGAGAAATATCTTCAACTACGATCTCATGTTTTCCAGTATCCGACTTCATGTATCCAGACAGACATACATTTTTTCTTATCGAACGTCGCCGCTCAAGGTCCACAGAAAAAGCGTGGCCACACCGACATTTATATTTCAATCTTATCTTTGACTTGTGTCCAATAAACTTTGATACATCTTTGTTCTCTGACTTCCCACATTCAGAACAGGGAAATACTGCTGTCACTTTTGATGTTACATACACTTTTAAAGCCATGACACTAAGTTCCTTTTCAACAGAATAACGCTTGCATCTCTTATAAGATATCTATATCGAAAAAAACAAGTCTTAAAAGAGAAAGGATGACTTTTTTTGATTTATATCAATGTTATCTATATAAGAGGTATGATAACATGAGAGTAAAAAAAGGAAATATCATATAATGATTGACATAAAAGAGCTCAAAGATTCAAACGAATTTTTAAATATATTAATGCAGAATATTGACACGGCCGTTTTTATTGCAGATGAAAATCTGCGCATACACCAATTTAACGACAGCTTTCTAACTTTGTTTAATCAATCAACTTCAACGTCAAATCTTGTGGACATCACTTTTGGATCTGCATCTGGATGTATTAACGCAGTAAAAGAGAACCTACCATGTGGTGAAACCTCCGCTTGCCAATTTTGTGTTATTAAACAATCTCTTATAAATACGTTAGCAACACAAGAGCCACATGAAAAAAAGTTTCTCGAACGTATTTTCTATGTTGAAGGCAGTCCTGTAAAAAAATATCTAGAATTTACATCCCGCCCCATCACCTTTAGGGATAAAAAAATGATTCTGGTCTTTGTATATGATGTCACCAAAATCGAATTATCAAAAATTCAACTCGAAGAAAAGCAAAAACAAATTGATATTGATCTGGAAAAAGCCGGTGAAATACAAAAACATCTTTTGCCCAAAAATGTTCCAAATATCCCATCCATAAGAGCAGACTGGTTCTTTGAACCCTGTCTCGCTGTTGGAGGAGATATCTTCCATATTTACAAAGAAGATGAAACCCATGTCAGCGCCTATATGCTGGACGTCTGCGGACATGGTGTCTCTGCCGCCCTGATCGCGGTCACGGCAAAGCAATTTTTAGATCAATTGCATGCCCAGGCCCTTGAACAGGGATATCCTTTCCCTCCGGAGAAAATATTAAATGCCCTGGAAGAGGAGTTCCCATTTGAACGATTTGATTGCTATTTCACTATTGCTTATGTCTTGCTTAATGTAAAAACCGGAAAGATAATTTATGGCTGTGCCGGCCATGTACCCCCGCTTATTATCGGGCCGAATGATCACTTTGAGGTTTTGGACAAGCATGGTACGATTATCGGGTTAGGTCAGGATCCACCTCTATCACAATATGAAGCCCAATTAAATCACGGAGACAAGATAATCCTCTACACAGATGGTTTAATCGATTACTTTGGAGAAAAAGGTGCCGTAGGAAATAAAGACAATTTTTATGCTGCTTTACAACGCATGGCTAACAAGCCTGCATACCAGATCGTCGACAGCATCATAGCAGAACAAAAAAAATTCCAGGACAAACAACACACAGATGATGACATCACACTTCTGATAATTGAGTACACTGGAATTTAAAGAGAATCATTTATATTTTTTTATAAACTTTTTTGTAGAATTTTGTTAGTAAGTGATACAATGAATAAAAAATTCAACCAAAAATGGAATAAAAAAATATGACCTCCAAAGATCTTAAGAAAAAAAATTTGATCTCTCAATGGGCATTTGATACTCGCCCAATTCTCGGCAGACTGCATTTATGGATTGAAGATGTAGATATTAAATGGCTCAAAGGAAAGATGGACGATGAATTAAACGACTCCATCTCCTTTACCGATGATAGAACCGAAAGAATGCTGGCAATGACATCGGCGGTTACCGCTCTTGGTACCAAATTATTTGGACGGTATGGCCAAGGCAAAGGCCTGGACAAAGATGCACTCAACCTGGTAAAAAAAGATGCAGACGCTATTTCTGCTTACACCATGAGCGAAAGCCTCTGGTATCTTTCTCGAACATTGCCAGAAAATCATGCCATCATGGTTTGCTTAGGCGAAGGCCTTATGCCAAAAGCGGGTGAATCTGCAGAAATGGGAGCCAATCCACTTCTAGGGTTTGGACGAATCTATGCAAGACCCCAGGTTGCAAAATTCCTTGAAAGATGTGTCCGGAAAATGATCAATGACAAATCATATTTATGGGAAGATTTCAAAAAAGCTATTGCACGCAAAGGCATTACTGTCTGGGGTGCAGCCATTGATACTTTAGAAAATACCTCACGATTTGCCAAAGGGGAAAAAACGGGTCCAATGAGCCTTTTTCATCTTTTTGATCAACCTTTGGCCATCACGGATCAATATGAAGGATACGTTGGGACACTTGTCTTACCCAAAGCCGTTGTAGAAACTGCCGCCTTAGACTCTTTACTTGTCAATTATTTTACCCCCAGACAAAAAGTAGTCATCGCCATTAAAATGACCTATCCTGAAATTAAATCTGAACATATCCATGTATGGACCCTGCGGGGAAAACGTCGTGCACCCCGGATCGGAAAAATTTGGGCCGAATGGGAGTCTGCCGGAGCACATCTGGTGGATGAGAGCTGGACGCTTCCGACTGGGTTTGCTCCGTTCACAGATGCCGGAACATATGCCCCAACCTTTGCTGTTAAAACCTGGACCGATGAGAATAGTGACCTCCACCTATTCGTAGTGGATGGTTATGCAGCGTCGGCAGAAGCGATACAAGCAGCCAGTCTTGCCACCGTTCTTGATATTGATGTGTCCTTAGCCGTATTTTCCAGTAAATTTGCGCTCAGATTTGATAAAGATGCAGCGAGTATGAAGTTAGACCCATATGCAGAAAACTTTTCCCAACAACTTAAAGAAAAACTTTTTGAAAAAGAGATTGATGATGACCTTGTAGAAACATACCGCCAAAGCATCATTCTGGCCAAAAATGCCGGTATCCCTCTTGAAAAAAGGACCATTACAGCAGATGATTTAATTTCTGAAAAAAAGTGGCAGACACTGGCCACATCCGGTTATATGCTTCCTGATCCTTATTCTGGATCAAACGGCGTCACTCAAACATCGAAGGATACATATTCAGTAACGGTAAGAATGTCTACCCGGAAGGCCGATAAATTAATCACCTTTAGCTTACGACTTATTAAAACATTTGAAGAGAGTAAACTTGTTTTTTCTCCACTTTTAAACCGCTTTTTAAAAGGAGAAGATTTTAAAACACGCGCCGTTAAAATCTCTGATTCTGGAAGAATTCGAAACGAGCTTCAAACCCTATGCACAGATGCTTTAGAACACTTTGGAGACTCAATAATTTTACACCTTTCACAAATACCCAAAGCCACTATCGGTCAGGCAGAACAAAAAAACCTTAAGGCCATTTTAACCTGGTATAAAGAGAATTATCCTGTCTGGTTTGAATGGCTGGAACTCAAAAACTAATGGAGCATAATAATGAGTGAATATAAAGTAAGTTTTCCAGGGAATAAGAAAGTGGATGTTGCTTATAAGAACTTTGAAATCAAAACGGATCAACTAAAGGAAAACCACGGAGATGAAACAGCTCCCGAACCTTTTGCCTTGTTCTTGTCATCGATAGCAGCTTGCGCGGGAATATTTGCAAAGTCTTTTTGTGATGTCCGAAAAATTGACACAAACGGCATGCATCTCGTTTTAGAACCGATATTCAAAGAAAAACAAAAACTTATAGAACAGATCAATATCACGCTTCATGTTAACCAACAATTTCCGGAAAAATATATCAAAGCTGTGATAAAGGCTATGGATGGGTGTGCGGTGAAAAACCAGCTGCATCCAGATATTAAAACCCATACGGCGATCGCTTATCTGAACACTTAGTTGTTCATTTACGCTTGTCCGATATCGATTATCCGGTCGTCCTTAAAAAACTATCCAACGCCTCGATTAAGATATTAGACAATGACGTCTCTTTTTCCTGGGCAATTTTCACCACCCTTTCAGCCATGGCACAGGGAAGTTCTATTGTGATACTCTTTGTTGGATCGGTACATTCATTTAAGATCTGATCATCATTCATCTTTTTAATATTTCCTTTTTTATAAAAATATTAAATACCCCAAGCCTTTTGTAAAAGCAATTTATAAAAATAAGAACCCTTTTTTTAAGACAGTGCAAACATAAGACACATATGATAAAATAATAGCCATATCCATCAGAACATATTGAGTTCCATTTTCAAATGCGGGGAGGAAAAATGGCACTGTCATTTATGGAAGGAAACGAAGCCCTGGCCAGAGGAGCCATAAAAGCGGGATGTAATTTCTTTGCAGGCTACCCAATTACACCGGCAACCACCATCTTCAATAAAATGCTCGAGTACCTCCCCCCAGATGGCGGCATTTGTCTCCAGGGGGAAGACGAAATCGCATCGATGGGATATTGCCTTGGTGCCTCCATGGCAGGCAAAAAAGCATTGACCGCAACCAGTGGCCCGGGAATCAGTCTTTACAGTGAACAGATTTCTTTTGCCATTGGCAGCGAAATTCCAATCGTCATCGTTGATGTACAGCGCCTTGGCCCTTCAACCGGCTCTGCAACCCGGGGAGCAGATAGTGACATTCAATTTTTAAGATGGGGCAACACCGGCGGAGTTCCCGTGATTGTACTCGCCCCCACGGATGCACTGGACTGCTATATTCTTGCAATTCATGCCTTTAATTTTGCAGAGGAATTCAGATGCCCTGTTTTTATTGCCTCCAACAAAGAGATCGGCCTGACAAAAGAGAGCATTGATCTTGAGTCTATTACACTTCCTGCAATTGTTGAGAGAAAACAGGCCGCACAGGCAAACTTTTTACCCTTTAACGCTAAAAAAGATGCTGCCCCTCCCTTTCTTCCCATTGGCGGAAAAACACTTGTCAGGCAGACGTCATCTACCCATGGCCCGGATGGCTATATTACCATTGATCCGGATATAATTTCATCAAACCAAAACCGACTACGAAATAAAATTCATTCAGCACAAGATCGAATTACCCTATTTGAAGAACAGATTTACCCCGATTCTGATGCACTGATCATCTGCTATGGCGTCACTTCCCGGACAGTGAAAGACGCTGCAAAACAGCTTAGAAAAAAAGGAAAAATAATTTCTACTCTTACTTTAAAAACCTTGTGGCCAATTCCCATGAATCTTCTAAACCAGACGGCAAAACCCTTTAAACGTATCATTGTCATTGAGATGAACCTGGGTCAATATGTTAATGAAATCAGACGGGTTCTTTGCGGAAAAAAAATTGAATTTTATGGCCAGATGAACGGATTACTGATCCCACCGTCTAAGATCATGGAGGTTGTTGAAAATGGATAACTTCTTGAACAAAACCAGACCGCCGGTATATTGTCCCGGATGTACCCATGAAAAAATAACCAATGGCCTTGATCAGGCATTTGGACGATTAAAACTTTCTGCTGATCAAATTGTCATAGTTACGGATATTGGGTGTTCCGGCCTTTTTGACACCTTTTTTAATGTCCATGCCCTCCATGGAACACATGGCCGGGCATTAACCTATGCTGCGGGAATAAAACTTGCCAATCCAGGTTTAAAGGTAATTGTCACCATGGGGGATGGTGGTTTAGGGATCGGTGGTGCACACGTGTTATCCGCCTGTAGACGCAACCTTGATCTTACTTTGATTATTCTCAATAATTTTAACTTCGGAATGACTGGCGGGCAATATTCAGCTACGACACCCACAGATGCTGTTACAAGCTCTGGATTCTTAAACCAGGCTGAGATCCCCTTAGATATCTGTGCAATCGCTAAAAGTGCCGGAGCCACCTATATTGACAGATGTTCAGGCTTTGATACAAATCTGAGCCACAAACTGGCCAATGCAATAAACCATAGTGGATTTTCAATCATTGAAACCCTTGGCATGTGTACAGGCCGATATACAAAAAAGAATCGACTCACCCCTAAAACAATTGATCAAATGCTGATCAAAATGCCGAAATCCCCAGGCATAATAGAAGAGAACATACGCCCCGAATACGGCGAACAATATCGCAAGTTTGCTAAACAAACCCCTCCGGTTTCGCCCCCCATTGCAATTAAAAAAAAGGTGACTATAAAAAACTACCTGCGACAAGAGGTCGTTATCCTTGGCAGTGCCGGCATGCGAATTATAACTGCGGGTGATATTGTCGGCTATGCAGGGCTTTTTGCCGGCCTAAATGTATCTGTAAAAAATGATTATAATATTACCGTTCTGAGGGGACCATCCGTGAGCGAAATTATAATTTCGCCTCAAAAGATTGAATATCCAGGGATAAAAGCGCCTGATGTTATTGTCGCTATAAGCAATGAGGGCGTTATGCGTCGAAAAGAAATATTTAAATCCCTTACAAAAAGCACATTAATTCTAAAAGAAAAAAATGTATCCATTCCTGAAACAATCGCAAATACTATTGAGATTGATTTTAAGATATTCGATATTAAAAAAATAGACTGGGCACTGGCATGCCTTGGGATAATCGCCCAAAAAAACGAAACGATTAACAGCGAAATATTAACATATGCCTTACACGCTCGACTTGATCCATCCCACCTGAATAAAACAATGGAACTCATTGAAAAAACAAGGCTTTTAGATTTATAAATATCATATGAAAAAAAATACCTATGTTCAAAAACGTGAAACCCCTATTGTAAATATACACACCAACGGCCCAAATAAAATTGGTAAGTTTTTACACCAAAAATATGTAAAAAATTTCCTAAAATGATTATGAATCTTTTTCACTATATTTGGTTTTTTTATTTAAATATAGTAAAAACAGAAGGTTCTAATATTTATAAAAGTTATCTCCATTACTGGCACGAAAATCGCTTTATAATTTTGAAATTCTTCAGGCATTGTGCAGAAAATTTACATATCGTTTTTTTAACATGAATCTAAAACTCTTGGAAGGAAACCTGTAGTATGAACGATTTTTTACAAAGCCTTCGCAACGGCAATCCTCAAACACAAAGACCTGGAATGACACGTAAAACATATGACCACACGTATCATTCTACCAATCAACAATTTCAATATTATAATAAGCAGCATAGCAACAATACCAATCAAGGAGACCAAGGTTCTTCTGATCGGCAGAGCGTCTCACAAGAAGGAAGTGATGCTTCTTCTTCTTTACTTTTATATACCATTCAAAATTTATCACAACAGATTGAAACACTGGCTTCAAATCAGGACCAACTAATCAAAATACAAGAGAAAACAACCAATGTCATAGAAAGACAAACAAACGCAATTGAAAAGATCATAAAACATCTGGAATTGTCTCCCAAACCATTGGCCAAAAAACAAAAGAAATAGTATTTTAATCAGCCGACCTTATTAATTATCTGATCTGCAAGCTTAATAAGATTTTTCACCCGTAAATCCCAAGATTCAAATCTTTTGTCCTGGGTTTGGCCATGAAAAAATCTATAATAAATCTGTTGAACAATAGCAGCCAGACGAAACACACCGAATGTATGATAGAAGCTGAAATTATCTATTTTACGGCCACAAAGCTGTTCATAGTGTCTGACCATCTCCTCTCGGGTCAAAGCACCTGGCACATTTGAAGGCACATCTCGCCAGGTGTTGAGCATATCAGGATCACCGGATTGGACCCAATATCCCAACGATGCACCAAAGTCCATTAAGGGATCACCGATGGTCGCCATCTCCCAATCCAAAACACCAACAACTCTAAATGGATTTTGGGGATCTAAAATAACATTATCAAATTTAAAGTCATTGTGAATGATCGCACCTGGGCCTGACTTTTTTGGCATATTGTCCAGCAGCCAGGTTATAACTTTTTTTGCGCCCGGCGCACCAGGGGTTAAAGCTTTCTGATATCGATAAGCCCACCCTTCCACCTGGCGCTTAACATATCCTTCAGGTTTCCCAAAGTCTTCCAGACCAATTTCTTTATAATCAATGGCATGAAGGTCATATTGCACTTTAAGAACGGTTTCAAACAATCGGGTAACATTTTGGGGAGACATATTCAGTTCTTTTGGAAAACTCTTCCGAATGATAATACCACTGATCCGCTCCATTAAATAAAACGGGCAACCTAAAATACTCTCGTCCTCTGTATATAATAATGGTCTAGGACAATAGGGATAAACATCCTTTAACGCACTGAGTATCCGATATTCACGACCCATATCATGTGCAGATTTTGCTTTTGTACCATGCGGTGGGCATCGAAGTACCATTTGTTTTTCACCGATACAAACCAAATAGGTAAGATTAGAATGTCCACTGGGAAACTGATGAATTGTAACAGACCCCTCAAGCCCTTTAATTTCATCACGGATAAAAGACTCAATTTTTTTTAAAGGTAATTCTTCACCTTCCCGAATATTAGATGCCTTATCAATCAACGCCATGAAAATTTCCTTTTTTGCTTATTTGAGTTTATACCACCAACCCGATGTTAAATATCTTAAAATCTGTCGGTATCATGAATAAAATTTATATTAATAATATCATTCATGTCAATAAAAAATAACGTACGTTCGTTTTTTCAAATGGATCTTCTTCATTGACTTTAAAGTCATATCTTTTATGTCCCACCATATGAAACAAAATCAAAGAGACCGTTGATATTGGCAAATTTGGCAGGGGTACATTTACCGGCGTGAAAACAAATAGCAAAACCTAAAAATCGTTTTTTTTCAATTCACAGACACCTCTTATTTAATTTAAATTCATTCAGAAAAGCTTCTATTTTAATAGATATAATGATCTGTTTTTCCCTGTTCGATAAGAATGCTCATTTCATAAAATTATAAAATATTTATTGACATGCATATTGTCTCCAATTATAAACTATTTCAGTGATTCGGTTAATTAAATTAGGATTTGTCCAATAAATGATTACACATAATAATATACTATTCATTGGGATGTAACTTTAAATTATTAAATAATTAGGAAACTATTTTAATCAGACAATCTGATTAATTAAAATATACTTTTACACATTATTTTTTCCTGAAACGAGCGTGCATTCTGGTGATAAAAAATTCACCACATAGAATAATCACTCTATAATTTTAACTTTTTTATTTTGGAGATGCACTATGAAGTCAGCACAAATCAAACTATCCTTAAAAATCATTATCATGGCCCTGTTTTTAACTGCCACACTGGTCATTTCTGCAAATGCTTCAGATGCTGACATGACCGGGATATGGAACATGGATGTTACAACACCCAATGGAACCGGCACACCTGTCTTTACCTTAAAACAAGAAGGACAGAAACTTTCCGGTACTTACAAAGGAAAATTTGGTGAAGCACCGGTTACAGGAATGGTAAAAGGAAATACATTTGAAATAAATTATGATTCGTCTGGAGTACCCATCAAATACAGCGGTACTATTGACGGTAACAATGTCATGGGAGATGTGGATTTCTCATCATATGGAGGTGGCTCTTTTACTGGGGAAAAAGAATAACATCACATATAAAACTATTTTTTAAAGGGCTGAAATCTAATAATTTCAGCCTTTTTTTATGTCCACCGTCTCAAACCCTAAATCCCCTATCAAATAATCACCACAGGGTGGTATCTTCACTTTTCATGTTTACCTTATATTTCATGACTACAAAATAAGGAGGCCTTTCTATGACAATACGAACTTCTGATGAATATAAACAAAGTCTTCGTGACGATCGAAAAGTGTATATCCGTGGAGAAAAGATTGATGATATCACCCAAAATCCAATCCTTGGAGTTTGCACAGATACGGTTGCAGCGGCATATGACCTAACCAACTCAAAAGATCCTGAAATAAAAGATCTTTTTGTTGCTCCCCATCCAGAAACCGGTGAACCGGTAAACCGCTTTTTTATAACCCCTAAAAATCGAGAAGATCTGGCGCTTAGAACAAAAATGATTGGCCGATCCATGGAACTAATAGGGGATCTGCCCTTTGGTCGTGATATTGGAACAGATTGCCTTAATGCCGCCATTGTTGTCGCCGGCAAAATGGGCAATACTCAATACTTAAAAAATGCTAAAAATTTTCTTGAGCATTTACGGAAAAACGATTTATTTACGTGTGGCGCAGTCACCTGCGTAAAGGGCGATCGGTCCAAGGAACCTGCTCAGCAAAAACACCCGGACTATTATGTCCATGTCGTAGGCTCCAATGAAGAGGGCATTATTGTCAAAGGAGCCAAGGCCCATATCACGAATGCACCCATGGCAAATGAAATCATTGTAATTCCCACAAGACAAATGCGTGAGAATGAAGCAGAGTACGCCGTTGCCTTTGCCATCCCGTCAAATACCAAAGGCATCAGCTTTATCTGCCGCAGCGGCCGGGGCGCATGGTCTGAAAATGAATTTCACCCGGACAACCCCCTAAGAGAATTAACCGAGGCACTAATTATATTTGATAATGTTCTCGTACCATGGGACAGGGTTTTTATGAATGGTGAATGGAAATATTCGATGCTTTTAGCCTATACTTTCGCTACCTTCCATCGGTTTACAGCCATCAGCTATAAATTATCTCTGGTAGAAGTTATGGCAGGCTGTGCTGTTGCCATGTCTAAATACAATGGTTTGGAAAAAGTGGGCCATATCCGGGGGAAACTTGCCGATATTGCAGCCTATGTAGAAACACTTCGGGCACTAACCAATGCTGCAGCACAAGCCCCGGTTATGTATGGAGACATTGCAGTACCCAACCCTCTAATTGCCAACATGGCCAAACTGCATTTTTCCAGCAAGTATCATAATTTTATTCAACTCATCCAGGATATTGGTGGTGGAATCATTGGTACCGCACCAGATAAAAAAGATTGGGACCACCCGGATATTCATGAATATCTGGACCATTACCTAGGAGGCAGTGCAGAATACAGCACCCTTGAGCGCATGAAGATGATCCATGAAACCATGCGTCAGGTCTGCTCCCAGGAATCGGCTTTTCATGAGCTGATCACCGTACATGCAGAAGGTTCCATGGAAGCACAGAAAATGATGATTTTAAATGAATCACCTCTTGACCGGTATGAGAAATTGGCAAAGAGAAAAGCTGGAATCATACCCTGGGATGAGAGAATATAAATATTCTAAAATTTGATTAATAAAAAAATCCCGATGAGCATTATAAAACAGCTCACCGGGATTTTTTATCGCTTATCTAAAATATCTATCTAAACTTTTGATAGATTCCTAAACTATTTTTTCTTTTTCTTCTCGTCCAATTCCATACCAGCAATGTTCTTAACAATATCTTTACAACTATTAATATCATACTGACCATAGATAGCAATCTGCTCCATAATAGGAGATCCTCCACCGTGCATACTTCCGTAAGCGATTGCACCGGTAATTCCGGAGTTAGTATAATCATGGAACAACATCCAGAATTTTTTCTGGTCTTCTACCGTCATCTCCTGGTTACGTGTAATATATTTTTCCAAAAGTTCTTTTGTTTCAGGATTTGCAAAGTCGCCTTCATGGGGAAAAGTTGATGGCATTCCACCCGCAATCTCACACAAGATCTGTTGTTCTTTAAATACAGACTCACCTGTCAGGTAACGACCCACATTGGCATAGATTGAATCAGGGATCATAGAACCTGGTCCATAAGGCATCTTACCAACACCTGGAATATAAACCTTGGCTTCACCCTTTGCAGATGCAGTAAATCCTGCAGCATAACCAAGTTCTGCAATCGTAATTAATTCTGCGATCTTCTCTCGCACATGGGGTGCCTTATCGATTCCGTTCACTTCTGCAGCAAGCGCTGAAAATCCAATCAACATATCACCAACAGCAGGTTTACATCCAGAATATGAGTGCCTGTGAAACAGTGCAAACAACAGGGCACAAATACCACCATGCTGAGTCTCTCCACAAAGGAATACTCTTTCCCAGGGCACAAATACATCATCAAAAATTACGTAAGAATCAACAAAGCCAAAATCAAATCCACGGGGGGTATCGACTCTATTAGGCATGTTATGGGGAGAAAGCACCTGTTTAATCTGGGGATGATCCGCCTCAATGGCAAAAGCCACTGCATATTCAGACTCATCTTTTCCAAGGGCACGGGTCGGCAACACAAGAATCTCATCTGCAACAGAAGCAAATGTAATATGAACCTTACAACCTCGAACCACTATGCCTTTATCATTTTTTTCTACCACTCGAAGATATTGATCAGGATCGGGTTGCTCTGCCGGACGTTTCATGCGAAGTCCTTTTACATCTGTCTGAGCACAGGAACCCACCAGGTCCTCTTTCTGAAAATTTTCAAGCCATTTCAGAAAATTTTCATGATATTTGCTTTCACCTTTATTCATCTTATCGGCTTCAAAAGAAACTGAATTCAAAGCATTTAGCGCATCAACACCCATGCATCTTCCAATACACTGGCTTACTTTCTGGACATACATCCGGGTCATGTCCTGTTTTTTATGCAGATCATCTATGGTCTGGTGTACATGGTTGAATCTATTAATGGTATCGCCAGTGATATGACTGGTTGCAGTAGTAATATCCTGCACGTCTGAATCCTCGGCCAAATCAAAGCTGACGCCAATAACATTGGCAGCAGCAACGAGTGCTTTATGATCCCTGGGAACCTTTTCTCCATCAAGGTACAGATTACTATTCTTTGTTAACAAACTGTCTAAATATTGTTGTTTTGTACGCATTCACTTTCTCCTAATTAAAAAATTAAAACCGCTTTTTTTTAATGTTATATGTTTCATTAAGGCCCAATCAATTCATACAACATCGTTTTATATAATATCTTTTTATATTAAGGCTTGTCCTGTATCAGGATCATACCTGTAAAAACCCTCATTCGTTTTTCGTCCCAACTTTCCTTTGGCTACCATATCCTCGACCAACGTGCTCTCAGAAAAAAGATACGTCTCGTTCATAGATTTCATGGATCTATTAATTCGTCCCACTGTATCCAATCCTGCATTATCGACGATTTCAAAGGGTCCTTTATTCCATCCATATCCCAATCGCATACCCGCATCAATATCTTCAGGACTTGCAATACCCTTTGCAACCAGTTCCTGACATTCTCTGAAGGCGGCAGAAAAAACCCGATTCATGACAAAGCCTGGAATATCTTTTTGAACACCCACCGGATGTTTGCCTATGTTTTTGATAAATTCAATTCCAGAAGCATATACATCATCCGAGGTTTGCTCTCCTTTAACGACCTCTACAAGACCCATAAATGGCACTGGTCCAAAAAAGTGCAGTCCTACAAATCGCTCCGGTTTAGTTAAAAAAGAAGCCAGTTGACTCACCGGAATAGAAGAGGTGTTTGTGGCAATAATGGTCTCTTTCCCAACCTGTGGTTCCAGCTCTTCAAGCAAGCTTTTTTTCAAATCCAAATCTTCAAACACCGCTTCTACAACCAAAAACAAATTCGCACCTGTTTTAGCATCCACTTTTATACCTTCAACAAGCTCAAGACGTTCGAGCACAACATCGACCGACTCCTTTATTTTACCTTTTTGATTCAACTTCTCTAAAGACCAGATGATATTTTTCTTTGCTCGTTCAAGCATTGTTTTTTCAACATCACTTAAAATTACTTGATAACCACATTGGATACATACCTGGGCAATACCCGAACCCATAAACCCAGCCCCAATTACCATTATTTTTTTCATAAAGCCTCTCCCTGGGGTATAAGTTCACTATTTTCAACACCCAAATAATTTTCCATGAATTCAATAACAAAATCAGCATATTCATCGACAGAGACACCCCTGGATCTAAATTTTGATCGTTTTAAATACCAATTGGCAAACAAGGCTTTTACGACTTCCGCTGTAAGCGTGATATTTCGTTCAACGAACAACTCCTGGTCCTGTCCTTCTTCTAATATAGATTCTAAAAGTGTTTCTGTGGCAAGGTCCCCTTCGATGGCTTTCTTTCTTTCTTTTAAATTTAAATTCTTAGCTTCCATAAAAGAGAAATAAAACCAAGGCTGCATGAGTTCACTCGAAAAAACATGGGCTTGAACCAAAGCTCTTAACTGATCCACAGGATTATCCTGTTCATTAATCTCATGGTTAATAATACGACCAACCACCTCTCTGAACTGATATTGCAGCATACTCAAAAGGTCGTCTTTACTGCTAAAATACGCATAAAGTGCCCCAAGACTGATGCCGGTTTCCTGTCGCAAATCCCGCATACTCATTACTTGAAAGCCTTTTTTATTACTTATTTTCAAGGCCGCTTTAAAAATTATGTCCAGATTCTTCATGACAGTTTTTTCTTTTTTAATTCGAATACTACCGCGATTTTCTGCAATAGTTTCTAAAAAAATCTCCTGCTCTACAACCACCATCATTTTTTTAAATTGCTTGTAATCCATAGTTTAAGCCGATCAATCGTTTTTAATAAAATTAAAAGATATGAGTGATGTATTCATGGCTATAAAATTACACGAACAAATTAAGCCTGTCAACAAAAAAAATAACGTACGTTCGTTTTTTATTGATCGAAACAAATAGGCTATCGATCATCATATTGGGGTATTAGAAAACAAAAGAACAAGGTGGGAGAAATAAAAATCCCCCGGGCGATTAAACAAGTTTAACGCCCGGGGGATTAAAAGATACCAGTATATTTACTACTTATTTACCAGTAAATTTGGCTTTACGTTTTTGAAGAAATGCTGCCATTCCTTCCTTTTGATCTGCAGTTCCAAACAGCATACCGAACAAATCCTGTTCGATACAGATGCCATCTTTCAAGGAGACATTCAACCCCTTTCGCATGGCAGTCTTAACTGCACGAAGTGCAATCGGTGGTCTTGCCATAAGTTGATTGGCAAATTTAACGACGGCATCTTTAAGCTCTTCCTGAGGAACAACGCGATTCAAAATCCCTACTTGATGAGCTCTCTCAGCTTTCATCATGCCACCCAGCATAAGCATTTCTGCAGCAATGGAATAGTTGATCAAACGTGGTAGTCTCTGGGTTCCGCCGCCACCAGGAATAATCCCCAGTGTGATTTCAGGCAAACCGACAACCACGTTATCTGCAGCAATTCTAAAATCACAGCAAAGAGCGGTCTCAAGACCGCCACCAAGGGCATATCCAGACATCATAGCGATGGTTGGCTTTCCAAGATCAGCAAGACGCTCGGTAACCGGTATGATTTCATCTGAAAACTTATATGCATCTGCAATATCACCAGTGGACATCTGTTCAATGTCTGCACCTGCCGCAAATACTTTGTCACCACCGGTAATAACCAGCACACGGACCTCATCGTCACCCGCAACTTCATCTACCACTCTTCCAATATCACCAAATACATCTGAGTTCAATGCATTCAGTTTAGTCGGACGGTTAAGCTGGGCCCATGCAATGCCATCTTCTTTAGTGTAAATTATAGTTTTAAGATTCATTAAAAATCTCCTTTTAGAATCTTATTTTTTGCTATAGTCGTACCAGCCTTTTCCTGTTTTCTGACCATATTCGCCGTTTGTGTATTTTTCAACGACACAAGGGCTTGGACAATCAATTGGATCACCACTTTCTCTGAAAGCTTCCATTCCCATAATGTAAGCAAGATCGATACCTGTCAGATCCATGAGAGTGAAGGGACCCATTGGGTGTCCTGCGCCAAATACACATGCCTTATCAATATCTTCAACAGATGCAACACCCATATCCAATATCCATTGTGCTTCTTTTCCAATCACTTTGAAGATCCGGTTCAACAAGAAACCTGGCACTTCTTTTTTAACGTGAACGGGTACTTTGCCCAGTTTTTTACAAAGATCCATGGAGATCTGTGCAGTTTCATCAGAAACATGCGGTCCCTGAACAACTTCAACAAGCTTCATAACCAGTGCAGGATTGAAAAAATGAAGGTTACATACTTTATCTGGACGATTGGTAACATCCGCAATTTTTGAAGACACGATAAAAGAGCTGTTGGTAGCAAGAATAGCATGTTTAGGAGCAAATTTATCCAGATCAGCAAACAGCTGACGTTTAATATGCATAACTTCAATGGCAGCTTCAATAACGTAATCTGCTTCTTTTACACACTCTTCCAGATTATTGGTAAAGCTAATACGGCCACGGACTGCCTTAGCTTCGTCTTCAGTCATTTTGCCTTTAGCAACACGACCGGGAAGATATTTATCAACAAATGCATCAGCTTTGTCCAGCATGTCCTGACTGATGTCAGAACATTTGACATTATAACCGATAATTGCACAGTGAAGGCTGATCTGATGACCCATGTTGCCAGCACCGATGATAGAAATATTTTTGATATCATCAATATTCATTTTTCTTTTCTCCTTAATTATTAAATTTAACGCTGAAGGTTCTCAATAACAGTGGCAACACCCAGTCCACCACCACAGCAGGAACCGAACACGCCATAACGACCGCCTTTACGGATCATATCACGCATGGTGAACATGCAAAGCCTTGCTCCGGAAGCACCATTGGGATGACCAAATGAAATCGCTCCACCCATTGGATTCCATTTTTCCATATCCACTTTTTCGCCAGTGATTTTTTCCATTTCTTTAATAACAGCAAGGTTCTGTACAGCGAATGCTTCGTTACATTCCATCGTATCCATATCAGACAATTTAAGTCCAGCACGTTCAATGGCCTGGGGCATTGCAACGGCAGGTCCGATACCCATAATTTTGGGATCACATCCACAATCTGCACCGGACAACCATTTAGCCATTGGAGTATATCCCAGCTCTTTGGCTTTGTCCGCACTCATCATCAAAACAAATGCAGCACCATCATTCTGACCAGAAGCATTACCAGCAGTTACAGTACCGTCTTTTTTAAATACCGGTCGAAGTTTCGCAAGACCTTCAAGAGTAGTCTGGGCACGAGGATGCTCATCCACATCAAATACAACTTCAGGAGTTCTTTTGGTAGCAGGGGTAACCACAGGAATAATTTCATCATCAAAGTATCCAGCATCTTGAGCTGCTTTTGCTCTCATCTGGCTGTTATATGCAAACTGATCCTGATCTTCTCTGGAAATATCATATTGTACCTGCAGATTTTCAGCAGTAAAACCCATTCCGATCTGTTCAGCAGGAACCGGAGAGTTCTGTTGCATAATAGGCATTGGGGGAATCAATTTGTGAGCTGGAGTTGATGAAGGAAACTTAAACGCCATCTGGCTGTAAGATTCCATACCACCGGCAATAACAATATCCGCCTGGTTAGCAAGAATCTTCCAAGCTGCATGGTTGATCGCATCAATCGCGCTACCACACTGCATTTCAACATAAGATGCAGATGTAGTCTGTGGCAAATCTGTACATAACATAGCATGACGTGCAGGATTCAGCGCAGAAGAACACCCCGTTGCAGAACCCAAAAACACACTATCGACATGTGCTTTTTCATGAATTTTTGTTTTGTCCAAAAGACCCTGAATACCGATACCGCCAAGTTTTGATGCAAAAAGATCCTTCAAAGAACCGCCCATACGTCCAAACGGTGTTCTAGCACCATCAATAAATACTACTTCTCTACTCATATTAATTTCTCCTTAATTAAACAATTATGTTTCTTAAGATTAAAGCCGCACCCCACATAGTAATCTTCCCTTAGGAGCTGGCACACTATATTCAAAAAATACTATTTTGAAATCGATTACTTCATGAGATATAAACTCTTATTATACCAAACATATAGCCTTTGTATCAATATCAAAAACATTTAAATTACATGATCATATATTTCCTGTCAATTATAAAATAACGTACGTTCGTTTTTTAATTGACGACAAAATCCTATTCAGCTTCTATGGCAAATTCATTTATGCCAACGCACCGCCATCACAGGTCAAACAAATCCCAGTCGTAAAGCTTGAAGCATCCGAAGCCAAATAAAGAGCGGCTCCTGACATTTCATCCGGAACGGCATGTCGGCCTAAAGGAATACTTTTATAGACTTCGTTTACCAGGTCATCATTTTCCATTAACGCTGCAGAAAACTTTGTTTTTGTAAGTCCCGGCAAAAGTGCATTCACACGAATATTTTTTAATCCCAACTCTTTTGCAAGACCCTTTGTCATCGAAATCATTGCTGCTTTAGTAATCGAGTAGACGCCCTGCATGGGAGCCGGACGTTTACCATTAATGGAACTGACATTGATCACAGATGCTTTTCCTGATGCTGCGAGCAATTCAATGGACCGTTGGATCAGAAAAAATGGCCCTTTAAGATTTACAGAAAATGTTTTATCCCATCGACCTTCATCAATTCCATCCATATTGCCAAAATAGGGATTTGTTGCAGCATTGTTCACGATAATATCAAGCTTACCAAATTTCTCTTTAACATAAGAAACAAGACCGTCAATCTGTTCAATGTCGCCCACATTACAGGCAAAGGCATCTGCACTTCCACCCGCCTTTTTAATATCTGCCACCACACCTTCTAAACCATCAATTTTTCTACTAACCAGAATACAGTGCGCTCCATTTTGTGCATATGTATGGGCAATGGCCTCACCAATTCCACGGCTTGCACCGGTTATAACGGCTACTCTTCCTTTTAAAGAAAACATATTTTCCATTTTTCTATCCTTCTTTCTATATTTCTATTTTTTTAAATTCACACTTTTCATACGAGATAAAACGATTTTATAAACGTCAGAAGAAACTGTGCGTATTGATCAACATCGATTTTCCTTCTTGAATACTTTCCCCGTTTTAAATACCAGTCCTGGAGCATGGATTTTATAACACTGGCACCCAGAGTATGGTCACCTGGTTTAAACACTCCTTTTTCATATCCTTCAACCAGGATATCTGCAATAATTTTTTCCGTATACAACTCGCTTTGGACAGATCTTTCCATTTCTTCGGGGTTTAAATTTTTAGCTTCCATATACGAAAAATAGAACCACTGGTGCATTTTCTCAGTCAAAAAAAGATGAACTTCTATAACTATTTCTAACTTCTCAAGAGGCGTCTTCTCTTTTATTAAAAATTCTTCAAACACCTGCTTAATGATTTTACGACCCTGACCTAAATAAACCGTTAAAATCTCATCTTTGCTTGAAAAATAAGAATAAAGAGCCCCCATACTCAGGCCGGAGCCACTGCTCAGGTCCCGCATAGTCATAGCCTGAAAGCCTTTTGAAATACCAATTTTTAAAGTAGTATCAAAAATCTTTTCTAAATTTTTTATAACCACTGCCTCTTTTTTAATCTGGATTTTTTCTTTGTGCTCCAAAAAAGCAGCCCTACAGATATCAATTTTTGAATCAGGAATAATTTTTACAAATTCACTATATTTCATTGCAAGTCGTGTTTCCCTTCTGAAGCTATTGGGTACAATTTGCGATATATCGAGCAAAAGTTCCCAATGCTTTAAAGTTTAGTAGATCGAATAAAAAAGCCATTAGCCTATCATTGTTCATCTATATGTCAAAATTGTTTTATCACCGGTTAATTCCAAGTGAGTTATGTCATTAAATCCAGACAAACTGACCTGCCCTAAACCATATCTTAACCGTGTAACAGATGCATTAACCACCTGCCAGGATGTTTCAATGGCTTTAAAATCACTTAAGTCCATTGCCAATTGAACTGCTGCACAGATTGGCCCTCCCGAAGAAAAAACAGCAATTTTTTTTGATGGTCCTTCTCGGTCCATTATCGCCTTTAAACCACTGACAACCTGCCGTTTAAAATCGCTCCAAATCACATCACCATCTGAATCATATTCTCCGGACACCCATCGACGAACAACTTTGGAAAATACTTTTTGGAACGCAGTATTATTTAAGGGATCTTTGTTAAGTGTCTCTAAAAGATCAGGAGTCTGTTTTAGCATTCCACTTATCTGTGCCTCCCATACTGCATCTGAATCATACTCATTAAAACGTTTATCAACCACAGGTTCAGGAACAAACAATCCTTTGGCCTGATATGCATCTATCATACCTTTGGCTGTTTTTTGCTGACGATCCATCTGTCCAAAATAAATTGCATCAAATTTTATATCAAGCCCCGCAAGGTGTTGACCCAGGATCGCAGCCTGTTTCACCCCTGTATCGGAAAGCCTGTCATAATTTTTCGCCCCAAAGGATGCCTGACCATGCCGAATAAGATAAATTTCACTCATTTTAACGTTTAATTCTACTAACTTCTTTATACATTTCAATCTGAGGTTTTTCGGCAACAAAAGCTGCTGTTTCTTTCATTGCTGCTGTAAAATAATCTGTCTTACCATGATGATCCAGAGCCGCTTTGTCTTTATACACCTCAAAAACCATAAAAGTACATGGATCACTCAAGGACACATTCAAAACATATTCAAGCGTTCCTTCTTCTGCCTCAACTTTTTTGACCAAAGCACTTAATGCCGCTTCGAGATCGGCTTCGCTACCCTTTTTAGCCTTAATTTTTGCCATCAAAGTAATCATATTCTCTCCTTTTTTAAATGAACATTATACATATAAAGATTTACCTTACAGACGAGAGAATAAAGTGTCAAGAAAAAACGAACGTTTGTTCTATTTTTCTTGACACTTGTTAGAAAGGGCTTTAAATAAAGATTATTATCAAGTTTTTAGATTCTATTGATCATTTTATTAATCATGATAAACTAAGCCATTAAAGTGTTTAAAATTACATGTTTAAAAAAAACTTCGGGATACAAAAAATGAAAATTCTGGTTTGTATAAAACAGGTCATGGAATCTGGTTCACCAATTAAGATTGACCCCTCCGGAAAATGGCTGCAATATTCACAGTCCACTCGATTTGAAATAAACAAATACGATGAATATGCCATTGAAGAAGCCATCCAAATAAAAGAAAATTTTAAAGATACACAGATTGATGTCATTACGGTAGGCCCCTCCCATGCATCTGATGTTTTACGCAGAGCCCTTGGAATGGGTGCAGATGAAGCGATCCATATCTTAGATGAAGCAAAGGGATATCGCCCTCCAGCGATTACAGCTGAATGGATTACAGCTTTTGTAAAAAAAGAGACCTATGACCTGATCTTTACGGGAATCATGTCCGATGATGAAATGAATGCCCAGACCGGCGTGATGATTAGCCAGATTCTTGACTGGCCATGCGCTACGGCTGTCATCAAAGAAGAGATTTCAAATGACCGAAAGAAAATGCGTATCGAACGAGAGATAGAGGGCGGTGCAAAAGACATATTTGACATCACACTGCCATGTGTGTTGACCATCCAAACCGGTATCAACACCCCCAGATACCCTTCTCTATCAAAAGTTTTGAGAGCAAAGAAAAAAACGCTTCAAATAATCCCGGCGAAAACACTAAAAACAGCGGAACAAATACCCAGCCTTGAAACCATTCAATTCCCTGAAAAAACAACCCGGGGTATTGTATTAAAAGGAAGTAGCCAAGATAAAGCCAAAGCGCTTTTGAACATATTGGCTTCAAAAACACTGGTATAAGCAAAGGCAGACCTATGACAAAAAAAATCACAATTATAGCAGACCATGACGGAAAAAATATAAAACCCATCACCTGGGAATTATTTGCCTTTGCAAAAAAAATACAAGCGCATGAAAAAGCAGATATCTATTTTTTCATTATTGGAGAAAACACCAAAGAACTTGCCCAGGATATAAGCATTCATTCCGGATGCAAAACATATGCGATGGATGTCTTGGGCACCAATAATTATCATGGCCAAATCTATAAAAAAATACTGATACCGTTTTTAACAAAAAACCCCGCTGACTATATTCTGGTTCCACACACCACATCGGGAATGGATTATGCGCCCGCCCTTTCCATTGCCCTTAAAGGTTCCTGCATCACTGCAGTAGAAGGGATACATAATAAAGATAATGTGCTACATTTTGTCCGTGCCATGTTTGGCAGAAAAATCCAGGCAGATCTTTCAAACAAAAATCTTGGTGCATCCTCCCCCCAGGTCCTTACACTTCAAGCGGGTTCGTTTAAACCATTTAAGCTTGACCAAAATGACATTAAAAATATCAATATCATCCATGAAGCATTCGACTGTCTTGAAAAAGAGATGATATATAAAGGATGTCAGCCTTCGCCTTCCAAAGGATCAAATCTTGCCAAGGCTGAGGTGATTGTTTCAGGGGGCAGAGGAATTGAAGAGGAAGAAAATTATAAATACATTGAAATGTTAGCAGACATCTTTCCCAGGTCTGCCACAGGCGCATCCCGGCCAATCTGTGACTATGGATGGGCCAAATACAGTCAGCAAGTCGGGGCCACAGGAACAATAATCTCCCCAAAACTCTACATTGCCTGCGGTATTTCCGGTGCAACCCAACATCTTGAAGGAATAAGAGATTCACAATTTATTGTTGCCATAAACTCAGACCCAGATGCACCCATCTTTCAAGTCGCTGATATCTGTATTATTGAAGACCTAACCGATTTCATACCCATTATAGTCGAGACCGCAAAAAAAAAGCGCCCGACAAATTAATATCGGGCGCTTTATATCTTTCAAACCGTTAATTTAAAATTATCGGCTGATATGGCTGATTATAATCCGCCAAAACCTGCATCATCAATATCAAGAGCAGCAGTTGAGCCAGCAATAATTGCAGCGATCTTACCCATGGTAACAGGAACTTCTGTCTGGATAAAGAACTGAGCAGTTTTAATCTCACCATTATAAAATGCAATGTCTTTTTTCTTGCATTTTCCAGTCAGTTTCTCAGTAGCTGTAACAGAACGCCATAGAAGCATCCATGCCACAATCGTATCACCCATGGCATGCAAGAAAGGCAATGAATGAGCGAAAGCCGCCTTCAATTCACCTGCACCCAATTTATTACCCAATGTGCCGGCAGCTTTTGCCAATTCGTTGGCAACTGCTTCAACCTGGGCAGCTACGTCAGCAAGGCCTTCAATTTCTTTGGCTTTAGCTACGGTTGCCATAATATCGCCAATAAATTTAGCAAATGCCTGGCCTTTCATTGCACCCATTTTTCTACCCACAAGGTCCTGAGCCTGGATACCAGAGGTACCTTCATAGATAGTACAAATCTTACAATCACGGGCATACTGATCTGCCAAGTAATCTGTTGTATAACCCGCACCGCCTAGAACCTGCATGGACTCGATACAGACGTCATGACCGATTTTAGAAATGTATTCTTTGATAATCGGAGTCATCAAGTCAAAGTACGCACCTTCAAGTTTATCATGTGTATCGGACAGGTATTCATTTTTTTCACCGATCATAGTAGACCAGTAGAAAAAGCTTCTCATGCCGGAAACATATGCTTTCATTCTCAAAAGGTTACGACGCACATCAGGGTGATTAAGAATGGGAACCCCTTTGGCTTCACGGTTAGCAAAATCGTTTAGATCTCTACCCTGAATTCTGTCCTTGGCATAATTAAGAGCCAGAAGATATGAAGCAGATGCATAGGCAAGTCCCTGAAGACCTGTACCCAGTCGAGCTTCGTTCATCATCATAAACATGATCTTCATACCATCTTTTTCTTCACCGAGGAGCCATCCTTTACAGTCTCCTTTTGCGCCCATGGTCATGGTACAAGTTGCACTGGCCTTAATACCGTGTTTATGTTCAGTACCGGTACACCAGATATCATTTCTATCACCCAGGCTGCCATCTTCATTTACAAAATATTTAGGTACGATAAAGATAGAGATACCTTTGGTTCCCGCAGGGTCTCCTTCAATTCTTGCAAGTACAGGATGGATAATATTTTCAGTTAGATTATGTTCACCATTGGTGATAAAAATCTTATTACCGGTAATAGAGTAAGAACCATCATCATTTCTGGTCGCCACTGTATCTAAAGCACCAACGTCTGATCCGGCGTCTGATTCAGTCAGAAGCATTGTTCCGCCCCAATCCGCAGCAGTAATTTTTTTAACATACATGTCTTGCTGCTCTTTAGTTCCAAAGGTCTGAATCATCCAAGCGGCACCATTACCCATATGCGCATAGCAGTTAATGGGCCAGTTGGCAGACATGAAATATTCAGAACAAGCAACTCCCACGGCCTGTGGAGCGCCCTGCCCACCCATTTCTGGTGGTACTCTCAACCCGGGCCATTCGCCTTCTTTCAACAAATTAAAAGGTCTCGCAAATTCTTCAGGGACGGTGACCACACCATCTTTGAGTACAACACCTTTTTCATCACCAACCGCCATTGTAGGAAGGATTTCTTTAATTGCCAACGTTCTGGCTTCTTTTATGATCAGATCACATGTTTTTTTATTGAATTCTTCATATTTTTCATGCTTGATGGTTTCTTCATTCTCAAGCTGTTCCCAGATAACAAACTCTATATCTCGTAAATCTGCTAATTGTTGTGCCATTTTTTTTACATTCTCCTTAAATTTCTTTTTGTTTTATCAAATTCTATAAATCAAAATTTAACCTAAATATATACACATAAATTTTAAATATCCTAACAGGTTAAATTGTTTTTATCATTTTTTCAAACTCTTTCTAATGATTTCAATCTAAAAAACCCCACCCATAAAATGAATGAGCATCAAGGCCTTCACCGCATGCTTTTCTGTACTTTAGTCGTCGGATTTAATGCCTGCTAATTTTTTAGCATATTTCTGTTTTTTGGCCATATCCACCAAACGGGAAATCATAATTCGTTGAGCCTGGGGTGAACCGGCTCCATGCATGGACTCTGTCAGATATCCCACTGCAGCAGTACCAAAACAGATATTTTCAATTAAACGCAAAATCCGCCTTCTATCTTCGGTCGGTGTTTTTTCGTTCCCTTTAAAATATTTATCCAGCCACTTACCCACTTCTTTGGAATTAAAATCATCTTCAGAAGGAAGGGTCACCATCAAACCACCGGCAATATCCTGGGCAAGGCGAGCAATCTCATAAGGAAATCGAGTGACATTTTGTTTACAGACATTTGCCAGCAATGTATTTACGAGAAATGTTCCACTGGGTTGTGCAGCACCCTTACAGGCACAGGATACAGAACCGCAATAAAGCGTCTCATTCAAATGGTTCATCTCAATAATTTTATCTTTAATATGGGAGGCTTTTTGCACACCATTATATTCAGCAATCGTTTGAGTAGCACCGATCATAACATCACCCACACCAGTTTTACATGCATAGCTCTGGCGATGATAAGAAGCAAATTGCTCAACCAGGGCTCCTGCAAATTCGTATTCTTTATACATGAATACGCGATCCCAGGGGACAAAGACATCATCAAAAACAACCAGGGCTTCATGACCGCCATACGTTGCATTACCACAGTCGATACTGCCTTTCTCAAGTTTTCTGGTATCACAGGACTGACGACCCATAATATAGGTAATGCCTTTGGCATCACTGGGAAGTGCAAAAGAGATAGCATAGTCTTTATCTTCTTCACGCATGGAAATGGTCGGCATAATAATAATCTCATGGGAATTCACCGCGCCGGTCTGATGTGCCTTTGCGCCTCTTACAACAATCCCATCTTCTTTCTCTTCAACCACGTGCATGAACATATCCGGATCCGGCTGTTTGTGAGGAGGCAGTCCCCTGTCTCCTTTGGGATCTGTCATGGCACCATCACAAACCAAATCGCCTTCCTGGACAAATTCCAAGTATTCCAAGAAATTCTTATTATATTTAGTGCCATGTTTTTGATCAATATCATAGGTCGTAATGGACAAAGCATTTAGTGAGTCCATCCCCACGCAGCGTTGGAAGCAGCTACCGGTCATTCCACCCATAAATCTTCCCATATCTGTCTTTTTTATCAGATCTTCTGTGCTCTGGTGGATGTGGCAAAACCGGTTGATTTTTTTCCCGGTAATATGGGAAGTCGCCGTCATCAGATCTTCATGTTCAGGATCATTCGCCAGTTCATAGGTCATGGCGACAGCATTCATTGAAGGCCTGATAATAGGATCATCCACAACATTTTCAATTCGTTTGCCAAACTGGTATACAATAAGATTTAATTTTCTTAGACTATCTTCATATTCTTTTGCTGTCATCATAGCGTTTATCTCTCTCCTGTTTTCTTAATACTCATTTTTGTTGCCTTTAAATATGAGACCTGCACACCCCTTCTTTATTCCAGAGGTACGGACATAGCCATCATCTTTTAACACGGCATACATATATTACTTTTTATAGTCGTAAAATCCTTTGCCACTTTTTTCATCTATTACATATCTTCGTATTTTGTATTTATATTATTAACTTTTATAGCCCAATGCTTTTAAAGCAAATAAAAACAAACAGTCAATAATTTCGTCAACTGACTTTTCACCACCGGACTTATACCATATTCTTGCACGAGCGATAATTGAAGCAATAGCAAATGCCGCCATTTTCACATCTGTTGATTCAAAAATCCCAGCATCAATCCCTCTGTGGATGACGATTCTCAGAATTTGATCATATTCATCTCGTTTTTCAATGATTATCCTCTGGTGCTTCTTGCTCAGACTTCTTAAACTGGCATCAAACAATACTTTTGAGGTTCGCATCTTTCCCAAAGTCACTTTCCCATGGGATTCGAAAATCAATCTTAATTGAGTCACAGGATCTGTTTTATCATCATCTCGTATCTGTTTTATAGCAGAAAGAATGCCTTCCATTTCCAGACTTAAAATTTCAAACAAAATATCTTCTTTGCTTGAGAAAAAATTATAAATATTGGCCGCTTCACACCCACAAGCAAGAGCGATATCTTTAACGGTTGTATTCTGATAACCCTTTTTACCAAAGAGTGTTCTGGCCCGGGACATAATTTTGCTACGAACAGGACTTTGTTTTTTTGGTTTGTTTTTTTTTATATTTTTTGCCACGTATTTCAACCTCTTTTGAGATTACCAACGGTTCTAATATACTACCTATCAAACCCATAAAATCCTGTTACTATACAGGAAAATTCATAATAGGTCCACAAATGCTACTCATATTTTCATATGAATAGCATTTTTTTTCTGCATCAACTTCAACAATATCCAATCGAACAATATTTAAACAAAAAAAAAGCTGGAAAGATTCTTATGTACAAAGAATCTTTCCAGCTTTATAGTCAAGTTTTATTTCTTAGATTACTATCCCAAAATTTTCTTCAAATCACCCTCTGGTGTTCCAATAGGAGTTAGATTATAATTTTTCACCAATATATTCAATACATTTGGCGTAACAAAGGCTGGCAAAGATGGTCCCAAATGGATATCTTTGATACCAAGCTTAAGCAGACTATAAAGAATAGCGACAGCTTTTTGCTCATACCAGGAAATAATGAAAGATAAAGGAAGTCCATTGACATCAGTATCAAATGCTTTGGTCAATGCCACTGCAATTTGAACTGCAGAATGAGCATCATTACACTGTCCCACATCCAAAAGTCTTGGGATACCGTTGATATCACCCAACTGGTGTCTAAAAAATTTATATTTTCCACAAGCCAGCGTCAGAACGATACTATTGTCCGGTGTTTTCTCAACAAATTCAGTATAATAATTACGAGATTTTTTAACGCCATCACATCCACCAACCAGAAAGAAATGCCCGATGGAACCGTCTTTTACACCGGCCACAATTTTATCGGCCACACCAAGAACTGCTTTATGCCCGAAGCCTGTCAAAACTTCCATGTCTTTTTTATCTTCTGCATAACCAGGCAATTCTAACGCTCTTTCAATCAGCGGCCCAAGATTATTTTTGTTCAGATGGGTAAGTCCTGGCATTCCGACAGTACCTGAGGTAAAAACATTTTTCTTATAAGATTGTTTTGGTTTCTGAATACAATTGGAAGTCATCAGAATGGCGCCTGGGAAATTAGCAAATTCTTTTTTCTGATTTTGCCAGGCAGTGCCATAATGACCATAAAAATGAGGGAACTGTGCTTTTAATTTTGGATACCCATGCGCCGGAAGCATCTCACCATGTGTATACACAAAAATGCCCTTGCCCGCACTGGCTTTCAAAACAGCCGCAAGATCAATATAATCATGACCGGAAACCAAAATTGCTTTCCCTTTCTTGACACCTAAAGGAACTTTTGTGGGCACAGGATCACCATACGCCCCACTATTACCAAGGCTTAAAAGCTCCATGGCCCGAAGGTTTTTCTCACCACACTCTAAAACCAAACCAAGATAATCATTTGCGCCCAATTTTCTATCTTCAAGGGCAGCAAGACCCCGATGAACAAATTCATAATTACCTTCATCTTCCTGGCCGTGCTCTGCAGCATGATCCGTATAAGCTGCCATCCCTTTGATACCAAAAAGAAGCATATGCTGAAGAGACTTTAAATCTGGATCGATTGCAGGACCAGACATAAGACCATATTGTTTGCCTTGTTTAATCATACCCTCTAAAGAAGGCTTAAGTTTTAAAGTCAAACTGTCACTATCTGATGAGATAGTACCACCAGCCGCTTTTACACGTTTGATCATCTTATCTCTAAGAGCTACAGATTCCTGAAGAAGATCTTCAAATCTATAGGGGTCAAATTCTACATTGGTCAACGTTGAGAACATGGCCATACAGGTAAACTGGTTGGTTTGAGAATCACTTATCTTTACCTTTCTTCCGGCAACAGCAGCAATAGAAAGCCCTTTAAGGGTATGAATTAAAAAGTCTTGAAGCGCTGCAACATCAGGTGTTTTCCCGCAAACACCAATCCGGGTACATCCTTTACCACCCATGGTCTGCTCGCACTGGTAACAAAACATTGCTTTTTTATCAGTAGCAGCAAAGGCTTTGTTGGCTGTCAATATGGAAGGTAGCAAAGCCGATGCAGCAAGCCCCATTGTACTGTTTTTAATGAATTTTCTTCTTGATACGCTTTTCTTTTTCATTTCAAAACTCCTAATGTTAAATGATAAGCGCCCCATCTTGAGGCATTTGTTTAAAAACCACTATGCAAGAAAAAAAGAATAGTTTCATTGATCTAAATCAAGTTTTATATTCTTTTTATAAAAAATAAATAATCTGCCGGACCTAATAGAAATAACCTAAGACGAACCTTCCTTGCGATTCTATGCTCCTTGAGCGAAGAGAATTAGAATCGCATAATTAATTCACAAATATTATACGAAAAATACAAAATTCACAACCGTTTGTACAATTTTCTCCACAACAAACAGTCTTATTATTACCTTGAAATCATTTCCATGTTTTTCTATAACCTTATTAACCAACAGAGATTGTGATAAAAGAGGACTCAAATTCATGAATGTGTTGCATTCAAAACTCCAGACACCCAAGCGATACGATATTCTCCAACGGGGACGGCTCATTCAATATTTTGATAATATTCATCAAAAGAAACTGACAACTGTAACTGCCGGGGCAGGTTATGGAAAAACCACCCTGGTCATGGATGCGCTGGCAAGTCATGAGTTTGCTTCTATATGGTACAGACTGGATGAACAAGATACAGACTTTTTAGTGTTTATTTCTTACCTGTATTCTGCAATCGGACAAACAATTCCCAAATCAAATTTAACAAAACAAACCGATACCCTGCTTGAATGGCTCTGCCTTCTGGAAAAAACAATCCTACACCAGACTGTCATTATTTTCGATGATTATCATCTGGTCCAGGACAACCAGCAGATCAATCAAGCCATTGAATTTATCCTTGATCGTCTACCGGCTCATATTCATCTGGTCATCATCGGTCGAAAAAATCTGAACTTGAAATTATCCGTTCTCAGAACACGAGAACTTTTAATGGAAATCAGCGAAACTGATCTGACTTTTACTCCCGAAGAAATCAAACTTTTTTTTACAAACTCACAGGTTTTAAATAATACACACATACAAGACATCCATTCAAGTACCGGGGGTTGGGTGGCCAGTCTGGTCCTCTTAAAATATACGTTTAATAAAAAAATACCCGGGGCTGTTTCCAAAAATCTAAAATTAATTAAACAGACCCCGGAATATGTTTTTTCATATCTGAAAGAAACCATTTTTGACACCCAGCCAGATCACATAAAAACATTCATGATGAAGGCTGCCCTTCTTACAGAAATAGATACCGGTTACTGCAATAAAATTTTTGACATGGACAATGCACAATCCATATCAAACCAAATGATCCAGGATCATCTGATGATCTTCCCAGTGGATGAATCCGGGACCTTGTTTTATCTGCACCATTTGTTCAAAGATTTTTTGATCACCCAACTTGAAAAAACCTTTTCATCATCTCAGATCCAACAATTGCATTGCAAAATTGCACAACAAATAGAAGCAGACGATATTTTTCAGGCGCTGCACCATTACATTGAAGGCCACGCCTTTGATGACGCTATCCAACTTGTTAAAACCCATGAAATGAAAATTTTATTGGAAGGTAAAATGAATTTTTTCAGCCAATGTCTGAAAAAAATACCCAAAGCAGTTATTGAACAAAATCCACAATTGCTGCTGGCCCAGGCAAGACTCTATTCCAATTTTGGCGATCCCCGGCAGGCCATGGAAAAACTGACCCGGGCACACCTGTTGTTCAAAAAACAAAACGCCAAAGAAAACATGGTCACCTGCCTGATTGAATTGGGCACCCAATATTATCTTACCGGACACCTTAAAGAAGCTAAACTCCTTATGGAACAGGTATTAGATGATATAAAACCGACATCCAGCACCTATATTATCACCATGACCTTTCTAACCTTTTTATCCGCAGTTTTAGGCGAGTATAAGACTGCAGAATCACACTTTAACGCTGCCTGGGAACAGATCGAAAACTTCCCTGATTTTGAACGCAGATTTTCAACGGCAGCGATCAACACGTCTTACTCTCATACCCTTTATTTTAAAGGAGAATTTGAAACATCTCAAAAATTTAATGCCAAACTGCTCAAATCAGTGCTTGAACTTAATTTTGAACTGTGCCTACCGCTTGTCTACTATCAAATCAGCGCCACCAGTTTCTACTCAGGCAAATTTGAAAAAGGATTTGATGCCGGACAAAAAGGAATTGAAATCTGCGAAAAATTATCTCTTTTAGATAGCAGAAAAGCCTGGAATTATCTGGCCTGGGCCCAGAACTGTATAGGACTTGGAAAACTGGAACACGCCGCAGAATTGATAGACAACAGCATAGAACTGTTTGAAGATCCGGGCAATCGCTGGGGCATGGCAAGTGCCTTGGAATGCCAGCATTTGATTTACCTGGCCCAGGGCAAACCTGCTCCGGCCCGAAAAATTTTAAATCGTGCAATTGATATCATCGATGGCTATGGACTGCTGCCAACCGAAGGCATGCTTGAAAACAGCCTTGCCAATCTTTTGATCATCAACAAAGAGCATGCTGCTGCCCTGAACTGTCTTAAAAATGCCCGGCCAAAACTTGACGGAACCCAATATCACCTGTTCAACAATCATCTACTCACCGCCAAAACCCTTTTTGAGCTTGATCAAAGACAACGTGCAACAGACCATCTGTCAAGCGCACTAACTCTCGCACAAAACAACACCTATGATCGGTTTGTTATCAAAGAAAAAGAATGGCTGATCCCTATTATAAAAGACCTGCTGTCCAAAAAAACAGCACAAAATAAAATCCCCATACCCTATATCAAAACCCTTTTTCAAGATGATCTGGCAAACCCACCCGCTCTATTAAAAATCAAATTGCTAGGCCAATTTAAATTAACCATCGATAACCAAAATATCCCCTTATCCCAATGGAAAAGTTCAAAAGCCCTGATGATTTTAAAGTATCTTGCTGCCAATCGGCAAAAAGGCTTTATCCCCCGAGAGGTCTTGATAGAAATGCTCTGGCCCGAACAGGACATGCAAAAAACCAGCAGTCGCTTTAACATGGCCATGAGTGCATTGCGAAAGACGCTGGAACCTCAACTTGCCCCAAAAGCACCTTCTTTATATATTGAACGCAAAAAAGATATGTATGCGCTTTACCAGGATACAAGAATTAACATCGACGTTGAAGTTTTTGCCCAAACCATTGCAATCGCACAAAAAGAAGAAAGCACCTCTAAAAAAGGGCTTGCAACCTACCTTACCGCCCTATCCATTTATAAGGGAAAGTTTCTTGCAGAAGACCTCTACGAGGAGTGGTGTATTCAGCAACGGGAACAATTTTCCACCGACTATTTAAAGATGCTCAAAGAAATCATCGCAATCTACGAGGCCCAAAAGGACCTTGAAAAATCGATTTTCTATACAAAAGAAATATTAACTGCCAATCCTTATGATGAAGGAGCCTTTAAAAGACTAATGATCTTCTTCTCTCAATCAGGCAACCTGTCCCGGCTCAAGCAAACTTATTCTGACTATAAAAAAATGACCCGACAAATCGATTGCCCGATCAGTGATGAAATAAAAAATATGTACCATGATCTGACCTCAATTTAGTCAAAATTTAGTCGTATAAAATATACTCCTGTTATTATAAGTTTCATTGACCAGACAAAAAGAGGAAAAAGACCATGCTTGAACTTGCCCTGAAAGGGAACAGGACTTATTGGATATGGATTGGAGGATTACTGGCTGTGATACTGGCAGGCGCACTGTTTTATGCAGATCAACTCAGCTATGGATTGATGGTTACCGGACAAAGCCGGGACGTATCCTGGGGATTTTATACTGCCCAGATGACCTATTTTGTCGGTGTGGCTGCAGGTGGAGTAATGCTTGTATTGCCCTATTATCTACACAATTATAAAGAATTTGGAAAGATCACCATTCTGGGCGAATTTTTAGCTGTCGCCTCGATTGTCATGTGCCTGCTCTATCTTCTGGTTCACCTGGGCCAGCCCATGCGGGCGTTAAATGTCTTTCTTCATCCAACCCCCGGCTCTATGCTCTTCTGGGATGGCAATGTCCTGTTTAGCTATCTAATTTTAAATATCATTATCGGATGGAATATCTTAGAAGCTGAACGAAACGGTGTCTCCCCTCAATTCTGGATCAAGCCATTAATCTATTTATCTATTCCCATGGCCTTTTCGATCCATACCATCACTGCATTTGTTTATTGCGGCATGCCCGGCAGAGGATTCTGGCTGACAGCTGTTCTAGCCCCAAGGTTTCTGGCCTCGGCATTTGCAGCAGGCCCTGCCATCTTAATTATCCTGTGCATGTTCATCAAGAAAATGACCCAATTTGATCCTGGGAAAAAGGCCATCCAGACGCTTGCCATCATCGTTGCCTATGGCCTTATCGCCAATGTGTTTTTCCTGGTTTGCGAAGTCTTCGTTGTTTTTTATTCCGGCATCCCCTCCCACATAGCTCACATCAAATATCTTTATGCAGGCTTAAATGGTCAAGGTGTGCTTGTTCCCTGGATGTGGACATCAGTCTTCTGCATGATGCTTGCCATTATTCTTCTGATCATACCCATGACAAGAAAAAACAATCTTATACTGCTTTTTTCCTGCATACTTGTCTTTGTAGGCACTTGGATTGATAAAGGTCTTGGCATGATTGCCGGCGGATTTATACCCTCTGCCCTGCATCATGTTACAGAATATGTCCCCACTTTACATGAGTTGGTAATCTCAGCCGGGATAACTGCCATTGGCTTGTTGATTTTAACCATACTGTTCAAAATCACCATCAGCATCAAGGAGTATAACCAATCCGGGACTGTTTGACCTTACAATCATCAATAACCTAATTCCAAAAACCAACTATTACTTTAGCAAAAGGATATTCTTTACAATTGGACAATAAATCTTTGGGAAGAAAGAGTGAGAGCTCTTTGTTATGAACAATGAAATATTATGCGTTGTCAAATTTCTTTGTCCACTATAAATTTTGGCCTTGCCTTAACCTCCTGATATATTTTCCCAATATATTCAGTTTCGCAATGTTTAGTATTACTGAAATGTTTCCTCCTTTGAAAAAATAATGGTTGATTCTCATATATCCTTTTGATAACAGTGATGAAATATTTACTTAACTCATTTTTCACAGTCAGCATGCTCAGTAAAATTTTGTGAAATTTCAACCCAGTATTTTATTAGAAGAGAGACGACATGAGACCAAAACGTATTTTGATTCTTTCGGCACTATTGTTGATAGTTATTGGATTAACCTCCTGCAGCCATAAACTACCACTTCCATCCTCCAGAGAGGAAGGGATCCTTGTCATTGCTCACGAAGCTTTAAACAATACGGAAAGAAATTGGTACGCTTTTAGATATCTTTTATCCCATTCTCCTGGAACAGATCAGAAAATTAAGATTTGGCCGGAAGCTAACAGTTTGTTTATATATAAAAATTTCCCGGTCGGGAAATATCAAATAGATGCGATAACCCTATTCCCAATTCAACATCGTTCCATTAGAGTTCTTCAAGGAGTTCAGACATACCCACTTTACGGCCCTTCTACTACTTCTTTTGAAATCAAACCCAACCATATCACTCTATTAGATAAAAAATTTATCGTATCTAAAGACGGGACTGATCCGAATTACTTTTCGCAACGTCATAAATTTAAAACACTCAATGAACAAGACAAAAAGAAAATCATAAAAAAACTAGCAGAATATGAGAATGCAGATTCATGGATTTTACCTAAACCATAGAAGGCGCAAAGTTTTAAAAGAAAGAATCTTCAGATACTATATTTTGTGCTCTATTCATTTCGAGTGTTCTGATCTTAAATTCAGTCGTGTAGATTTCAAGAAAACAGTATTATAAAAAAGGTATTCATTTTCACATTGTTGTATGAATAAAAAGGAGTCTTTTTTTAGATTTTCCCCTGAAACAAAAAGTTATGATAGTTTTATGAAGTTTTCCGGGGATGCAGAAAGTATCAATCATCCCCGGATGTTTTCTTTTTTTCTCAGGATCTTAAGAGCATTTTTTATCAGAAGTTGCACACTGTTTTATCTGGGGAAATCTGTCAGGGTCAGCCCATTCTGTGATATTATTTCCAAAATGCACGTAAAGACCGTCACTGTCTTCAACAGGAATCCAGTATCCATCCATGACTCCTCTGCCATCGTAAAAACTGACCAGCCTTTGTGCCTTGCCTTCTTTGCGCATCAGGGGTGCTTTGCAATGTCTGCACATCCGGTCTGTCTGGTTCAGGGAAAAACAATTTATGCCAGGCTCGATACCGAGCTCTTCGGCGAACTTGTTTACGGCCACAATAATATGATTCTTGTCCAAGAGCATGACAAATTCCGGATAATTACCCCACATCTGTTTAAAAGACTGAATAAAGGTTTCGTTTTGAGCTTCCATTTTTTTACCTCTTATAATTGTTGCTTGATTAATTATTGTTTTGGGTATATTTTTTTTACTAAAAACACACTAACAAAAAGGTTTTTATTTAGTCTTGCCTTATTGGCTATAAATATTATCTGATTGGATAAATAATGTACTGGAGTATGACACTGACTCTTGAAGAGTCTTCAGGATGGCATTCCCATGAAGTATATGAACTTTTATACTGCAGGAAAGGGAATGGAAATATAATTCTCGACAATCGGGATATCGAATTTCAAGGCGGACGTTTCATCCTCATAAAGCCAGGGGCCAGGCACAGATTTCTTTTTAGACAGGGAGAATCAGCAGATTTAAAGATTCTCTGTCTCACTACAGCGGATACTGCTATTCACCTTTCTTCTGCATTATCAATTTGGCTGAGAGCTATTAAAAACTCTAATGCAGTTTTTTCTGACCATGAAAAAAACGGGGAGCTGTCAGATATAGTGGATAGGATTCCAGACTCCCTTGGGGAGACTGAAAAAAGAGCCCTTGACATTATCTGGAGCAGAATTGGGCTTATACTGGCACTCCATTTTAAAAGCCAAGGGCACACAGACATAGAAAATCAGGGACGCCATTCAGACAATGTAAGTAATATCTGCACCTGGATAGACAGTCATTTGGAAGAACATCTGGATCTTGATACAATTGCATCAGAATTTGGAATGTCGAGAAGTCTTCTTACCAAAGAATTCAGGAAATATACAAATACAAGTGTTGTTGAATACATGAATATAAGAAGACTTCAGAAGGCAGGCTCCATACTTTCAGAAACGAAGAAGAGCATTACAGAAGCTGCATTCGAGAGCGGATTTCCAAGCATTGGTAACTTCTATCGTAAATTCAGGGAGTTGTATGGGGTTACTCCGGCAGAATTTAGAAAAAAACTTACCATGTCGTGATAAGACCTGTTGTCACCTATATATCACCTGAAAATAAAAAAGGTCTTCAGCAAAAGCCAAAAACCATTGATATTAGTGGTACGCCCGGCAGGATTCGAACCTGCGACCTATGGATTCGAAGTCCAGCGCTCTATCCAGCTGAGCTACGGGCGCACATAGTCACAAAACGATATTTTAATAGCACAATGCCATCTATTCTGCAATGGGGTACTTGATTTTAAAAAACTCCTTTAAGTAAAACTTACATTTTTAATACCATAAAAATGTAATCACCCTGGTTGAAATTTATCGTCAAGTTTGCACCACGGCCTTCAGCATACCTGATCCAGAATGGACGATCAGTTATCCCACATTCATAATCCGGATATGACTCACCGGTTATTCCATTCTTCCAGGAAAGAATCATAGGGTTCTCGCAAATCTCAAGTGCTTTATCTTTTGCCATTTGTTTTGCTTGTAACAAATCAAAGGCCGGATCATTTATATTTATATCCAGGACTTGTTCTTCCTGATTTTGAGTTGTCGTAAATATTTGTGTCATTGTATTCACCTCCGCTTTTTGGAGTATTGTTTCCTTTATTGTAAGGCTTGTTTTACAATTGACAACACAGATGATTATAAGTAGAACCCAATTTAGAAATGAAAAAATCCAAAACAAAAACAATCTTTGCCTGGATCTGGAAAACATCGCTAAAAATAATAATCGCCGTGTTTTTCTTTACGATTATCCAGGTTATGACATTAAGATATATTAATCCGCCGCTGACCCCCAATGTGGCATGGGAATGGGCTGAATCCATAATAACAGACCAACCGGGAAAACGGCCTGCATATCATTTCATAAAAATTTCAGATATCTCTGTGCATCTTCGACGGGCGGTTCTTTCTGCTGAGGACCAGCGATTTTTAGTACATAATGGGTTTGATATCAAAGAGATCAAACACGCCTTAAAAACATTTGTAAAGACCAAAAAATTAAGGGGTGCCAGTACCATCAGTATGCAAACAGCCAGAAGCGTATTTTTATTATCCAGCAAGAGCGGATTCAGAAAAATTGCTGAAATGTATTATACGATATTAATTGAACTGTTGTGGGATAAACAAAGAATTCTGGAAATGTATTTAAACACGGTTGATTGGGGCACAGGTGTCACAGGGGCCCAGGCTGCATCGCAAAAATATTTTTCTAAAAATGCAAAACATTTAAACCCGTCCCAGGCCGCATTAATGACCGCAGTACTGCCTAACCCACATAAATGGTCGGTGAAACATCCAACACCTTACATCCATCTTCGCCAGATGCAGATCTTAAAAGATATGTATAAGATGCCGCTGCTTTAAAAAAAAACCTTATTGAAAATCAATCAGCTCCACTTCAAAAATCAAATCTGATTTAGGGGGAATGGCTCCCGGATATCCTTTTTCTCCATACGCAAGCGTATAAGGAATCAACAGCGTTCTTTTCTCACCCTTTTTCATGGTCAACAATGCCAGATCCCATCCTTTAATTACTTTCCCCATGCCCACATTAAACTCAAAGGGCTCATTTCGTTTTACAGAAGAATCAAAGACCTGTTTATTTTTGAACATGCCTGTATAATGGACCGTCACACGAGTTCCAGGTTTTGGAGTTTGGCCCTCTCCTTTTTTATTTACCACATACATCAGACCTGAATCTGTAGAAACTGCATTCGGGTAACGGATCTGCATTTCACTTTGAAACCTGGCCAAAGATTTTTTATTTTTATTTTTTTTGGCAGCATCAAAACTTTGCTCGTCTGCTTTAAAAGCCTGGGCATCTTTACCAATTCTCAAAATGGTGAGCGTTTGAATCTTATCGCCCTTTCTGATTTTATTCACCACATCCAGACCCTTAACCACTTTACCAAAAACAGTATGTAGATTGTCCAGATGCGGAGTCGCTTTATGGGTAATAAAAAATTGGCTTCCGTTGGTATTGGGCCCTGCATTGGCCATGGAAAGGATACCGGCAGAATCATGTTTTAATTCTTTGACAAATTCATCGCCAAACTTATACCCAGGACCGCCCCGACCAGTTCCTGTGGGGTCACCACCCTGAATCATAAAATTATCAACTACCCGATGGAAAATTAAACCGTCATAGTATTTTTTTGAAGCCCCCTGGTTAGAAGGAAGCGTTCCCTGGGCAAGACCTGCAAAATTAATACAGGTCATGGGTACCTGTTTATAATACAATTTAACAACCATTTGACCTTTATTCGTGTCAAACTGTGCATACAGACCATCTTCAAGTTCACTGGAAAAAGCCGTCGCAGTCCATAAGAAAAAAGAAAAACCGATAATGACCATAATTTTTGTACAAACTTTTGAAAATGAAAACATTTAGATGTCTCCTTGCGTTTCAGGGGTTTTAAGTTGCCGAAAATCAAAAAACCCGGCACTCATTGAGTTGAGGCCGGGTTAAAATTTAAAAGGAAAAAATGGGGTGAGTGACGGGGGTCGAACCCGCGACAACCAGGACCACAACCTAGTGCTCTGCCAACTGAGCTACACCCACCTCAAAAAACTTATACTAACTACCAGAACCTGATAAATTTTTCAATAGTTTTTTAATTGCAACCACAGCAATTGCACTATTTAATACTTTTGCGTTTGTAAGGCACCTATCCTGAAAAGCCATAATTAACATTGACCTTAAAGGGTTGTTTGACTATTATCCTGCCTATAAATTATTATAAAAAGGATGTAGCTATGAATGCTCTGTTAATATTTAGTGTCCGTCTTATCTTAGGCATTGTTTTCGGCCTGGTTATTATACGACTGTTCCGACCGGAATGGGGTGTTTTCCATGGTGTTGGCACAGGACTTCTCCTTGTTGCCGGCGCTTATGCCATGCAACTTTTTCGAAAAAAGAAACAAGAATAGAACCCAAAGGTTTTTATACAGTGGAAAAAAATATCATCTTAGGCACTGCAGGACACATTGATCATGGGAAAACCAGCCTCGTTAGAGCATTAACCGGCATTGAAACAGACCGTTTAAAAGAAGAAAAAGAACGAGGTATTACCATTGAACTTGGGTTTGCATCTTTAGAGCTACCCAACGGCCAGCATGTTGGGATTGTAGACATGCCAGGTCATGAAAAGTTCGTAAAAAATATGGTCGCCGGTTCCAGCGGGATTGATGTGGTCACCATGGTCATTGCAGCAGACGAAGGTGTCATGCCCCAGACAAGAGAACATATGGAGATTTGCAATCTCATGGGGATCGAACACGGGATAATTGCACTGACCAAAATTGACATGGTGGATGAAGATCTTTTAGAACTTGCCATGGATGACATCAATGATTTTGTTCAAGGAACTTTTCTTGAAGACAAACCGATTGTTCCCGTCTCATCCACCACCAATAAAGGCATTGATCTATTTGTCTCAACCCTTGAAAATATTTGTAAAAGCCTCCCCCAAAGAAAATTTTCTCCCATATTCAGGCTACCGGTGGACCGGGTCTTTTCCATGAAAGGATTTGGTACTGTTATTACAGGAACACTCATGTCTGGAAAAATTGATGTGGGAAGTGATATCATGGTCTATCCCAAACAAATTATCTCTAAAGTACGAGGTATCCAGGTGCATAGCGATGGTGTTGAAACTGCCGGGCCAGGCACGCGAACAGCCATCAATTTCCAGGGACTGGACAAAGAATTGATCAACCGTGGAGATATTTTATCCACACCAGACACATTAATCGAAAGCTATATGGTCGATGCCCATTTCCAATATTTAAAAAGCAATGCAAAACCAGCTAAAGCCAGGACACGGATAAGATTTCATTCAGGAACCAGTGAAATCCTAGGGTATATGGTTCTATTAGATAGAAAAGAACTGTTTGCCGGAGACGAGGCCTGTGTGCAGTTTAGGCTTGAATCACCGGTCTGTTGCATCAAAGATGATCGATATGTTATCCGAAGCTATTCACCGGTAAAAACCATTGGCGGTGGAACCATACTGAATCCGGCCTCTCAGAAACACAAACTGTTTGACGAAAAAGTAACGATGGGACTTGAAAATCTTTTACTTGATGATATGGAACAGACCATTTCTTTTTTTCTATCTTTAAAAGGATATCAGGGACTAACTTTTTTCCAGTTAAGAGTCATGACCAATATCCCGGATAAAAAACTTGCCGCAACCTTACAAAAAATGCTGGCCAAACAAAAAGTAATTCAGACAGACAAAGAAAAACAATTGTATATTATTGGCCGTTTTTTTGATGAATTCAAAGAAAAATTAGTTTTGCAATTAGAAGCTTATCATACCAACAATCCTTTAAAAGAAGGTATGCCCACCCAGGAACTGAAATCCAAATTCCAGTATATTGATGACGCTAAATTTTTTAATATTCTTTTTACCAAACTTGCCAAAGAAAACCTTATTGTTCTGGACAAAAATATCATTAAGCTGGCCACCCACACGGTAGCGCTCCAGGTCGACCAAAGTGAAGTCAAAGAAAAAATTAAAAAAATATACCAGGAATCTGATTTGACTCCGCCCTTTTTCAGGACAATCTGTGCGGACCTCAATTTAGACAAGAAAAATGCTACAGATGTTTTACACATGCTCATCAATGAAAAATCCATTATCAAAACAAAAGATGATTTATATTTTGATGCCAAGAGGATAGATGATCTTGGTCAGGAACTGACCACATTTCTTAAAGAAAACGAAACCATCACCACGCCCCAGTTCAAAGACATTGTAAATGTTTCCAGAAAATTTGTTATTCCATTGATTGAGTATTTTGATTCAATTAATTTGACTATCCGGGTAGGAGATACCCGGCAATTGAGAAGAAAATCTTAAACAAACTAATCTGATAATATTTTTTGGGCAAATGCTTCGACAATACTGTCCAGTCTGATTTTACCCTCTAAGGTAAGAAAAAAACAATTCTCTTCAATTTTTCCTAAAGATTCGGTTTCGACCTGGGCAATGATCGATTCAAATTCCTTTTTAAAAGACAGGTCAAACAGGGTTTGAAATTTTTCAAGGTTAAGGCCTTCAAGGGTGCGAAGTCTGAGCATGATCATCTCCAGCATCTTTTGTTCAATACTGAGCGTCTCCACCTGATCCACAGCCAGTTGGCCTTCTTTAATATTTTCCATGTAAATATCTATATCAGAATAATTCCATGATCTGTTCTCACCATCAAAAGAGTGTGCTGCCGGCCCAAACCCAGAATAAGGAATCATCTCCCAATATCTTGAGTTGTGTTTAGATCTATTACAAGTGCTATCATCGGTGCAATTCTGGCCATTGTTCTTTTTAGTCCTAGCAAAATTAGAAATCTCATAATGTTCATACCCGGATTCAATCAGAATAGTTGAAGTTTCTTCAAATAATCTGAACATCATATCTTGATTTAGCGGCTCTATCTGATTTTTTTCTACTTTTTCATCCAAAGGGGTGCCCGGCTCAATGGTGAGCATATAACAAGATAGGTGGGACGGCATGATTTCTAACGCTGTTTTTAGATCCTGCTGCCACATTTTTTCATCTTCAAAAGGCAGCCCGTAAATCAGATCCAGGCCGATATTCTCAAACCCTGCCTTTTGAGCATGTTCGATGGCTTCAAAGCTTTGCTTGACTGTATGAATTCGATTTAAAAAAAGCAGTTTTTTTGTACTAAAAGATTGGACGCCAAGACTGAGTCGATTAATTCCAATAGCTTTTAACTGAACCAGATAATCTTCATCAATGGTTCCGGGATTAACTTCAAAGGTTATTTCAGTATCCTGGGACACGTCAAAATTTCTCTGGATACCCTGCAATATTGTTTCAATCTGATGAATTTTTAAGATAGACGGGGTTCCACCGCCAAAATAGATGGTATCCACATGGCTTTTATCATGATGACATTTGCCCATACGACCCGCACGCATATCCATCTCTTTGACCAGACATTGAATATACTCTGACGCCAGTGACAAACGTGTATCTGAATAAAAGTCACAATAGGCACATTTTTTAACACAAAATGGAACATGAATATAAATTGATTTTTTTTCAGACAAAGCGTTTCATCAACTCATCAATGACGATATCAACATTTTCAGGGGTCACTCCATATTGTTTACATGCCTCTTTTACCTGTGTAAGATGGGGACTGTTTTCCATATCATCAGGCCCACGGAAAAATCCCATCCGCCGTCCGATCTGATATAAAACCCTTTTCTCTGGCTCAAGCTCAAAAAACCGATCAATAATACCAATAAGCTTTTCTTTGTCTTCAGGCATTTTCCCATTGATGGTCTCAAACAAATTCAGTATATGATCACTTTTGATATATGAATCAACCCCATCAAGACTTTCCAAAAGCAAGCGCAGTTCCTTTGCCATCATGGCATCTGTGGGTTTATCAAATTCACCCTTTTCTACCTGCATGGATAACTCAGTACCATCGGTCACAGCCAGGGTCCTGATCCGTATAAATTCAGGGTTGATACTGTTCAGAGCAGACGCTGTTTCCAAGGCATGCTCAATGGAATATTCAATACCGCCAAGACCTGGCATAATATATTCGGACAACTGAATGCCGGCTTCTTTCACTTTTAATCCAGCCTTAATATGTACTTGCTTGGTGGTTCCTTTTTTAATCTTTTTTAATACCGCGTCTGATCCGGATTCCATACCGATATGAATTCGATTAAGTCCGGCATCCGCCATACGATTCAAATCTGCCTGTTTAATGCGGACAATGGTATGGCTTCTGGCATAGGAGGTGATCCGCTTTATATTAGGAAAACAAGACTTAATATGTTCAAGAATAGATACCAGATCATCAGGCTTCATAATCATAGAATCAGCATCCTGTAAAAATAAGGACTCCATTCCGGATTCATACCAGTTCATCGCAGCATTAAAAGCCACCCGATCTTTTTCCTCAAAACTATTATACAAGGTATTTATCACATCATTGTCTTCAAGACCGCCAGGCTTAACAACCTGCCGCATTCGATCAACATACGTATGGATAAGATCAATATCCTTTATAATATTTTCTTTTGATCTAAATGAAAAAGATTCTTTCTTATATACCCGGCAAAATGTACACATATTCCAGGGACAATTTCTTGTCAAACGGATTAAAAGACTGTATGCCTCACTGGGAGGGCGTATTGGTCCTTGTTCAAAACCCTGATATTTATCAATATTTTTCTTTTCCATAACGTATATTTACACCTGTATTGTTTGTTTTTCTATGATATATCGCTTTCTTCATATTAATACCTGAGCACTTAAAGTCAATTGATTTGATCCGGCCATTTTGTTGAGGGTCTTTTATTTAACCAGAGCTTGAAACTTGATGGTTTTTTATGATACTTATCCAGCATTTGAAATTTAAGATTTGTGACTTAACACCAGTTAATAATCAACCGGATTAAAAAGGAGAAAACCATGCCTGGGTTTGAAATATTTGGAGATGAAGAGAGAAAAGAAGTGGCCGATGTTCTGGAATCTGGCGTTCTTTTCAGGTATGGATTTGAAGCCACAAGAAACGGGCATTTTAAAGCCCTTGAATTTGAAAAAAAACTGGCTCAAATAACCAACAGCAAATACAGTCACCTGTGCTCCAGCGGAACAGCCGCTTTAAGCACATCCCTTGCAGCCTGCGGCATTGGCGCAGGAGACGAGGTTATTATCCCGCCATTTACTTTTGTTGCTACTTTTGAGGCTGTCCTCAATGCCGGTGCCATTCCTGTGTTTGGTGAAATTGATGAGACCTTGTGTTTAAATCCTGACAAACTAAAAGATGTCATCACTTCAAGAACTAAAGCCGTTGTACCGGTACATATGTGCGGTTCCATGGCACGGATCGATGAGATTAAAGATGTATGTGATAAAAAAGGATTGATCCTTATAGAAGATGCCTGTCAGTCTTTAGGTGCCAGCTACCAGGGCAAAGCCATCGGAACCTTTGGTCTTGCCGGGTGTTTTTCTTTTGATGCGGTAAAAACGATTACCTGCGGTGAAGGCGGTGGCATTATTACCGACAACAAAGATATATACCATAAAGCCGACCAGTTTTCCGATCACGGTCATGATCATTTTGGCGGTCCGGACCGGGGGGCTGACGACCACCCCATTATCGGAACCAATTTCCGGATCAGTGAACTGAACGCTGCAGTGGGTCTTGCCCAGTTAAATAAACTTGATAAAATACTGGAAATACAGAGAAAAAACAAATATGCCATTAAAAGTGCCATGGCAGACATTGGGGATGTCAACTTTCGATATGTTCCAGATGCAAAAGGGGATTCTGCCACTTTTCTAAGCTTTTTTATGCCGACCGAAGATCGTGCCCGCGAGGTTGCAAAGTCCATGGGTAAAAATGGTGCTGGCCCCATATACTGGTATGACAACAATTGGCACTACTATAAAAAATGGCACCATTTAAAACAGATGAAGCGCTCTGCAAAACTGGCGGCTGAACTGGTAGATGACCTGCCGGATTATAATAACATCGTAATGGAAGCTTCTGATCATATTATGAAACGCACCATTTCCATGCAAATCCTGCTTTCATGGTCAGATCAGGATATTGAAAACCGGATTCAGGCCATAATGAAATCATTTACTTAACAATAAAGAGAAATCATCAAAGGAAGTTCATATGTTCAGAAACTTTAAACTGGTTCCCAATGTAATCTTTGGGAGAGGCTGTTTTGCACAGCTTGATGAAATCATAGAATACCGGCGTGCAACTAAAGACGCCTGGGCCGTGTTTGTCACTGATGATGTTTTTAAAGGCAAAGATCTTGAAAAGAAAATCCCTTTAAAAAGCAATGATATGCTTCTATGGGTCAACGTAGATGATGAACCCAAAACCGGGTATGTGGATGCACTTACGCTTAAAGTAAAAGAGTATGCTTCTACCCTGCCCTGTGCGGTTATTGGTATTGGCGGAGGCAGCAGTATGGATCTTGCCAAAGCAGTATCATTAATGCTCACCAATGAAGGATCTTCCACGCTTTACCAGGGATGGGACTTGATCAAAAATCCGGCCATCTATCATGCAGCGGTTCCCACGCTTTCGGGCACAGGCTCAGAAGTGTCCCGGACAACGGTCCTTACAGGCCCTGAAAAAAAACTGGGACTCAATTCTGACTATACGGTATTTGACCAGGTAATTCTTGACCCGGAACTGATCAAAGATGTTCCAGCAGAGCAACATTTTTACACCGGCATGGATTGCTATATCCATTGTATAGAATCCCTTCAGGGAACATATTTGAATGAGTTTTCCAAATCCTATGGTGAAAAAGCCCTTGATCTTTGCCGCCAGGTTTTTATAGATAACCACTCGGATAAAGATGACAAATTAATGATGGCTTCATTTTTTGGCGGCATGAGCATTGCTTATTCCCAGGTGGGTGCCTGCCATGCATTATCCTATGGTCTCTCTTATGTTTTAGGAACCCATCATGGAATTGGATGCTGCATTGTATTTGATTACCTTGAAGAATTTTATCCTGAAGGCGTTAAAGAGTTCAGGATCATGATGGAAAAATGCAATATTGAACTGCCCAGAGGCCTTGTTAGCGGTCTTGAAGACGAAAAAATTGAAACAATGATTACCGTAGCACTAGGCCTCGATCCCCTGTGGGAGAACTGCCTAGGCAAAGATTGGAAAAATATCATGACCCGGGACAAGGCAAAATCTTTGTTCCTTAAAATGTAAAGAAACTGACATGACCATTGCTATAATCCCATCCAGGTATAGATCAAGCAGACTTGAAGGCAAACCTCTGGCGCTTGTTGCAGGTAAATCCATGATACAACGCGTGTATGAGCAGGCTCAAAAATCCGAGGCGATAGACAAAACGATTGTGGCCACAGATGATGAACGCATTATAAATGCCGTTGAAGCCTTTGGAGGAACAGCTGTCATGACCTCCGATGAATGTCGATCCGGAACCGACCGGGTGGCCCAGACTGCTGAAATGTTAAAACTTGGCCCCGATGACATTATTGTTAATATCCAAGGGGATCAGCCCATATTCAACCCTTTAACCATTGATGAGCTGATTGCACCATTTGCCGATGACCCGGATCTTGTCATGTCCACCCTTGCCTTTAAGATTCAAGACAAAAGAGAAATTACGGACCCTAAAGATGTCAAGGTGACCTTTGACAACAACGGGTTTGCCATGTATTTTTCCAGAGCCCAGATCCCCTACCCCAGAGACGAACAGACAAACACTGACTTTTATAAACATTTGGGATTTTATGCCTATAAAAAAAGTTTCCTGGACAAACTGATAACCCTTCCCACAGGAACCTGTGAAAACATTGAAAAGCTTGAACAACTAAGAGTTCTCGAATTTGGATACAAAATCAAGGTGGTTGTGACCCCCTTTGATTCACCGGAAATTGATCTGCCCGAAGATATTGAACGGGTTGAAGCAAAACTTTAATAGACGAAACCTTTATATGAGATCTCTATATAAAATACTTCACACCACCTGCCACACAGGTTGGGGTGGTCTTGAAAAACGCATTTTTAATGAATCGGTGTGGATGAGAGAAAAAGGCCACTCGATCATCATTGCAGCCCCCAAGGGCACCCCTTTGTTTTTAAAAGCAAAAGATGCCGGATTCCAGGTCTACCCAATCGCTTTTAAGCGTCTGACCATTGTAAAAGATTATCGATTTTTAAAGCGCATCTGTTATAATGAAAATCCAGACATTATCAATACCCATGGTAACAAGGATTCCAAATTGGCTCTTTTTGCTGCTAAAAAAGCCAATGTCCCTTGTCGGATTCTTTCTCGCCACATCAGTGCGCATGTAAGAAATTCCTTGTATAACAGGCGACTTTACAAGAAACTGTGCCACTATATTTTCACCACTGCCGACTACACGACCCACCATCTTAAACGAGTGTTCAAGCTAAAAGATATGCAGATCTTTTCCATGCCAAGCGGTATTATAGAACCTGCTACACTCATGGAAAAAGACGAAGCAAGAATAGCCCTGGCAACATCATTGGGCCTTGAGCCAGATACCCGATTCATAGGCTTTGTAGGGCGAGTATCAAAGGACAAGGGGATTGATACGCTTTTACACGCCTTTAAAAACATTCGCCATAAACTGCCAGGGTATAAGGTTGCCCTTGTGGGGGATGGAACAAAAGAATACATAAAACATCTTAAAATCCTGGCAAAAAAACTGCAGATCGAAAAGTATATTCATTTTACAGGATTCAAAGAAGATGTCTGGCCCTATTACCGGGCACTAGACTGCAAAATTCTTCCATCCATAAATATAAAGGGCGTCCCGTTTGAAGGCGTTCCCCAGGCTCTTTTAGAAGCCATGATCTGCGAATGCCCTGTTGTCGGATCAGACAGCGGTGGTATTGTAAATATTATTAACCATGAAAAAACTGGCCTGATATTTAAATCGTCTGATTCCAATGATCTTTCAAATAAAATATTACAGACACTGCAAAACAAAGATGCTGCCAATCAGCGTGTCAAGACCGCATGCACGTTGGTCAAAAAACATCATACCATTGACGCCATGGGAAGAAATGTCATCCGAATATATCGGCTACATCAAGTCAAACTGGACCGGACGCCTTATTAAAACATATTCGGGATACTATTTATGATACCAAATTCATTTCGATTCCAAAAACATATACCAACTATAATGTTTATTCTAAGACCTGTTCTTTTTATATTGGATATCATTTTAATCCCCTTTGTTTTCTTAAGCGGCATCCTATTTTATATTATCCGCCTCATTGATATCAATCATCTGGAAAATATGAAGATTACAAAAAAAATCCTTTTATGGATTGGAGTATATCCCGTTTTAGACCATTTCTATGACCCGTTAACCCACCCTAAATCCCTAAAGCACCCCCTCAACAAAGCAAGAAATCTGCCCGGTTTTGATTTAAACGATAAAATACAATTAGAGATATTGGACCAATTTGATTTCAATGAAGAGTTTGAAAACTTTCCTTTAAACTTTCAAGGCAAATTGGAATATTTTTACATTAATTTTTCATTTTTGCCGGTTGATGCTCAATATTTATACAACACCATTCGGCATAATAAACCTAAACGATTCATTGAAATAGGCTGTGGATTTTCAACTCTTGTCTCGGCAAAAGCACTTGAAATGAACCAAAAAGAGAATAGTGAACATAAAAACCAACATATCTGCATTGAACCTTACAGGTACGACTGGATAAGCAATTTAAATATTCAGTTAATGAAACAACCGGTAGAAAGCTTAGATAAAAGTATTTTTGAACAATTAGAAGCCAATGATATCCTTTTTATTGATTCTTCCCATATGATAAAACCCCAGGGAGATGTCTTGTGTGAATACCTCGAGATTCTACCCATCTTAAAGCCTGGAGTGATTGTTCATATCCATGATATTTACACACCCAAAGATTACCCTGAAAAATGCATTATTAATCAGATTAAATTTTGGAATGAACAATATTTATTAGAAGCATTCTTATCGTCTAATGTTGATTTTGAAATTATTGGTGCTGTAAATTACTTGAAAGACAATTATTTTGAAGCTTTGGCTTCTAAATGTCCTGCACTAAAAGATGAAAGAATCATTAAGAAATCAGAAGAAAAATTAGCGGGTTCCTCTTTACATTTTCTGGAAACCAGTTCTTTTTGGATCAGAAGAAAATAATATTTCAAGACCCGCTAAACTCAGTATCCTTTTTAAAAATAACCAGACCCTGGGTAAACACGATGGGCCAAATAATTTTATAGTCCAGCAGTTGGCCATATTTAGAAGCTGTTTTTAAAACCTCTTCAATTTTTAGAGGTCTTTCATCGTGGAAGATCCAAAGCCCCATTTTTTCGGTAATAAAACGGGCAAGCCTGTATAAAAATGTCGGAGTTGGAAATGTAATTACTACATACCCACCATTTTTCAAAAGATCGAAATGAGCCTTGATTGCTTTTTGAGTACCCTCGCTATCAAAATGTTCTATCAAACCAACGCTCAACACCAAATCTGATGATTGTGTCTCCAGTTTCCCATTTAAAATATCTTGATTTAACAAAACCACATTATCATCTTTGGTAATTCTATCTTTTGTCTTCTCAAGCCCGGTAGAATTACTATCGATGATGACATACTTTGAAGGTTTTAATTCACTGATTAACAGCTCCAAAAATGTGCTGTTGGCACCCCCAAGTTCTGTCAATATAAATCCTTTTGTTTCTCCAATATGTTTTTTTATTGTCTCTATCAGAGTGCGTCCGGTGATTTTCCGGGTAAAGGTCGCAGTTTTATAAGGAGAATCATAATATTTAGTCCAGTCTGTTTTTTCCAAATCATTAATCCTTTCGTTTAAAAACAAACTCTTTTTGTACAATAAAAATTACAAAATAAAATAATAGCTCTGCAAACATTTTAGAGAACACAATATTGAGATTTAGCTGCTCATTAAAATATTGAGTTGCCATGGAAGAAACAAAACCTGAAACAATCACAATTGACAAATATTTTAGACCAATGATGAATATTTTCTCTTTTGAGTGGAACACAAATCTTTTTAAAAGAATAAAATTTACAAAAAGAGCTATCAGTCGTGCTATATAGGTACACAAAAAAATCTTTGGAGAAATGGCATAGCTGGTAAAAAAAACGGCATAATCGACAGCTGCTGTTGCCAAGGAAGCCAGAATATAACGGAACATAACAAAATAAATTTTGGCTGAATCTACAATTGGATTGAATGAAGATGCTGCATTATCATTTTCATAAATCGTATCCACTTCAATTTCTTCAAATTGATACCCATTTTTTTTTGCAACCATCAGCATTTCTATTTCAAATTCATATCGGCTAAATCGAATATCCAATAATTCAGGCAACAAAGAATTCGGGATAGCTCTCAATCCACTTTGAGTATCACTTAACTTGATCCTAAAAAAGAGCTGCATGATCATCCGGGTCATTTTATTACCAAAATGACTTCGCAAAGGAACGTTAGAATCAAATGTCCGACTTCCAATGGTCAGGTTTTGGGGCCCGGATTCCAAGGCCTGCGCGGTTGCAAGGATATCCTTCATAGAATGCTGTCCATCTGCATCTGCAGTGACAACACCTATGCAATTCTCTATATTTTCTAATACGTATGAAAATCCAGTTTTAAGAGCGGCACCTTTACCCTGATTATGCCCATGCTCTATAATCTTAATGTTCTCAATCTTAGCCAACTGCTCAAAGATAGCATCATACACAGGGCCGCTTCCGTCGTTAATCACCAGAATCTGGCTGAAAACATCTTTGGGAAGTTTTTTTAAAAGCGGTACAATTATTTCTTCGGGATTATATGCTGGAACCAGTAATACTTTATTCATATAAACTCCTCTTAAAGAGGCACCCTTTCAAGTAAATGTTTTTTTATAAGACTATTTTCAAGATTATCGCTGCGAACTCGCAACAAAGTCACTGGATTCATCTCAATTTTTTTATCCATATAAGATTCTAACCACTCAAAAATATTGGGAGCAGGATTATAAAAGATAATATAATCATGCTGCCGGACATACTCTATCAAAGCAACTCCATTTTCAAATATTCTTGGACTATAATCCACTTTATTGGGCAGAAGATAAAATAAAAACTGCAGATTGGCAAGATTATCTCTTTTTTTTGTTACAATCCCAATAGAATAAATGTCTTTATTGATTTTACTGGCAATCTGTTGTGATACTTTTTGGATATGGACATCCTGCTTTTCTCTATGCAAATAAACCTCTGCTCGTGAAGCAGACAAGACCAGAAGAACAATGACTATGATAGAGATACAAACCCTGCGGCTTATTTCCCGTCTAACAAAAACAACACGATGAACAAAACTGAGCACAACAATAAAGACTATAGGAGAAAACACAATATTCAGGTACCGGGAAAATCCCAAGGTTTCTTGAGAAGAAGTTCCAACACCAAAAATTATGATCTGCATACAATATAATAAAAACAGATAAAGCAAAAAGGAGAGCAAAAGCATTCCGGAAAACAAAAAGAATCTTACGTTATTTTTTTGAAAATTCTCTTTAAATATTTTATACCCTAAAAAGGCAATGATACTATACCAGAGCACATAAGGAAGGTTTAACCGGTCTGCCGATCCAATAAAGATATCTTTTGCAAAAATTATAAATCCATTCTGAACCTGTTTATCCGTAAAAATATACAACGTTTTTTTAACCGATTCCAAGTTAATCGCATTATGAAACTGGACAAACTCCATGCCAGCAACATGGCTGATCCAAAGTTTTTTAAGTACAAACACACAACCGCCAATCAGGAGAATAAGTGCTGCGGATTTAATCTTGTCATTCTTTTCCACATGGCGATCCACCAGAACATCGCACAAAATAATTCCCAGAATAAGCAGCCCCAGAACAAATCCAATTTCTTTGATAAGAAAAAGAAAGCATATTGGCATGGACACCACCAAAAGCCTGCTAAAAATATTTTTCTCGTTGTAATACATCCAAAAGGTTGAAAAACAGATGATAGACAGCAGGTAATCTACCTGGAGTTTGGTAAAAACACTTCCGGCAAAAATAATCATCAACAAAACCAAAGCACAGAGATAACCGATTGATTTCTTGATGTTTTCTTTGTCCACAACAACAAATAATGCACTGATCAATATAATATTCTGTGCGAAATAAGATGCATCCACACTATATTTTTGGGGGATTAAATAAAAAAGATAGTGAATAAGTGCTGTCCCGGGAGTATATGCCAGAATTCTTGAGTCCAGAGGGTTACCCGTTACCGGAAGGTGATCATAAATTGACAGGTATTTACCAATAATTCCCCAGTAAACATAATCGTCAATCACGGTAAAGGCCATATTAAGCGTCAAAAGAAAAGAGACTATCATTAAAGAGCCAAACACCCAGGCAAGTTTTTTTACAGCAATATTTTCTTTGGATTTGCTTTTAAAAAAAACAATCACGAAAAATATGGCAAACAGACCTCCTGCGACAATCAGGCCCCATGCTCCAGTCTTTAAACAACCTGACACCGCAAAAAGATACAGCAGAATACCAATGAACGAGACCGTAAACAACGGACTATACGATAGTTTGATCCCAAGCCAGTGATGAACAGCAAAAACCAACCCCAAAAAACACAATACTGTAAAAAAAAGACCAACCATATCTCTACTTTTCTGGAAATTTTGTATTTAAAAATGAATCCAGGCCCTTTTGCTTTAAATGTAATTTGGCATATTTATAAAACGTGCCTTCAAAGTTACCAAAAGCAATCATAAATCCGGGCCACCCATCTAAAAAACCCAGTTTGAATACATACATGGTAAATGCCGCCCAGAATCCATGGGTTATGGCCGTGAACATACCGGCTGTTTTCTTTGCTTTAAAAAGTTTTGTGGCCCCAAGCGTAGAGTATCGATTGGCTTTATGAATAAGCTCTTCAAGATTTTTAAACGGAACCTGATTGATAAATGCCTTAAAATACCCACACTCTTTTTTGCTGATCACTTCATAGCGTTCATGAACCGCATCATGCTTAAACTTTAATGCGCCTTTTTTAAACAATTGTGGCTGCCGAAAGTCTGGATAAAACCCAGAACGTTTTATCCACTTACCCATAAAATAATTTCTTCTCGGAACATAATAGGCATCCAGGCTGTCTTTGGCATTTATAATACTCAACATTTCTTCTTTGGCCTGCACAGTGCATCGCTCATCTGAATCCAGACTGAATATCCAGTCATGGCTGCATGCTGAAATGGCTTCATTTCTCAATTGTCCAAAACCATTAAAAGGAATTTGAACAACCTTTGCACCATACTTTTGTGCTATTTTTGCTGTATTGTCTGTACTGGCAGAATCCGCCACAATAATTTCGTCTGCCCATTGGACACTTTCAAGGGCGGCACCAATTTTATCTTCTTCATTAAACGTAATAATATAAACAGATAATTTATTCATTTTGTTTTATTCCTGCCTCGCAATAATAATTGTCCGATGACATGGCTTGTTCAAGGAGTTGATCATTTTGTTCAATGGATTTTCGAGTATTTTCTTTGTGCCAGAGATGATAACAAATGGCCCGGAAAGGATGTTCTTTTCTCTTAATTCCATATTTATACAACCGGACAACAATTTCTGAGTCCTCTCGCCCCCATCCTTTAAATGCTTCGTTAAACCCATTCACAGCCAGCAAATCATCTTTAAAAAATCCCATGTTACATCCCCGGATACCAGACAATTTAACAGTGGTAAAAGCTGGGAAAAAAGGAATTCTAATAATATGATGCGCATTTGAAACCGCCGAGGTCACCGCATGCTTTAACAACCGAATGGTAGAGTTTGTATCAAAACAGGTAAACGTATCGCTGGCTTTTTGACTGACAATCACCCTTTTGCCCTGAAAGAAAAAACCTTTTTGGGCCAAAAACAGATGATCCTGAACATAGTGATTTTGAGGGATACAATCCCCATCCAGAAACACCAGATAATCAGATGAAGATTTAAGGATCGCCTTGTTACGTATCCTGGCCAGTTGGAAACCATCGTCTTTCTGCCAGACATGTTTTATCTGAACCTTATTGTTTTTCAAATAAGGCAAAAGCATGGTTTTTGTTTCATCGGAAGAACCATCATCGGCAACAATGATTTCATCAGGAAGTCGGTTCTGAGCCAAAAGACCATCCAAAACTTTTTTGAGCGTATCCGGTCGATTATACGTGGAAACAATAACGGATATTTTCATATCTTGCTTGCCTTGACATTGATGATATTAAGAACCTTTTCAACACTGATATTATTCATACATTTAAAATGATCGCAGGGATATTTTGCGTAACACGGAGAACAATCCAGTTTTTCCTGAATCACGGTATGAATAGAGCCGTAAGGGCCCGTACGAATGGGGTTAGCCGGACCAAAAATAGCAAATACCGGGATATTTAAAGCTGCAGCAATATGCATGGGACCTGTGTCATTGCAAACAAAAAATGATGCTTTTTCAATCAGGGCAACCAGATCTTTAAGTCCTGTTTTCCCCGCAATAGAGATGGCTTTTCCATTACTGCTGGCAACCACCTGTTGGGCAATATCTGCTTCGGCACGACTTGCAATCACCACTGTGGGCAAATCTAACTGGACTGCAAGCTGACCAAATTTTTCGGCCGGCCACCGGTTTGCAGGCTTGCCTGCCGAAGGACTCATCACTACAAACTTTTTGGGCAAATCATTTAGAATTGGCGGGTTTTTATCATACGGTGCAAATGGATATTCTATCTTATCTACTGAACACCCCATAAATTTGGCAATTTCAAGATATCTGTCTATGGCATGGATATTCATGCTGCCATGAATTTTATGGGTATAAAAAAACGGACTGCCTTCATCTGATTCTTTAAAACCCAGTTTTATTTTTGCGTTTGAAAAATAAGAAATTATCCCGGATCTCAAAAGGCCTGACAGATCGATAGACACATCATATTTAGACGCGTTAAGACCTTTTTTAAATTCAAATATCTCTTTAATGGTACGCTTAAAATTCTTTGGCCGTCGCCACTGATCTTTTTTAAAGATCCACAAGCGGTTAATCATTGAATGACCTTCAAGGAAGGTGTGCAGACCATCAGCCACCACCCAGTCAATAATCGCTTCTGGAAACTGTTCTTTTATCGCAGCTAAAAATGGAAGTGTATGAACAATATCACCCAGTGCACTGGGTTTAATAATTAATATTTTTTTTACCTGTTCAAACAAAAATAACTCCTCAAGATGATTGTCCGGTATTATTTTCCAAAAAAAGAGTTACACCTTTCCATAACCATGTCAACACTGATTTGCTCCATGCATTGATGCTCTAAAGGGCAAGTATCTTTTAGACAAGGGCTGCAGTCCAGCGGCACCCTGACCATAACACTGTTCTCATTTGCAGGACAGGTCGCAATATGATCTGTAGAGCCAATGACTGCCACCTGATTAACATTTAGGGCAACTGCCGCATGCATAAGACCTGAATCATTGGTCACAAACAGATCACATTTTTCAATAAGGGCAAACGCCTGACCAAGCGTTGTTTTCCCTGCAATATTAATACAACTGCCATTGGATTTTTTGGCAATATAATCTCCAAGTTGAGTATCCGCAGGTCCGCCAAAAATCAGGATTTTCACATTATATTCTTTCTTCAGACGCTCGGACAACTGAGCATATCGCTCCGGAAACCATCTCTTTGCAGTTCCCCCAGTTGCGCCAGGATTGATACCAATCACAGGCCTATCTATATCTATATTTGTCTGTTTTAAATACGCGTCTGCATAAGCTTTATCTTGAGAAGAAAGAAACAGATCAAGAGTTTTACCATCATCCAAAAGACCGGCGCCTTTTAAGATTGCAATATAATAATCGACCAGATGACCTTTTTTTAACATCGGGTTCATTTTGATGCTTCGGTTTAAAAGAAGCCCTCTGGCATCGGTGTTGTATCCCAAACGCTCTTTAATACCGGCAAAAAAAGAGATCAAAGCTGCTTCAAAAGCATTTTGCATCAAAACAGCCAGATCAAACTGATATGCTCTCAGATCTTTGGCCAATTTAAACGTTCCCAGACCTCTTTTATGCCTTCCTGAATTGTCATACAGCAAAATCTTGTCTACATACGGATTATTTTCATACACAGGGATCACCCACGGCTTTGCAAGAACCGTCAGTTCAGCTTTGGGATAATTTTTACGAATCGCCCGGATAACAGGCGTCGTCATGATCGCATCCCCCACCCAGTTGGCAGCTCGAACCATGATCTTTGCCCGGGGTGAATCTGTAAGCTTAATAAATGCCATATAAAATTAGTTTTATTTTAAATTCCGTTGGAGTTTAGAAGACTATATGGTTTTGTTTTCCATCTATTATGAACCCAAAAGTATTGTTCCGGGCATTGCCTGACCATTGATTCGATTGCAGAGACATAGGCTTGAGTATTATTTTCAATATCTTTTATGGAATCTCCTGTGATCTGCACAGGAATCTGGGGTAAAATTTCCAACACAAACTTATTATTTTGCATTGTAATAAAGGCGGGTAACACAACCGGGTTTGATTTCATGGCCAATTTAGCCAAACCATTATTGGTACAGGCAGGTCTGCCAAAAAAATCTACAAAAGCCCCTTTATACCAATCGACATTCTGGTCCAGTAATGTTGCAACGATGCCATTGTTTTTCAAAATATTACGAACTTTTTCAGATGCACCCCTCAGTGGCATCATGGTGACCCCAAATCGCTGGCGCGTTTCCAAAAGCAATCGTTCAAGAGGTTTAAAATCCAGCTGACGATATAATATATGCAGTTTAATATCCACCGAAGCAACTGCTGGCAAAACCATTTCAAAAACACCCATGTGACAGGAAACAACAATAATTCCCCGGCCTTCTTTTCTGGCAGCGTCAACATGTTCCAGGCCGTTCACTATAAAATATTTAAACAGCTTTTCAGGTGATAGTGAATACGACCAGATGACCTCAAAAAGAATACTCGCCGTATGTTGAAAATTTTTCTTTGCAAATTGTTTTGCTTCTTTATCGCTATAACGATCGGGAAAGGCCAACTGGACATTATCGATAACAACATTTCTATGGCGCTTATCCAACCAAAACCAGATCAAAGCTAAAGCGTCTGAAAAAAACATAAGAATGGATTTAGGGAACAGACCCAGAAAAAGGATAAACAACCGAATCAACTTATACATTTTTTTATCATTCATATAAAATCCATCTTTTCATTTAAAAAAGATTGAAAATGCATTGAAGCTTCAAATTGAATCTGTATTCCAACCACGACTAAGTCTTTTCTCCATTCAATCTGGTGCATCAATTTTGACCAGTCTTTTTGTGTTGTCAGTATAATATCAACATCCTTTTTATGGGCTATCATTTTTATCTGTTCAAGATCAGACTTCTTATACCTGTAATGGTCTTTAAATTCAAGATGATCGACAATATTTACCCCACATTGAACCATGGTCTGATAAAACGAGGTATTTTTAGCAATTCCTGAAAACAACACCGCATTTTTCCCCTTTAAACTTCCAACATCAATCTTTG
>JAWSVH010000117.1:0-13411 GCA_033852015.1 Desulfobacula sp.
CGGTCCCCGTCCATGCTGAAGAGTGATTCTGTTATGATCAGGACGTTTTCAAACTGCGTTCTGTTTTGTTCAAGAAGCGCTTTAAGTTTTTGGGTATCATTGTGTGGAAAAACCAGGCATTTGGCTTTGGAAAGGCGAATGCCGTCTATAATACTGGCATGGTTAAAGCTGTCCGAAAGGATAAGATCATTTTTCCCGGCCAGGGCAGGAATAACACCTAAATTGGCATGATATCCACTGTTAAATATCAGGGCAGACTTGGCTTTGTACCATTGACAGATGCGCTCTTCCAGTTTTTCATACAAAAAAGAGTTTCCGGTTAACAGCCGAGAAGATGAAGCGCCCAAACCATAAGTATTTATCAGGTCTGTTTGGCTTGATTCCATCGGCTTATCTGATTTGTCCAGATTCATGGACGTGGGAACAGAGGTATAAAATTTTTCGCAAAGTTCTGTGTTAGTGGCTATCCCTAAATAATCGTTGGACGACAGGTTCAAACAGGACTTGTTTTTGTATGTGATGTTTTTAGTCGTCCGGGTATCAATATCTTTGAGCGATCTTAGTTGATCAGATTGCTTCAGTTCTTCCAGTTTTACAGCATATGTTTGGTAAATATCAGTCAAGATTAAATTCCTGTTTTGCGGATGATTTTGGTCATTTTCTGTGTCAGTGTATTTAGTTGGTGATCTTTCATAATATATGGCGGCATGGCATAGATAAGTTTGCCAAAGGGTCTGATCCAGATGCCCTGGTCAACAAATTGTTGCTGGATGCATTCCATGTCCACAGGATCTTTCATCTCCACGACCCCGATGGCGCCCAGCACCCGAACATCTTTTACCTGTTTGTACTGATGGCATTCTTCAAGGCCATTGCTTAATCTGGATTCAATCCTTTTGATATTGGTTTGCCAGTCATAGGAAAATAGCAGTTCAAGGTTGCTTAGGGCAATACTACAGGCCAGAGGATTTCCCATATAGGTGGGGCCGTGCATGAGCACCCCGTTTTCACCATTGGAGATGACCTGTCCGATTTTTTGGGTGGTCAGAGTGGCCGCAAGGGTGAGGTAACCACCGGTTAATGCTTTGCCAACACACATGATATCCGGGCTGATGTCGGCATGGTTGCAGGCAAACAGTTCTCCGGTTCTGCCAAATCCTGTGGCAATTTCATCCAGGATCAACAACAGCCCATATTCGTCACAAAGGGTGCGCAGTTTTTTCAAGTAGATGGGTGAATAAAAACGCATCCCTCCGGCTCCCTGTACAATCGGTTCCAGGATGACTGCGGCACAGCTGTGATGGTGACGTTGGATCATGTTTTCCATGGGCGCTATATATTTGTCATCCCATGGATCATTGAATTTGCAGGCAGGGGCTTCACAAAAATGATGTTTGGGCAAAATCTCGTTGAATGTATGATGCATGCCGGTGACAGGATCACATACCGACATGGCATAAAAGGTATCTCCATGATATCCGGATTTTACAGTGATTAAGGTGTTTTTTTCAGGGCGGCCTTTTGAATGCCAGTATTGAAACGCTATTTTTATGGCCACTTCTACCGTGACAGATCCTGAATCACTTAAAAATATCCGATCCATAGAAGGGGGTGTGATCTCAATTAATTTTCGGGACAGATCAATGGCCGGTTGATGGGTAAGACCGCCAAACATGACATGGGACATTTTGTCTATCTGGTTTTTGGCAGCCATGTTTAAAATTGGGTGGTTATATCCGTGGATGGCCGCCCACCAGGAGGACATCCCGTCTAAAAGTTCTGTCCCGTCCATCAACTTCAGATGAACGCCGCTGGCCGATTCCACGGGATAGGTTTTCAGTGGTTGGGTCATGGAGGTATAGGGGTGCCAGATGTGCGTTCGGTCAAAGTCCTGATATTGTTTAATTGTTTGATTCATTTTATATGCCGGCTTTTGGTTAACTTAAAATTTATATTTAGTTAACCAAAATCAATGATTAAGTCAATACTTTGGGTAATAGCACCGTAAATGTTGGTAACAAATCATCTGTTTGGATCTGCTTGCTTCAAGTAGAAGAACCCGGTAAAATAGTGGAACAAAGCAATTTATTCAGGAGAAAGAAAATGAATGTTATCATAGATCTTTGTGTGGTTCCCATGGGCGTGGGCGTATCGGTATCAAAATATGTGGCTGCCTGCCAGAAAATTATCCAGGCAGCCGGCCTTAAATACAGCCTTCATGCCTATGGTACAAATATTGAAGGCGACTGGGATGCCGTGTTTGAGGTGGTAAAAAAATGCCATGAAAAAATCCATCAAATGGGGGCGCCAAGGATTAACACCACCATTAAGGCTGGCACAAGAATAGACAGAACTCAGAGCATGGCCGATAAAATTGCTAGTGTAGAGCAAAAGCTTTAATGGTCTATGTTAAGACTATTCGTCGGGAAGCGCCTGGTTTTTGAACATGACATCTAAAATTTGTTCAATGGCTTCATCGGCATCTTGAGCATCTATTGAACAGCCGCCGGCACCAGCATGTCCACCACCGCCAAATTGGGACAGAAGGCGGCCCACATTAACCTTGCATTGTTTGTTGAAAAGACTGCGGCCGATACTGACGATCACTTGTTTTTGTTCAGCAGAGTCATATCGGATTTTTACGCTGGCAATGCTTTGAGGGAAAAGACAATAGGTGAAAAAACGGTTGCCGTCTGGTACAGGATCAAGGGATCTGAAATCAGTAATGGATATGTTGTGGGTTACATGGGTATGCTTGGATAAATGTTTTTCATAAGTGGCATTTTCATCGATGACTTTTTGACATCGAATTTTTACCTGTGGATCTTCAAGGATTGTTTCAATGGGTGTTTGTTTTAAAAGTTCAACCAGATGATTCCAATACGCAATATCTTCATAATTCTTATTTTTTATGGTCATGGACAAGAGAATATAGGGATATTTTTCAGGGAACCGGACCTGATCCTGGTCTAAAAATGCGCCGTCAATAATATCCGTATGTACGATCAGCTCGTCATATTGATTATTCAATAGCCCTTTTTCTTGATAATATTTGTAAACAACACCGGCGGCAGACGGGGCAATATCAAACGCCCCCTTGATATTGCCCTTGGGCTTGTTGGATATATGATGGTCAAACCATAAATCACAATGGGGAGAATATGGCAGGTTGGCTAAAATATCTCCTTTTAGGATTTGTGTTTTTCCTGCCTGGATTTCATTTGGCTCAACCCAAAGAATATCAGTGTGGATATTGTTGGCCTGTGAAAGCAGTACGGCACAAACAATACCGTCAAAATCGGGTCGGGTGACAATTCTCATGGTAGGGCCTCTTTTTAGATTAATTGAGCATTTTTTTTGAAATTGGTTATTTTTATTTTATGGTATAAATAAATCAAATCAAATGACTTTTCAAGAATGATTTTTTAAGTGGGATAGGTTTGAGTTTTGCCTTGACCCGTAAAGGTTTTTCTGGTTTTATGATGTAAGTGATTATCCTAATTTAACTATCATTCCTTCAAAGAGACTAAATTTGTGACCAAGATTGCCATTGATCAGATTGAAAGAGGTTTTTTCCAGCGGGGAAACCCTTTAAAGCGATTGTTGAAGGTTGCTCTGGATCTGATGCAAGCTGAGCAGGCAGGCGTCCTGTGTGGAACAAATGAATCAAAAATTAAATTCCTTCCCACAAGTAATTGGGATCGGGGTGTCATGGATATGTTTGATGGTAGAGGACTTAGAGGAATCCTACTAAAATCTTTTGGCACAACGATTGTTCGCTTTAAAAAATTAAGTCCGGTTTATTTTTATAAAAAGGATGGCCAAGAGCAGCCCCAAGATAATGATGGAATCATTTCTTATATTCTTCGAAATTGTGCGGATTATTATAAACAGGGTATCAGTGTGATCTTTAGTCCGGATATTTCAGTAAACATTTATAAAATTGATGATCAATATGTTGAAATTCCATTTTATTCTTATAATGGCAGAAACATAAGCGAGCCAGATATTAAAGTGCGGGTTGATTTAAATATCATCAAGCATTTTAAAGCAAAAAATTACATTTCTATTTATATTCCTGATTATGGCATACTGGTTCTCAACACAGTTGATCCTGACTTGATGGCTCAGGTTGAAGGTCGGTTTGTCAGGGAATCCGAAATTAAAGAAAAATTTGATATTCTTATCCGCCTGGTTGAAATTGTTTCTCTTGCGGCACTCGGTCAGTTAAAAGGCAGACGAGGGGCTCATTTATTATGGAAAAAAGAAAAACAGCTGCGTCAGACGTCCCATGAACTGGTTGAAAATGAAAAAAAATACCGTGATCTTTATGAAAATGCGCCGGTGGCATATTTTAGTGTGGATACGCAAGGAATCGTTCTTAAATGTAATTATAATACCTTAAAGCTTTCAGGATATCAGAGAGAAGAACTGATAGGGAAAAACATACTAGATTATCATGTGGATAGCGGTGATAAAACAACTTCTCCAGACAAAATATTAGCTCTGTTAGAGCAGGGTATATCTGTCAGAGATGTTGAAATGAAATTCAGGAATAAAAACAAGCAGGATGTCTGGGTCAGTGTTTCTTTGGATGCGGTCAGTGATAAGCAAGGTAACATGCTTGAAATTCGGGCCATGGCCATGGATATATCCGAGCGTAAATCTTTGGAAAAGCAATTGTTATATGCCCAGAAAATGGAGGCGATTGGCACTTTGGCAGGTGGTATTGCCCATGACTTTAACAATATCTTATCTCCGATTTCAGGGTATTCTGAAATGCTTTTAATGGAAATGAATGATCAGGATCCAAAAAAGAAAGAACAGCTTCAGATTATATATGACTGTGCCAAATATGCCAAAGGCTTGGTTAATCAGATGCTGACCTTCTCCGAACAAAAAGACAATGAATTTAAATTGTTACAGCCCCATGTTTTTGTTGAAGACGCGTTGGCATTGACGAAGTCTTTTTTACCCGCAACCATTGAAGTTAAGAAGAAGATCAATATGGATTGTGGCTTGATCATGGTGGATCCTATCCAGGTACACCAGGTGATGATGAATCTAATTTCAAATGCATATCATGCCATGGGAGAAAAAGCAGGCGTGTTGGAAGTTTGTCTGGATGAGGTAACCATAAAGGATGATAATTCAATTTTTCCGCTTCATCCCGGAACATATATCTATTTAAAGATATCCGATACCGGACAAGGAATGCCTCCTGCCATTTTAGAACGGATATTTGATCCTTTTTTTACGACAAAAAAAGAAGGTCGGGGCTCAGGGATTGGACTTTCCGTGGTCCATGGTATTATCCAATCTCATAAAGGATATATCAATGTGAATTCCCAGGAGGGCCAAGGTACAAGTTTTGAAGTTTATCTTCCCGTGTATACCGGTGATATCAAAATGGAAGATAAGGTCAACGAAGACCAACCGATAAAAAAAGGAAACGAAAGAGTCTTGCTGGTTGATGATGACAAGAAAGTGGCCTTTATGGTGCAGCACATGCTCGAAAAATTAGGGTATCAGGTGACGTGTTACATGAGCAGTCCCGAAGCCCTTGAGGCCTTTAAGACATCTCCAGATGCTTTTGATTTGGTTGTTACAGATTTGACGATGCCGGATCTGACGGGGTATCAATTGTCTGAGAAAATAACGGATATCCGGTCGGATATTCCGATTATCTTGTGTACTGGATTTGGGGAACACATTAATAAAAAGCAATATAGCCTTCAAGGTATTAAAGGGTTCCTAAACAAGCCGGTTTCTGTAAAAGATATGTCCAATTTGGTTAGAGATATTTTAGATGATACGAATATATAAAAATGGATTCTGTTTACTTTGCGTGAATTTGTAAGCTTTTTTATAAAAAGGCGACGATGAAACCAGTTGATATTCATACTTTTGAAAAGGATTTATTCAGAAGGAAAAGTCCGGTAAAAAAGCTTTTGAAATTATCTCTTAAATTATTTGAAGCTCGGCAGATTGGTGTTTTATATGGGACCGACCATACCAAGGCTAAATTTTTGCCAACGCGTGTTTGGGACCGGGGAATCATGGATCGGTTTGATGGTAGAGGCCTGATGGGTTTATTCTTAAAGGCCTTTGGGAAATATGTTGTTACGAATCGAAAATTAAGTCCGGTATATTTTTTTAAAAAAGATCGTACCGGCCAAATAATAGATAACGATGGTGTTATCTCACATGTCCTTCGAAATAGTTCCGATTATTATAAAAAGGGCATTCGCGTGATTATTTGTACGAAATCAAAAACGTATATTCAACCAGATGAACAAAAATATGTTAAAGTCCCGTACTTTAGCTATGATGGGAATCATATCGTTTGTTCAGAAGATAAGATCAATGCGGATGCGCGAATCATAAACCAGTTTAATTCAAAAAATTCAATTTACGTTTATCTTCCGGATTATGGAATTTTAGTGATCAATACTGCCAGTGAAGAATTAATGGAAATGGAAGGGTTAAGATTTGTACAAGAAGAAGATCTCAAATCACGATTGGATATACTTATTCGATTGGTTAATACTTCATCCCTTGCTCATTTGGGATTGGTTCCCAGAAAAAAAAGAGCTCAACTCTTATGGCAAAAGGAGCGTCGCCTTCGTAAAACATCGTTGGAATTGATCGAAAATGAGAAACGATATCGTGAGTTGTATGAGAATGCACCTATTGCTTATATTTCGATGAACTCAAAAGGCTGGATACTTAAATGCAATTATAAGGCCTGTGCCCTTTTGGGATACAATATGCAGCAGTTGATGGGGCAGAATGCACAAAAACTTCTCTGGGAAAAACAGGGCAATGAAAATCAACTGGTTCATTTTCTGGATCGGGTGGTGGATGGTCGTATAACCCAAGCTGTTGAATGGCAGGTTATCCCACGAGACGGTAGGCCTGTATGGGCCAGTATCTCTGTTGAGGCAATTAAAGATTCCCGAGGAGAGGTTGTGGAATTTCGAGTCATGTTGATGGATGTTTCCAGGCGAAAAACATTAAAAAAACAATTGCTTGCTTCTCACAAAATGGAAGCAATGGGAACCCTTGCCGGTGGTATTGCCCATGATTTTAATAATGTGCTTTTTTTGGTATCCGGCTATACAGAAATGCTGATAATGGATATGGCCAAAAGTGACCCTGAGAAAAAAAATCTGGATGTGATTATGGATTGTGTGAGGCATGCAAATGAATTGGTTAATCAGATTTTGATTTTTAGTCGTCAAAAAAAACATGAGGCAAAGGTACTCAATCTGGAAGATGTTATTCAAAAATCGATGATACTGATTCACTCTTTTTTGCCGTCCACCATTAAAGTGAAGATAGAGACTGATGGATCATGTGGAGATATCTTTGCAGATCCAATTCAGATTCATCAGGTGATAATTCATCTTGTAACCAATGCCTATCATGCCATGGAAGAAAAAGGGGGCACGCTTAGTGTCAGCCTCATTAAAAAAGTAGATGTGGAGCCCATCTTTTACCAATACCCTGTACAAGAAAAGAATTATATTTGTCTTTCCATTCGGGATACCGGGACAGGTATTGATCCAGATATCATTGAAAAGATATTTGATCCTTATTTTTCTACCAAAAAAGAAAGCAATTGTTCAGGGGTTGGCCTTTCTGTGGTCCAGGGAATTGTGGAGAGTTGTGGCGGACATATTAAGGTTGATACTGTGCTTCAAAAAGGGACATGTTTTCGTCTGTATTTTCCTGAAAGCCATTCCCATGTGATTGAAAAAAGTTTGGCACCTTTAAATTTTAGCAATCACCTTGCAAACTAATTGGTTAAAGGCTTTTTCTGAGGCTTTTGCAGTTTTTAAGACACTTTCTATGGTGGTACTGACGGGTATATCTGGATTGTTTATGTTGGTGATTAGAGATAACCCTAAAATTTTCATGTCTGCGTGGACCCCTGTTATAGCTTCCATAATAGTTGAAAAACCAACGGCATCACTGCCAATGGTTTTTAAAAAACGTGTTTCAGCGGGTGTTTCAAGGCTGGGGCCTAATAATCCCGTATAAATGCCTTTCTGGATACCAATATTGCAATGTTTTGCTACATTGGTGGCTATTTTTATCAGTTTTGGATCATAGACCTGGGTCATATCCGGAAATCTGACCCCCCAGGCTTCTTCATTGGGTCCTTTTAGAGGATTTTTACCGGTCAGGTTAATATGGTCGGTAATGATCATGATATCCCCACTTGAATAATCCAGGTTGATGCCTCCGGCAGCATTGCTTAATATTAATGTTTTTACACCCATTTGCTGCATGACTCGAACAGGAAAAGTGACTTGAGAAGGTGAATAACCTTCATACATATGAAACCTTCCTTGCATCATCATCAGTGAATGGTTTGATATATTACCAAAACTGACTTGTCCCTTATGACTTTGGACAGTGGATAAGGGAAAGTGAGGGATTTGTGAATAGTTAAATTGGTGGGATACATCAAAAGTGTCCAAGGTATTTGAAAGACCTGTCCCAGTGATAAGACCAATAGACGGCATTTGCGTTAAATGCTCTTTGAAAAACTGGACAGTTTCCATGACCTGTGCTCGTTGCTTACCCATTATTTCTCCTTAACTATGGTTATAGGAAAATATTTATCAGAATTATTAAACAAAGAAAATAAAAACTATATTCCAATAGCTTTGATAATTTTTTCAGGCTTCATTTTTTTTATAATATGTATTATATGCGAACAATGAATAATAAAAATATCTTATATTCAATTGAAGGATATCAAGAATCGACGATAAAAATTAAAAGATCCATTTTTACGTGTAGATTTGCGCATGTCACTTCCATTGATTTGGCCAAGCAATTTACCCGTCGGATTTCGAAGGAAAATAAGAGGGCCACTCATAATTGCTGGGCATATGTTTTAGGGGATAAGGCTCAGATCTATCATAGTTCTGATGCTGGAGAACCTTCTGGGACAGCGGGTAAGCCAATGCTTAATACGTTGCAAAAAAATTCAATGACACAAATTGCAGCAGTTGTAACGCGATATTTTGGCGGGGTCAAGTTGGGTGTTAGAGGGTTGATGGACGCATATAGCGCGTCTGTACAAGAGACGATTGATATTAAGAAACGAAAAAGATTAATCCAGACGGTCTGTTTTGATATTAATGTTTCGTACGGATTTAATGATACGTTGTTGAATCAGCTTGATCCCTATTTGTCCCGGATAAAAGACAGTGTGTATACTGATATCATTACGCATAAGATTGATATCGCAAAAGAGAATAGCCGTTTTGTGGTGAAGTTACTTGAAGAATCTCAATCCATGGGCAAATTAAAATTTGAATTGATAAAAGAATCTTAAATATTGGTGATGACCATTTCCCAACCTTTTCTTGGGCCATCTTTGTTGTCGTGATTCATTTCCATAATTCTGGATCGGCTCAAATTATGACTTAAAACAATTTTGGCATGTTTGCCATTGATCTTGGTGCCGGCAAGTACTTTGCCGGAAATTTCTACAATTGGTTTGGCCGGGTTGTTTGTGTTTCGGCGTTTTAGAGTCAGTTTTTCTTTTACACTTACTTTAACGGCTTGTGCAAATCGGTCAATAGTTTGGCCGATTTGTTTTAATCGGGTGTCTAAAACAGCCTTTTTATCTTTTAATTCGTGGATTTTTTTCTCCGCCTCATTAAGACTTTGTTGGAATAGCTCCACTTTGCTGTCTGCGCTTTCTTTTTCTTTTAGTTGGTTAATCATTGCCAGAGTTCGTTGTTTGGATTTATCGTAGTTGATAATTTTTTCATTAATTTCAGATATTTGAGTTTCTATTTTGCTTTTTGCTGCAGTTTTGTTTTCGAGCAGGTGCTGGCGTTTTTCAATGTTCTTGTTGATACTGGCCAGTTCTTTTTCAAAATATATTGAAGTTCCAACCGTAATGGTAGAGTGTTTCGTTTTTTCTGAACCGATATTATAGATTTTCATACCGCCTTTTGCACAGACTGAAGATGAAAACAATCGGCCTCGAGTCATTTCAAGGGTTCCTTCGAGAAGGACCTTGGTGTCAGCAATCTCTTTTACAATATTCATATTTCCCATACAGGAGGCTTCGGATCGATGTATAAAACTTGCCCTGATATTGCCTTTAGCCTGGATGGAGGATTCAGTTATGCCATTTTTAATGAATACATTCCCTTCTGCTTTCACAATGCCGCCGTCTATGGTATTGGCAACGACATCAATGGCTTCTACTCTAAAACCGTTTTTGATCGTCCCTGTGATATAAACGTTTTTATCAAATTTAATGTGTCCGGTGGTGTAGTCCACGTCTCCTTCAATAAAAAAAGCGTCGTTTACAGAAATTTCTCCGCTGTCTGTAACTTTAGGATTACCTTCAACATCCGATGTAACTTTGAGTCCGTTCCTGGAAAGGGTAACGCCTTTTCCGACAAGGAATTCAATGTCAAGAGCGTCATTTTTTAAGATCGTATCACCATAAATATTTATACCGTCTTTGCCCGGTTTTGGAGGGATTTTTTCGGCCAGAATATCGCCTTGCTTTACAAAAGGGATGTCGCCTCTGTCCTTAAAATCAATGGTGCCATCTTCTGAAAGATTTCCTGCTTTAAGATATTCTTTTTCAAACATATGAACAACTTGTGCGTCTGTCCCGTCGATTGACTCAAGACCTTTGGCTACTTCAAAAGGTCTTTTCTGATACAGATCATCTTCAATAAATTTTTCCAGGTTGTCATCGTCAACAATACCATAGATGATGCCATTTTTTTCCAGAAGAAATTTAAGGTCAGATATAAGCATGTCTTTGTCAAAGATATCTGTTTTGAGAATAAATGCTTTTAAAGCATCGTTTTGTATGAGAATGATGATTTCAGACTCTCTGATTTCTCTCATATCAGATTTGTCGAAGGCTGCAGATCCAGTTTTTTTAGAGTTCTTTTTTTGCTCGGGTTTGAATGCGATCCCTTCCACTTTCTGTTTTTGCAAAATTAGATTTCGCTGTCGTTGTGAAATCATTCCTGCATCCACCAAAAGAGTTCCCAACATGATGTTCTGGTTATTTTGATTCAGTTTTGTCTGTTCTTCTAAGGCTAGATCCAGATTGCTCTGGGTTAAGAACCCAAAATCGATGCACACAGAGCCAAATCGGGTATCTTTGTGTGCCTTTGCAAAGCTTAGGCAGGTTTTTTTAAGATTGGAGATATCCTGCTGGCTGACATAGTTGTTTGCCCGCATTATTTTCAAGACGTCCACCTGGGAAGGGGTGTCATGTTTTTGCATATCGCGGATAAGTTTTTCGTGGCAATCTTTGCTTAAATAATTTAAAAACAAAGCAATCTTTATGATGAGTGTATTTCTACTGTTTGCATCACTGTTTTGTTTTGATTGTGCCACATTTTCTCCTGATGCCATATATGTATTTCTCCTTGGAACATGTTTATTATTCACAGGGTTAAGCTGTCAAGGGAAAACTATATTTCAATGGTGTTTCAGAAAACAAAAAAATAGGTTGACAATAATTTTTGTTTAAGTATTATTAAATAAAAATTAACTATACTTAAACTTTTGGAAATTATGAAAATAAAATTGGGCGCACTTCTCAGGGCTATCAGAAGTTCAAGGAATTTAACAATCAGGGAAGTTACTTCGAAAGCCGGGGTGAGTTCCAGTTTGCTTTCACAAATTGAAAGAAACCGAATTTCCCCCTCTTTGGATACATTGCTCCAGATTTTAGAGGTTTACGGTGTTTCACCGGGTAAGTTCTTTAAAGATTATGAAACCAGTACCCGGGTGGAGATTATTAAGCAGGATCAAAGAAAGATTTATCAACGCAAGGGGTTTAAATATGAAACCCTTTGTGGTGACAGCCAGACCCGGGGAAATCATTCGTTTAATGCCTTTTTTCTTGAACTTGAACCGGGACAGAAAAGAGGAGATGATGGTGACGGTCATCTGGGAAGAGAACTTGGGATTGTCGTACAAGGATCCGCTCAGCTTCTTTATGGGCAGGACAAATATGAGTTAAACAAGGGCGATTCTGTTTCTTTTTTTTCACAGATTCCCCATGTCATAAAAAATTCATCTGATGAGGTTTTCCAGGCTTACTGGGTAGTGACCCCGGCAGATGGTGAAGATTATTTTGGAGATAAAACATCTTAATTGGGAGAGAGAAATGGGAAAAACCATTGCAGAAAAAATTTTTGAAACTCACTTGGTGGATGAGCCCTTTGGGGATGTCAGTGTTTTAAAACTGGACCGGGTTTTTTGTCATGAAATTACAACGCCTACAGCGATTCAGGATCTGGTCGCCCGGGGAAAAGATCGGGTATTTGATCCGGATAAAATCAAGGCCGTGATCGATCATGTTACGCCGGCCAAAGATTCAAAAACAGCCATGCAGGGAAAGATTCTTCGGGAGTGGGCACTGCGTCATGGAATCAAAGACTTTTTTGATATCGGTCAAAACGGCGTCTGTCATGCCATCTTCCCCGAAAAAGGATTTGTTCGTCCGGGATTTACCATTATTATGGGGGATTCTCATACGTGTACCCATGGTGCATTTGGTGCATTTGCAGCCGGAGTGGGGACAACGGATCTGGAAGTTGGAATCTTAAAGGGGGTGTGTACGTTTAAAACGCCTCAAACCTATAAGATTGAAATTGTTGGAACGCTTAAAGAAGGGGTATATGCAAAGGATATCATATTAAAGGTGATCCAGGAACTTACGGTGAATGGTGCGACCAATATGGTGATTGAATTTACAGGCCCTGTCGTGGACCAGATGAATATGGATCAACGCATGACTCTGTCCAATATGGCAGTTGAAGCAGGTGCCACCAGCGGGATTTGTCTGCCGGATATGACAACCGTGGAATATCTATGGCCGTTTATTAAAGATGAGTATGCAAGCAAAGAAGCGGCACTGGAAGATTTTTCAAAATTTTCATCAGATACAGATGCCGTGTATGCAAAAGCCAAAACCATTGATGTGAGCGATCTTTGTCCTTTGAGTACCTTTGGATATAAACCGGATAATGTAAAACCTGTATCTGAAATGAAAGGTACGCGAGTGGATCAGGTGTATATTGGTTCATGTACCAATGGTCGACTGGAAGATTTAAGAATCGCAGCCCAGGTGCTGGATGGGAATAAGATCAGTAGCCATGTCCGGGGAATCGTTTCTCCGGCAACACCAAAAATATTTTCCAAAGCTTTGGAAGAAGGGATTATCAAAATATTTATGGACGCAGGTTTTTGTGTGACAAATCCCACCTGTGGCGCATGTTTAGGTATGAGCAATGGTGTGCTGGCCGATGGTGAAGTGGCTGCTGCCACCACCAACCGGAATTTTAATGGTCGTATGGGCAAAGGTGGCATGGTGCATCTGATGAGCCCTGCCACG
>JAWSVH010000302.1:0-400 GCA_033852015.1 Desulfobacula sp.
AAATTTCATAGTGTTCTTTCAGAGGCTCCAGAGATTCAAATGGTTACCAGTGATAAGGATGAATATGATATCGGTGTCATTTCCTGGGGGTCTTCTGCAGGAGCTGCCCATGAAGCTGTTATGAGTGCGAAAAAAGAAGGTATTAATGCAGCATCGTTCAGTTCGATAATGCTTTCACCTTTTCCTGAAACCCAGTTACTTGAATTTGGTGATAAATGTAAAAAAATTCTGATTCCGGAACTTAATTTTTCCGGACAATTTGCCAACTTTGCCACCCATATTTTAAAAAGACCTGTAGAAAGACTTAATTTTATCACCGGCCGTCCCATGGCGTCAGAGGATATTCTTCAAAAGATGAGGGAAATGTAATGGAACAGATCAGATCAGAATATTTAGATGA
>JAWSVH010000118.1:0-6813 GCA_033852015.1 Desulfobacula sp.
CTTTGATTATAATATTTGACAATTCTTTTTTTATTTTCTAAACTCAATTTCTATTTAATTGATTACAATAATTTTCATTTACACTATATAACATATTTTATAGCCGATTTATAACAACATAAGCGACTGAAAATCAAAATATAGATAAAAGGAGAAGAAATTCATGATTAATACAAAACTATGTAAAGTGTTGGGAATCAAACATCCCATTATCCAGGCCGGGATGGGACCATTTAGTAATAATAAACTGAGTATTGCCTCTGCCAATGCTGGTGTCCTGGGGCTGATGTCTACCAGTGGCCTACATGACTCAACAAAAAATGATCAATTCAAGATCTATGAACACTGGGCTCAAACAGCAGGTGCCGATCCAAAAGATGATAAAAAAACTATCCTGCAAAAGGCTTTTCAACAGGCCAATGAAGCGACAAAAGCATCCGGCGGTGTTTTCGGTATCAATGTAATGGTTTCTGGTATGATGCGCGAGCATGCTGAGCTGGCTATTGAAACGGCTATCGAAGCAAGAGAAAATGACCCAAGCCTTAAAGATCGTTTTAAAGTGGTTTTCACATCTGCAGGAGATCCGGTTCCCTGGGGCAAAGCATTAAAAGATGCCGGCTTCACCTGGATACATGTAATTCCTTCCGTTAAAGGCGCTCTCCGTTGCCAAAAAGCGGGTGTAGACGTGATTGTAGCATCCGGACATGAGGGCGGTTTCCATACGTCCTGGGAACCTGTACATTCCATGGTACTGCTTCCTGCTGTAGTCGATGCATTAAAAGAAAGCGGCACACCGGTTGTTGGAGCAGGTGGTTTCTGCGATGGTAAAGGCCTTGCAGCGTCGATCGCTCTTGGTGCGTCAGGCATCCAGATGGGAACTCGTTTTCTGGCCACCCAGGAAAGTGATTTTGCACCACTGTGGAAAGAGGGTATTGTGGAAGCCGGAGATAGAGACACACTGGTTGCAAGAGGATTTGTTGGACCGGCTCGCTGGATAAAAACAGAAACGTCCAAAGTCCACCAGAAAAACACTTTAGAATATACACCGGAATTGTATCTTGATAGCCCTGGACCGTTGACCGATGGTGCTCTGAAGCTAATGGAATATGAAAGAGAAGCAATTAATGCGGTTTATGATGGAGACAAAAGCAAAGCAATGATGGCGGGTGGTGAATGTGCCCAACGGATTGGAGACCTTCCTTTGGTTGCTGATCTGGTTAAAAGTGTCGTTGACGATGCCGAGTCCATTATTAAAAATATGCCGTCAATTATTGAATAGACAGACCTTCTCCAAAAACAATTGCCATTCTTTGGCAATTGTCCTGATTGAAGGCTAAAATCCTTCTAAAGAAACAAAATAGCACAGCCCCTGTCACCAGGAGCTGTGCTATTTTTATTTCTGCGCACCAACCCCACAACAAAGCCGTGTATCCTGGCGTAATCTTTCCATAATTTTATATAAACAGGTATTCATAGAAAAAGATATCCAACCCAAAAAAATAATGCTACAAGCAATCATGTAATCCATTAAAAAGGAGAGAAAAGGATGGGAAAGCATTCAGCCCGTATTCTGAGTACAGATATTTTAATTGTAGATGATATGCCAGAAAACCTAATCGCACTTAAACAGATCCTGAAAAAAAAAGGGGCGAACCTTATCACGGCGAATTCCGGGAAAGAAGCCTTAAAAAAGGTTATGACTCATGACTTTGCCCTCATCCTTTTAGATGTTCAAATGCCAGGTATGGACGGATATGAAACTGCCGAACATCTTAGAAAAAACAAAGAGACTCAACACGTCCCCATTATTTTTATTACCGCCACAAAAAAAACTGATCAAGACATATTTAAAGGATATGAATCCGGTGCTGTGGACTACCTGTTTAAACCAGTTGATAAAGATATACTCAGGAGTAAGGTTGCTGTGTTTACTGAGTTATACCATCAAAAGAAACTAATTGAAGATCAGAATTCACAATTAAGAAAATCCAATAAAGAAATACTTAATCAGCAACATGCATTCATTGAACAAGAACGCTTAAAAGTTGTCCTTCAATTGGCAGGAGCAGCCGTCCATGATTTTAACCACCCACTTATGGAACTATTGGAAAACATAATGCTCATGGATTCCGGAGAAACGAATCCCAAGAATCCCAAAGAACAAATTAATAAAATCAAAAAGGCAGGGAAAAAACTATCTGAAATCATAGAAAACATAGAAGTGCTAAATTATAAGTCAAAAGAAGAAGAAGGTCTTCAAGGACATTCCCTGCAAACATATAAAGAAATCAAAATTCTATATGTTGAGGATAATGATGTGGCATTTAAACTTGTATCTTTAATCTTAAAAAAAGAACCATCGGTATCGCTTTTTAGAGAAACCACCATGAAACATGCTCTTAAACAAGTTAACGAAGAACAGTTCGATGTAATTTTATTAGATTATGATCTTCCTGATGGAACTGGCCTGGAGTTACTAAAAACAATGAATCAACAAAAAATCACGACACCGACTGTTTTTATTACCGGCCAAGGCGATGAAATCATTGCTTCAAATGCGATCCGTGAAGGCGCATATGATTATATAACAAAATCCAAAATATCTCGGGATACCCTTTTGGAATCGATCCAAAATACCATCGAGAAATACCGGCTAAAACAGACGGTTGACAAGGCTTTTGAAAAAATAACCATCATGTCAACCCGGGATGCACTCACAGGTCTTTATAATCGTCAATATATGGATGATCTTCTCTCAAAAGAATTCAACCGTGCAAAGCGATACGGGACTCAATTATCCTGCCTGATGTTTGATCTGGATTTTTTCAAACAAGTCAATGACACGTATGGACACACCTGTGGAGATCTTGTTTTAAAAGAAGTGGCGACGCTTCTTGGGCAAAACAGGCGGGAATCAGACTCTGTATTTCGATATGGTGGAGAAGAATTTTTCATGCTATTGCCCCATACAGATATAGACGGGGCGGCCATCGTCGCGAAAAACCTTGGCAAAAAATGTGAGGCCACAACTTTTGCTTATGAAGAGCATTCATTAAACCTTACCATCAGTACCGGTATCTCTTCTATGCAAGTTAGCAACCCAAATAATGCAACTGAATTAATTTCACATGCAGATGCCGCACTATACCAGGCAAAGGAAGCTGGGAGGAACTGTTTTAGCCTATACAATGCATAATAGCGCAGCCAATATTATCCGTTCTTTGTTGCCGTAAGATATTCATAATAAATCTTTTTTTGCATAAATGCTTTAGGCGTTTCATTTTCCATATTATAAGCCAGCCATAATTTTGCCACAGTGGCCTCAAAAGATATATTCTGCAATGGTATGACATGGTTTTCAAGTAATTCTCTGCTGCTGGCATATAAATCCTGATTAACATCCTTAAAAGAGGTCAGATAAAAATCAATACCCTCTTTGATGCAATATTTTATAAATTGGGGCAATGACACACTGCCTTGCCGTATACATGCAGTTGCTGAATGGTATAGTTTATGAATAATTGCCCGGGGTTTTTTCTTCTTAAAATCAAAATATTCATAATCAAGACCTGGATAAGGTTTAATTGCTAGAATATTATTGTTAAAATCTATATTATTAAAGGTCATGGCATTTGTTGTTGTCATCAGTTCTTCTTTGGTCGGATTTAAGTCACTCTTGTACTCAAACAACAATCCTGCTTCCAAATATCCTAAATCTATGCCCCCAAAACCACTAAACTGATCATTGAAAGGGTCTGCCTCTATCATCCGCGTTGCAAGATAGACTTTTTGTATCCCTTTTTTATCTTCAAAAACAGCAAAGACACCGGGTATTTTTGATTTGCAGATAAATTCAACCGAGCTGATAAAATTTCGAACACCATTGCTTTGTGGATGACCTATGGCATAATTGCTGGCCGTTAAAACCATAGGAATATTTATCCCCCCAAAAACATACCCCATCATAGCCGATGTATACGGTAAAGTATCTGTTCCATGAACAATGACAACACCGTCATACTCCGCCAGATTCTTACTATTAATGGTTTGTATCAATTGGGCCCAGTCACTTGGGATACAATTTTCGCTCAATATATTAAAGGGCTGTATTGTCTCAAATTGAACTTGTAATTTAGACGCGGCATGAAATTTTTCGACAAGTAGATATTTTAATTTTTCATCCACATCAATCGTATGGTTTAAAACAGTGCTACCGATTGTCCCTCCGGTAAAAACTGCTAAAATTTTTTTCATATTTTACCCCCCGGACATTTAAATTATAAAAAACTTAACCTCTATGATATCGAGTTTTTTTCAGCGACTCCCAGACATACAAAACCACCCCCACCCAGATACATGCAAACGTTACCAGGGTATGAAAACTAAAGGGTTCTTTGTAGATGAAAACACCCAGAACAAAAGCAATAGAAGGGGCCAAATACTGTACAATACCAATCGTAGATAAATTCAGTTTCTTTGTTGCTAAAGCAAACCAGAGCAATGGTAAACTGGTGGCCACTCCTGAACCAATCATCCAAAAAGTTAAGTTCAATTGTTTAAAAAAGAAGGTATCCGCACAAATTACTTTAATCACAATATATGCAAGCGCCGGGACAAACAACACCATCGTCTCCACCATCAGACCGGGTATAGGCGCTGCCGCTATTTTCTTACGCGAATATCCGTATAAGGCAAAACTAAAAGCCAGTGCCAAAGCATAGACTGGCAGTTCACCATAGGCAATCAGAGAATAGACCACACCCAAAAGAGCAAAGACCACGGCGATTCCCTGCAGTCGGCTAAATCTTTCACCAAGAAGAAAATAACCGATCAACACACTAATCATGGGATTAATATAATACCCCAGGCTTGTTTCCACCACTCTTCCGGAGTTCACCGCCCATATATAAACAAACCAATTAAACCCGATCAAAGAGCCGCTCAAAATAAGCGGCTTTAATTTTGCAGATGTTTTTACAAGAACGCTGACTTCTGCCCATCTTTTTTGTAAAGTAATGATTCCTGCCAAAAAAAGACAGGACCAGACAATCCGATGACACAAAATCTCAAATGGGGGCACTATCTGCATCTGTTTCCAATACACAGGCAAAAAACCCCACGCAGTAAAAGCTGCCACTGCAAACAAAACTCCAGACACTTTTTGACCCATATATTCTCCAAAAAAAACTCATCGTATCACATAAACAGCCAAAAGAACGATAGAGTGACAGAGCGATAGAGGGTTTTTATACAAATACAAGAATGGACTCAACTTTAAATATTAATCGTAAACAAGGTAAAATCCCTGTCATTGTCCTCAATTTCTTGTGCTGGGTCCATATTTTCCAATTGTTCCATGGTTCCGGCACAAGCCTCTACCATATGGATTGCTTTTTTAATATGCTGAATAAATTCCGATGGTTTCTGCATTTCTCCTGTACATCTCGTGTAAGAATAGATGTATAAATTTTGCTTCTCCAGTTCCAGAGCGATGGGAATTGCATCATAGAAAAAATTCAAAGTTGCTTTTACAATACTAACCGTACGTTTAGGGAATACATCCCATAACATTACGCCAAAACAAAAAAGCAGGGTCGGCCTATAAGCATCCAGCGTAGCAGACCCATAATGTCTTTCAAACGTTTGAAGCAATATTTTTTCCAACAAATTATAATCCACTTCGTCCAAATCTCTCCACCTGAAAAAATTGAACAAAGCCAATATTTCAAAATTTTTCTTCCTGTAAAAACGTTTAGGAATATTAATAGTTTTGGGCGGTGATTCAAAACATTCTTCATCATGCTCAAGAATATCCTTTAAGACTTGGGCACAGATCATAAAATAAATGGAACGATATCCTGTGGGTGAAACCACCACACCTTTTTCTGATAAACGATTGGCCTTTTCCAGTTCAGCAAAAATTATGGCCCGCAATTGAGCGTCATCTAATCCAGTATTATCAAAATCTTGTTTTTCACGCATGCGCCGAAGCATACAAATTGCCCTTGATAAACTGACAACCGCCCATTCACAATAAAAATCTTCCTCTAAAGTTTGACAATTTTTGAGGATAAACTGCGCTTCGGCTTCTGCCCGCTTAAAATGCATTTCAGAAAGAGAGATAGAAGGCTCTTCAATGGCAATGTTTCGATAGAGTATCATTCGAAGCGATCGGGCACAAACATTGAAAGGATCTATACTTAAGACAATACGAAGAATTTCATTGGCCTCCCAAAAGCATCGCCTGTAATAAAGCGTTTTAGCAATTTCAATTCCTAAAAGTGTATTATGGGGAAACAAAAAAAACTTTTTAATCGCATTGGGTTCAACTTTATCTTCAATTCTATCTGGATACATAAAGAACTGATTCAAATGCTTTATCGAATCACGGGTTGGTTGCATGAGTTTTTCTTCCAAAAGTCCCGGAATAAAATCCCAGAAGACAAAACTCCAAAGGCCAACCACCCACCAGATATAAAGTGTTTCACCATTAAACAGAGTGGTTTCCTTTGGCTGCTGACAAAAAACAGTTCGAATATCACTGATCAATATGCACTGGTGAGTATAATCGGTCATCCTAATCACTGGATCTCCGGGAAGCTTGGCATTGAGAATCGGTAACAGATAATTATTCAAATTGGCAAACTCACCCGTTGCAATACCGACAGATAAAAACCGATTCTGTGTGCAAAAATCAGACAAGGCCCAACGAACAGCAATCTGGTGTGCAACCGAGATCGCATTGCGAATACTTTGTTGATACGATGTGGGATAGTTGGTATGACCCGCCTTGGGGAAATCAATATAAACGGT
>JAWSVH010000119.1:0-12804 GCA_033852015.1 Desulfobacula sp.
CGAGTTGTTCAAAGGTCTCGCCATGTTCAAAAAGCAATCAAGTCAGTTGTTAATCGGCTTCAGCTGAGTAAACGGGCCACCCCCCATACTTTTCGCCACAGTTTTGCCAGCCATCTTCTCCAGGCAAACTATGATATTCGGACGATCCAGGAACTCTTAGGCCACAGCGATGTAAGAACGACCATGATATATACGCATACGGTGAAATCCAGAACACTTAAGGAAACAAAGAGTCCGCTTGATTTGTAAGCGCAGCTCCGCTCTGTCGATTACAATCGTCGTGAGGGAATTACTACTTCTATATAAAGCCATGAACAAAAAAGCAATCGGTATAAACCCTTAGTTTTTTAAAAAAAATTGAATCATAACCAGAGGATGGACTATTTAGGCTTAAAATGATACTGGTACTCGAATCAAAATAGAGTGTGGTTGTTAAAAAGTAATTTAATTATTTGGGGCAATAAAATGGAAAGACTTTTGGTGATCGCTATTTCAGCAGCTGTCGGGACCGCTTTTTTCTTATGGTTTTCTCAAGCAGTTAAAAAGCAATACATGCAGGATTATATCATGTCCCATCAGTGGCTGTTACATCCCAATGCGATTTGTTATTGGCGAACCGGCCTGGCTGCATTGGGATTTGGTCTTTATTTTTATACCCCGTATCAGGCGGTGGCTATCTTTGTCTTTACATTTGCAGCGATTCTGGATGGTGCAGATGGTGTGGTGGCAAGGGGATGTGATCTTGGTTCAGAATGGGGAGAGTGGCTGGATCCTTTGTGTGATAAGCTGACTTATTTGCCGCCATTGATCGGATTTGCCTATGCCGGGATTGTGTCAATAGAATTGGTATGGCTGCTTGTGGGCATTGAACTTGCGGGTCAGTTTTTTTCTCGGTGGATTTTGCAATGGATTAAATTTTCTGGTGCAGCCAATAACTTTGGGAAGATAAAGGCCATTATCTGTTTTGGTCTGGTTATTTTTTGTGCATTGATGGATAAAAACCCGGAGATTTTAAATATCGCGGATAGTGTGCTGATGGCGTGTATTATACTTGCGGGTGCATCGGTGGTTTTTAAATTTATTCCCAATCGGCTCTATGCAGACATTCTTTCTGGACTTAATTTTTGTTGTGGGGTTACCAGTCTTATTTTGACCCATCAGCATTATTTTGCCTGGGCCATCTGTATTATTATTATCGGGCAATTATTTGACTTGTTTGACGGGCGCATGGCCATGAAACACGGGGGGACTAAATATGGCCCTTATCTGGATGATATTGCTGATTTTGTCAGCTTTGGTCTGGCACCGGCGTATGTGATTGTTCAAAAAGATGGGTGTTTTGCATGGTTTGTTGGTCTCGTTTTTATTGTTGGCGTTGCCTTTCGTCTGGTTCGATTTATTGCAAAGGATAAAGACCGAACGGATTTGCCCGAGGGCATATTTAACGGCCTTCCAAGCCCTGCAGGAGCGTTGATCGTTCTTGGGGCTTCTCTTATCGCTACATCGGGTGTGTTGTGGGGATTGACCGCTGTCTCTGTTGCTTTAATGGTGAGTCATATCCGATTTGCTCATTTTGGGCGGGTAATTCTCAAACAGATTCCAAAGCCGGTGTTCTTTGTGATCAGTGCCGCGGTTATTATTACCCTTGCGTTTATTTTTAAAACAAAAAATGTTCAGATGTTCGGATACCTGATTTTGGGTTCTGTCGTCGTTTACATGCTTGTTGGCAGGAAATGGGTAAAAGAAGTATGACTTGACATTGCTGTCAATTTTTAGAATCAGCGCTATTTTTGATTTAATAATTATTGACATAAATGAATAAAAAATATAAAAAAATTATTTTTAAAGTGTAATACAAAGTGGTATTTTGAATTTGTTTATAGTTGATTTTGGGTATTATTTAGCGGACAGAAAGTTTCAACAGAAGTGATAATTTCAGGTTTTAAACCTGATCTATCAGTAATTTTCGTTATCCTTTCCAATTAGTTTCTTCCTCTATTTTATTTATTCCAACATTCAAAAAAATGATGGTGTTTCTTCGGGGTGCTAAAACCTTATGTATAGGTTCATAAACCCGTTGATATATCATTGTTGATAAGTTAATTTTTTTAATTTCGGGAGGAATGGTAGTGACAAAAAACTACGAAACTAATTTCTTTTTTCCAAAGTCAGCTTTTGCAAAAGACAATAATAAGCTTATTGCGACTATTGTTATTGTATGGGCTCTGGCAGTGTTTGGTTTTCATGGATTTATGAAAGCAATTGAAAAACCTGTTCCGGAAGAAAACCATATCGTATATATGGCTGCAGTTGAAGCTTTAAAAGCGGGCACTGCGAGTATCCAGCAAAAACAGGATGTTGCAAAAGTTTATCTTACTTTAATGGGAAGATATATAAACCTTAGAGGTGATGCTGATCTTCAAAATGCATTTACCGTACTTGCAAATGGCCTTCTTTTGGAAGGACAGAAAATTGATAAAGCAGATCTTACCAACCTCATAACCGCTATTAATTTTAAAGAGGACAAAGTTGATGTTCTTCTTAAAAATCTTGTCCCATATGCTATAAGCGATGCTGCTATAGTAAAAATTGACTATAACAAGATAACCCCTTTAATGGATAAGTACCTTATTCATTACAGATCCTTTTTAACGGATACAATCTTTTTGGGTTTTCCTTTCCACTATTTTTATTCAGCTATTTTTTCCATGGTTTTATTTTGCGGACTTTGTATTTTCTATTGCTTAAGAGCTGATAAAATGACGATTAAACACGGCATAGAGTCTGACAAAGATTAAAGGGAAAATTAAAAAAATGAAAAACTTTAAAATATATTTATTTACAGCTGTTCTCTTATTGATTACGGCATCTGCTTCATATGCAGCTGGTGTAAAACTTGAGGAAGGTTTCAAGCTTGCTCCTGCAATTATCATGATCGGAATCATTCTTCTTTTTCTTGCCATTGGTTTTTTTAATCAAGCAGAAGATACCAGTGATTTCTATGCAGCTGGTCGTTCAATTTCAAGAGTGGGCTCTGGCATGGCCATTGCCTCAAACTGGATGAGTGCTGCCTCTTTTCTTGGAATGGCTGCCATTATGTACGGGACCGGTTATCACGGGCTTGCCTATGTTATCGGCTGGACAGGTGGTTATGTTCTTCTGCTTGTTTTAATGGCTGCACAGATTAGACGTTTTGGCCAATACACTGCGCCTGACTTTATCGGCGAGAGATATTACTCAAGAAATCTTCGGGCTGTAACTGCGGTCATGACTTTTGTTATCTCTTTTTGTTATTGCGTTGGTCAGTTCGGCGGTATCGGACTTATGTTTGTATGGATTCTTGGTATTCCATACACCTGGGCTGTTATTATAGGCTCTTCAGTTGTTCTTACCTATACAATGATTTCAGGTATGCTTGGTGTCACTAAAAATCAGCAGGTACAATATGTAATCATTATTATATCTTTTCTTATCCCTGCTGTAATCCTGTGCTACAAATTTGATTATTTCTGGCTTCTTCCCCAGATAGGATACGGCCAGGTTGTTTCCGATATTGTCGCCGGTACCGGCAAAGAATTTTCAGGCACCCTTGGAAGTACATTTGCTATTCTTCCAAGTCCTGAATTTGCAATGCCATGGGATCCTTCAACCGGTAAAGACTTTTTTCAGTGGATGGCCATCTGTTTTTCTCTTATGCTGGGTACGGCAGGTCTTCCCCATGTTATTGCCAAATTTTATGTTGTGCCAAAACCAAGTGATGCCAGATGGTCGGTTGTTTGGGGTCTGTTTTTTATCTGTATCCTTTACTGGACAGCACCTTTATACTCTGCATTCGGTAAAATTCTTTCAGCCAACCCTGAAATAGGCAAGCTGTCTAAGGATGCCATTGTTGTTTATACTGCCCAGCTTGGTGATGTCCATCATCTTATTGTGGGCTTTCTTGCGGCGGGTGCTGTATCAGCCGCATTTTCAACTGTATCTGGTCTTCTTGTTGCCGGAGCTTCAGCTTTTTCCCATGATCTTTATTACAAAGTATTAAATCCTGAAGCAACTAGTAAACAACAGATGTTCATGGCAAAAGTCGGTACTGTTGTAATGGCCGTGGGTGTTATGTTTGTTGCCATTATGAAGCTTGCCCTTATTGCCCAGCTTGTTGCTGTTGCCTTCTCCCTTGCAGCCTGTACTCTTTTTCCAATGTTCCTTTTGGGGATATGGTGGAGCGGCTCAAACAGGGCGGGTGCAGGCGCAGGCCTTGCTGCAGGCCTTGGTGTTTCTCTTTTAGCAATTATTTATTTTGTTGCATCAAAAATTGGAACTATTTTGCCGGGTGCCGAATTTATGGCATATTATGTCAATCCCTGGTATTTCGCATGGATCGGCGCACCTATTGCAATCATTGTTCATATTTTTGTTGCACTTGTCACAGAAGACACTCCTTTGGAAATCAAGAAGTTTCTTGCTGAAAAAGTCCATGGAGCATAGCCTTATAACATAAAAAATAGTTGTCGCTTAACACAGCGATATCATGATAGAAAAATGGGTAATAGTTTTTTTGATTATTATCCATTTTTAATTTAATCTTAAAGGTACAGCATGGCTTTAAAACAAATTTTTACACTTCAGTCCGGGACCAAAAAGGTCTTATACACGGTAATTCTTATTACACTCGGCATTGTTTTTTTTGCTTACAATCATTATCAGAAGATTAACAGGTCCTTTGATCCAAGGATTGTTGAAGCAAAGAAAGCCTTTGGTAATTATAACAAACTTATGGCTTCGGGCAATCATGATGAGGCTGTTAAAATTCTTGATAAAATTGAATCAATCTATACATCAGTATTCGGGTATGAAGATTCCTTTGAAATGGGTGTAATAGCTGTAAATAAGGGCTCCGTGTACCTTGTCCGAGTTGAAACAGAACACTTAAGCGAAAATAAAACAATTATCAAAGAAAATCTTGCTCTTTATTTGCAGTTTGCACGGGAACATTCTGAAAAAGGCCTTCATATTTATCAAAACTGGTCAGATATCGTTGGGAAAATGGATGACCACAGTATTAATGAATATCTTAAGACGATGTTTCACAAAGAAGATCCAGCTTTTAAAGGGTATGATTTTAACCGGATTTTAGAAAAAAGATTTGAAGAGATTAAAGAAGCACAAACCGAGATAAACAGGCGGATTTCAGTCGTTTATACGAATCTTGGAGTTATAGCAAGATATGAACAATCCAACGCTGAATCAAAAAAATATTATGAAGAAGCTCTAAGGCTGTGGCCAGAAAATCATGTTGCGGAAAATAATTTAAGGGCCCTTCATGGACAAAAGCTTAAAAAAAGAGGTGTCGTTGATCAATTATTTCCGAAAGAAAGAATGGAAGAAATAAAAGAAAAGTTGTGAAAAATATATTTAAATTGATTCTTTTATTTTATTCGCACTTATAAATGTTTCAATCATCTGCAATGTCTGTTTTGGGCGTTCAATTGCCAGCATATGGCCGGCATCTTTAAAGATCTCAAGTTGGGCATTTGGAATTTCTTTTGCCATCAGTTTGCTGGAGTCCAAAAAAAGCTCATCTTTCTGGCCGATAAGGATTAGTGTCGGGCAGGTGATCTTTCTGAGCTTTTCAACCTTGGGATCCGGGTCTTTATAAAAGGAACGGATAAACTGGGCAATCGCATTTTTATCACCAATTTTGATGATTTCATATGCCATATCCCACATGGCCTGATTGTCTTTTGTCTGGGCGATTCCTAAGAAAAACGGGAAGGGCTGTTTTTTGATGTTTTCTATGATGGTTTCCCAGGAGTTCATTTCAAAGCTTTGGGCGAACCGATTATGAAAAGCGGTATTGTGCTCGGGTTTTTTAATAAAGGTTGTAGACGATGAGGTGTCGGTCAGCGTCAGGCTGGCAAGCCGGTCACTGTTTTTCATGGCAAGGCCTACAGAGATAAATCCGCCTGTGGAGTGAGAAATCAGGTGGAACTTGTCTATTTTTAGATGATCCGCAAGGGCCTCGATATCATTTATGCAGGTGTCTATATCATAGCCTTTGGGTTCACCTGTTTGGGTGGTTTTTCCATGGGCGCGCAGATCCATGGAGATTACTCTGAAATTTTCAGACAGGGCAGGGGTGATGCCTGTTTTGCTCCAATATGTCGTGTTTTCAATGAGCCCGTGGGTGGCAATAACAGGTTCTCCGGATCCGGTGTCTTCGTAGTAGATATTCGCAGTGTTGTTCAAAAAAAACGGCATGATGCGCAGGGCCTCCATTGTGAGAATTAATTTTAAAACACCCGGTGATTATAAAGACCTTGCATTTGCTTGTCAATTTGCTTTGTTTTTTTTAACCTCGTTTTATTTGGCCTCATCTTTTCTAACAGGGCGGGCCGTATTTGCTCATGAATGCATAGGGTATTACCTGTGGTCTTTTAAATGATTGTTTGACCTGTGCGATCTGTTTGCCCCGTATCTCAATATCTGCGAGACTTATGGGTGTCATGCCGGCTTTCCAGGCCCAGGTGAAAGTGGGTATCTCTTCGGGTACAAATCCCATAATATTGGCAGAAACCATATCAGTCGCCAGGGGGTTGGTCCCAGCGATAATCAGATTCATTGTAACCAATTGTCCGCCTTGATAAATAGAGGGTCCCTGGCCCTGCATCGCCGTAGAGGCATCCACCACGACCAAACCCAATTTATTGGCCCGGACTATATCCACGATTGCAGACGCGGTTCCAGAGGGTTCTATTTTTGAGGCTTGGGTGTGTACAGCTGAACGGACGGTGCCATATACTTGTCCGGGAAAGGTACCAAAAAGGTTTTTCATGCCCAAGGTAACCTTTGCCAGGCCATGGGTTTTCATCATCGGTACGGAGCAGAGCATGTCGGTGTCTGCTAACGCTTGATGTATTATAAGCGTTTTGTAGACAAACCCATCCGGCAGCTTTATGGCGGCCATTTTCCCTGTATGCAAATTGATCAGTTGGGTTTTTAAGGTTTTGGAAAGATCAGAATACCCAAGTCTATCAAATACCGTTTGTTGAATGGAATTTAGCTGATCTACATTTTTAGTTCGGCAAACGCCGCCGAAAGTTCCGGGACGATAATTGGGGGGGCCTGCAGCTGAGCCCTCACCAATAGAGACTTCTTTTCCAGCTTCTATCATGATTTGGGCCAGGGTTTTGATGACACTTGGTTTGGTAACATCACTTGGTTCCTGGGAGACCAGGTTTGGCTTTAGTAAAATGCGTTCTTTGCCTGCGGTGATGTGCGTGATGCCGCCGATTAAATCAATGGCTTTTCTGACCGCATAATCTATATTGCCTTTTTCAATCTGAACAACACTGACCACAGGTTTGTCTAATGTTGATATCAGGGATTTGCCTGATGCAAAGGCCAGATTGGGTAGGCTTAATGCAGCACCGTTTACAGCCAATGACTTGATGAATTCTCTTCGGTTGATTTTTTTCATTGGTCCTCCATCGTTATCGTTTGTTCAGAGAGTGGCTAATTTTCAAATCGCATGACCGTTTTGTTTTTTAAATAGTATGCCAACATCATTTTTGAGGGGCGAATACTAAAAATATCGCCCAGCGGTTTTGAATATTCTCCTGCTGCATTGGAATCCATAACAAGATTTGACTTACCAACTTTCACTTCCAGTGCATCTGGATACATCTTTGATAATTGTAAAAGAGAATACTGGCCGGAACCTTTACCAAATTTGACCTTGAAAACTTGTCCATTTAAAATATTTAGATTGGGAAGCCCTTTTAAACGCTCAAACATCTGCTTTTCTTCCTGGGTCACAAAATGATCTTTGGTGTTGTGAGTAACAGACATGATGGGTTTATTATTCAGATTTAATGTGCCCTTAAATTGATCTGTATTGCGTTGAAAGGAGATATCGCCCATGATTTTGGGATATCCTAAATAATGAATGCCTCCAAGTCGTGCTTCATCGCTTGTCACCGGCATTGTCACACAATGCCATGCAGGTTTATCCTTATAATTAACTTTTAAAAGAACCGCTGTTTCCAGATAGGGGTCTGTGGCGTTATCCATATCGTAATAATCTGCAAAAAAAACCATTACCAAGGGTTCTTCAGGCATTTGGAATTGTTTGGGCAATAACTTTTTGTAGGTGGCAATGTCGTTGGTACGATAGAAAAGGCAAAGCATGTCAAATTCATGATAGGTATACCGGGGTTCATTTTCAACCGTATTGGCGTTGGATGGTTTGGCTCTTTCGTTGTTTTTTAAAGATTTCTGGGCGCACCCTGTTGTTGTAAAGATTAATGCGACGAGTAACGACGTAAGTAACACATGCCTTAGAGTCTTCATATAGCCTCCTTGTCGATCATTATGGATGGGGTGAATGTGTTCGGTGCTTATTATGCATAAAGAAGAACCTTTCTTTTGTCAAGCGGCCCGGGGCGGTTGTTACACTTTGTAACAATTTAGTTCTTTTTAACGAAAGATAGCATCGACATCGCGATAGGATCGTGTTATAGATTTAGTTACGTTCTGGAAATTATCATAAAGGAGGACACTCATGAGTACAAAAAGAATCCTAGTAGTCGATGACGAGCCTGATTTTGTTGCTGTGGTTAAAGAAAATCTTCAAATGGAAGGCTATGAAATTGAAGTTGCGTACAATGGGGTTGAGGCCATTGCAAAGGTAAAGGCCAATCCACCAGACGCGATTGTATTAGATGTCATGATGCCTGAGAAGGATGGCTATGAGGTATGTTCAGAGCTTAAAAAGGATGACAAGTATGCGGATATTCCGATTGTTCTTCTGACAGCAGTTGCAGATCATGTAAGTTCCACTCAGTACTCACACGCAAGCGGGATAAATATGGAAGCTGACGATTATCTGGCAAAGCCCGCATCACCTGAGAAAATTATTGAAAGCTTAAAAGACCTATTGGACTGATTATAAAAAGATACTGGTGCAGCAGGTCTTTCAATGCAGGCGTTGCTGCATCAGTGTTGTTCTACTGGTAAGAGAACTGTAAACTCAGACCCTTTCCCGGCGATACTTTCTACGAAAATCTCTCCTTCCATAGAGTCTACAAGGGATTTTACGATGGGAAGTCCAAGACCTGTTCCATTAATGAATCTGGTTTCGTCGTCCTTGATCCTGTAAAATTTTTCAAATATTTTAGCCAGATGTCTTTCTTCGATTCCAAAGCCATTATCTTTAATTTTTACCCGGACATTTGTACCTTTGGTATCTGTTTGGGTGTCTATTTTAACCCATATCTTACCCCCTTCCGGGGTATATTTTATCGCGTTGGTGATCAGGTTGCCAAAAATACTTTCAAGGGCAACGGGGTCTGCCAGCAAAGGCGGTAACTTTTTATCCGGAATATCCAGTAATATGGATTGATCTTTTTTCTGGGCCTGGGAATGGACAAATTCGATAATTTTTTCAATTAAATCATCTATATCAACCTCGATGGCTTCAAGCTCGCCGCTACCAGCCTCGATCTTTGAGATATCCAATAAATCTCCGATCAGGGAGATCAGGCTTTGGGTTTTTTCTTTTGCCCGGCCGAGAATATATTGGCTGTTATCTTTCTTGTTATTTTCTGAGCCTTTGATCACCATGGCCAGTTGTTCATGGATAATGGACAGTGGCGATCGCAGTTCATGGGAGACTTTTGCCACAAACTCTGATTTTAAGCGGTCAAATATCTTTAGGTCTGTTATATCAGAAAGCGTAACAACGGCTCCCATGCAATCATCATCTTCGCCAAGAACAGGACGGCCCTGGGCCAGGATAAATCGTTGTTCAGAAAGTGCAAGTTCGTAGGAATGCATATCTTCATCGGGTGTTAATGTACAGGTGGAAATTTCCCGGATATAATCGCATAGGCCTTGGTCAGAAATGCAGGTTTCAATATTTTCTCCAAGACAGGTATCTTGAGATTGTCCCATATATTCTTCGGCGACCAGATTCATTAGCACGACCTGGCCTGCAATATTGGTTACCAGCACGCCGTTGGGAAGGGTTTCAATAATGGTCCGGATCCGACTTTGTTCGGTTTGAAGATCTGCAAGGTTTCTTTGGCGTTCAAGTTTCAGCAGTTGTGCTTCTTCTTTAAGGCGTAACGTCTCTATTGCTCTTTTGACAACGATTCTAAGTTGATCCGGAGTAAAGGGTTTTGAAATAAAATCATATGCGCCGCTTTTCATGGCTTCTATGGCATTTTCAACCGTACTGAATCCTGTGACCATGATGACGATAATGGAAGGGTATAGTTTTTTTACCTGGCTGAGGACTTCGATGCCGTCAATGCCCGGCATTTTAATATCACAGATGACAATATCGATATCGTTAGTCTTAAGAATATCAAGCCCTGCCTGACCATTCTCAGCTTTTGTTACATTAAGGTCCAGACGGGAAAGAATACGTTCACATCCATCTCTGATATCCCGTTCGTCATCAATTACCAGTATCTTTTTTGTGGGATTATTTTTCATCGGTACTTTCTCCTGAGACGGGTTGAGCCGGGGGTGTCAGCATAAGTTCAACAAAGAATACCGTACCCACACCAATTTTGCTTTCTGCAAACATTTTCCCGCCATGGTCTTCTACGATTCTGTAAGCCATGCTCAGGCCAAGGCCTGTCCCTTTGCCTTGTTCTTTGGTCGTGAAGAACGGATCAAATATTTTTAAAAGAACATCTTCTTCGATTCCTGGACCGGTATCGGATATTTCAATGCATACACGGTCCCGGGAGGGAGCCAGCCAGCTTGACAAAGACAAAAGGCCCTTGCCTTCCATGGCATCGGCAGCATTGAGGATAATATTCATAAAGACATGTTTTATTTTCTGGATATCCATCGGAACCATGGGAAGAGATTCCTGGAAGTCTCTTTCAATGATGATATTTTGAAAGATGGTCTGATCTTCCACCAGAAAAAGCGTTTCAGAAAGAATCTGATTGATATCCTGCGGGTGGATTTCATTGCTGGTCTGGCGAGAAAATTTGAGCAGTTCTTTTACAATATTGCTGCACCTTTGTGCATCCTGGAGAATTCGTTCCAGATCTTTTTGGGCGTCTTCGGGCAGATCGTACTCTTCCATCATTAATTGAGAGTACAGAGTGATACCACCCAATGGATTATTTAATTGGTGGGCCACGCCGGCGGCCAACTCACCAAGGGAAGACATCTTTTCGGCTTGTAGAAGCTGTACGCGGGTTTTTTCAAGTTCGGACTCAAATTCCAATGTTTCCCGCAGGTCATGGAAAAATCCCAAGGTGGCGACTTCTTTATCTCCTTCATATACAATGGCGGCATTCAGGTTTATGGGGATAGCCTCGCCATTTTTTTTGCGGATATTCACCCGAAAGGATCTCAAGGTGCCTTTATCACCATATTGGTTGCTGCGTAGCATTTTCATAACATCTTTTGCACCGTCTTCCGGGTAAATTTCTCTGATGCTCAGTTTTCCAATGACTTCATCTGAATTATATCCTGCAATTTCGCAGGCTGTATCATTAAAGATAAGGATTTTACCGTTCATATCTGATGCAATGATGGCATCCACCGCGCTTTTGATTAGATTGTTTAAAAAACTGTTGGATTGATGAAGCCGTTCTTCCATTTTTTCCATGGTCGGCATGGAAAAATCCATAATGGCCATAGACGTGATTTTTCCGTCTGTAAATATTGGGTAGGAATATAAACAGGATACTTTTTCCAGGGACATCATTCCTTCGCGTCCCTTTCTCACCGCAGTTTTTTTTGTGGCCAACACTTCTTTTGCAAGACAATTATCGCAGGGTGAATTACGGTTATACAATGCCTTATGACACAGTTGTCCCACTTTTATTGCATCGGATCCTGGTTTTGATGGGACTTGGTTGGTAGATAGAATTTCTAAGTTTGGGGAGATAACGATAATTGATCGTTTGAACGAATCAATTGCTTGAATGAGCAGGTCTTTTTCAATATCCGTTCGCATACGCGTCCCTTATCTTGATAAAGCCTTGAAATTGCCAGTAACAAAAAATATCTGTGCAAGGGGTGTATTATCGAATATCCCTTGCACAGATAAAATTGATTATGTCTCATTCATCTATATAATCTAAAAATGTAAAATTCAACCTAAATTAATGGGGTCAGGTTAAACTTTTGGTCTTGGCAGAACGTTTGCCCGTTCAGCGATCTCAGGAACCATATGCTCCCACTCAATGGCCATCAGATGAACGCCGGCAACGCCTTTCATTTCTTTAAATTCTTCAATTTGTTCACAGGCAATCTTGATACCTTCATCAGCGACTTTTTTCTTTTCCACACCCTGAAGTCGTTTGATGATTTCATCAGGCACGTCCATCCCAGGAACTTTGGCTTTCATATATTTTGCCATACCAATGCTTTTCATGGGGGTAACGCCGGGCAGGATTGCGGTTTTGTCAGTCAGGCCCATATCATTGGCCTGTTTAACCCATTCTCGTACTTTTTCCATATTGTATACGCATTGGGTCTGAATGAAATCTGCACCTGCGGCTACTTTTTTTGCCAGACGGTGAACTCTCCATTCAAACGGATCAGCAAAGGGATTTGCTGCGGCACCGATGAACATTTTTGGGGGCTCATCAATCTCTGCGCCACCGAGAAATTTACCTTCGTCTCTCATTTTTTTAATCATGGCAACCAACTGCATGGAGTCGATATCGAAAACACCTTTTGCATTTGGGTGATCGCCAAATTGTTGATGATCACCGGAAAGGCATAGGATATTTCTCAGCCCATGGGCTGAAGCACCTAAAATATCAGCCTGCA
>JAWSVH010000120.1:0-19640 GCA_033852015.1 Desulfobacula sp.
AAAAAGCCTAAAGAAAGACTTTAAAATAGGGAGGTTAGCATGCCTACGCTTGATGAAAGAGCCAAATTAACTCAGGAAGAATTACACCAGAGGATCGAGGCAAGAACTCTGGAAATGGGCATAAGCTATACCTTCTCACACTATCTTGAGCAAATGGAAACATACTTGTTACAGCTGGAACAAAGAGTTAAAGTTCTGGAAGCTAAAAACGGTATCGAATCCAGTGATGAAAACCAACAATGAAAGCCTGTAATGAAAATTAGCTAAATAACAGGCATTTTTTATTTAAAAAAGATAGCTTCTGGTTTTGTTTAATCATTCCAGAAGCTTTTTATATTTATGGAATTATACACATATTTTTTTCATTTTGATGTGGTAACGCAGATTTTAGAGGCCTTGCGGACAGGGAAAAAAGAAGTCCGCTTGTCTCTGGATTTGAATTTGACACACAAAATTTGGCAAATCCAGGAAACACATTTGATTTTGGATCACAACGTTTCTGTGGATATTGAAAGACTAGAGGCGGTCTCATCGGTTAAAAATAAGATTTTTGTGCTTGAAAATGAGGCGTTAAAGCCCCTTGAGGTTCGAAGTCATGGGTATTATAAGCTGGTGCCGACACAGAGTGCGCCGATCCTTGAGATAGATGGTATTAAAATGCATCGATCCAAAGATATAGATCCACTAACGGATGCTAAATTAAAAACAAAGCTTGTTGTTTTATCCAATGATCAGGTCTTGGATACTTGTGGCGGTTTAGGATATTCAGCGGTCTTTGCTTTAAAAGCCGGAGCAAAAAAGGTGGTATCATTCGAAAAAAGCCGTGAGGTTATCCGTTTGCGCAATGTAAATCCCTGGTTAAAGAAATATGCAGATAAAAGGTTGGAATTAACGCATGGGGATATTACCGATGAGATTGATTTGCTTAAAGATGGTATGTTTAACAGTGTGATTCATGACCCGCCACGATTTACTTCTGCTACAGGTGATCTGTATGGGAAAAAATTTTATGATGCCCTTTTCAGGGTCATGGTGCCGGGTGCACGATTATTTCACTATACTGGCAGCCCCAAAAAAATTAAAACCCAGGATACATTTATTAAAAATACCATAAAGCGACTTGATACGTCAGGATTTAATGATCTTAAATTTAATGATCATCTTCAGGGGATTTATGGCCGGAAAAATTAACCTAAAATTTGGAAAATCAAACTTCCAGGTGGATTTGCCGGAAACGGCCAAGGTTTTGTCCATAACTGATCCCGGATTTGATGTGGATGAAAACACGTTTGCAAAAGAGCTGGCCCAAATATTACCCGAAGAAGTAGAATCATTTAAACATATTGCCATTGTTGTTGCAGATAAGACAAGGCGATGTGGATATGAAATCTATCTGCCCCAATTGCTAAATGTCCTTTTGGATCAGGGCGTTAAAAAAACACAGATTAAGTTTTTTATTGCTTATGGTACCCATGCACGACAAAGCGATGCAGAGTGTCTTGATGTTTATGGGCAGACATATCGTGACTATGAATTTGTGCATCATGACAGCAATGATCAATCGGTGTTTAAAGATTGCGGATCTACACAAAAAGGAACCCGGATTCATATCCGCAAGGATATACTTGCCAGTGATCTGATTATCAGCTTTGGTGCGCTGTCTCATCATTATTTTGCAGGATATGGTGGCGGAAGAAAGCTTCTTTTTCCAGGCCTTGGCTATATGCCGGATATTTATAAAAATCATAGCCTTTTTTTGGATAAAAAACACCATAAACTCAGTTTGGGATGTTGTCCTGGAAGACTGGATGGTAACCCTCTGGCTGAAGATTTAAAGGAAATTGATGAATTTATTTCATCTTATCGAGTATCGATCCATGGTATTTTGGATTCAAAAACAAAGGTGTGCCGGCTTATTGTTGCAAAGGCCTGGGATGATTTTACAGCAGCATGTCATACATTGGATTCTTTTTATCGAGTAGACAACAAGAAAAAGTATTCACTTGTTGTTGCATCCTGTGGCGGTTATCCGAAGGATATTAATTTGATTCAGGCGCATAAAGCGATTAACAACGCAGCAATGTTTGTAAAAGATGGAGGAATCCTTGTTGTTTTGGCTCAATGCCCGGAAAGGGTTGGATCAAAGACTTTTCTTGAATATTTTGACCATTCTAATTTTAACCAGGCATTTGATGTTATTGGAGAAAAATATAAAGGCAATGGTGGAACAGCTCTGTCCATGATGAGTAAAACGGCCCGGATAAATATCTTTCTAAAAACAGATTTGGATGATAATATCTGTACGACCATTGGGGTAAAAAAAATAGAAGATGAAAAGATTAGCCAACTGATAGAAAAGTATAAAATAGATATGGTCTGCATTAAAAACGCAAGCCTGTTGATATGGTGAGTATTAAGGATACAAAGATATGAAAATCACATTATTGGATTATGGAGCCGGCAATGTTAGAAGTGTCGTCAATGCCATAGAAAAATTGGGTGGTCAGATCAAGCCGGTCACCAAAGCGTCAGATATTTTGGATGCCCAACGATTGTTATTTCCCGGTGTGGGAAATTATCAGAGTATGATCCAGATTCTCAATGAAAAAAAATATATTGAGCCTTTGAGGGAATATCTGAAGGCAGACCAACCTTTCTTTGGGATTTGCCTTGGAATGCAGGCGCTGTTTGAGGGAAGTGAAGAAGATAACTCAAAGAATGAAAGTCTGGGGCTGTTCAAAGGACGAGTTAAGCGCTTTAAAACTGATCTTGCCGTACCGCACATTGGGTGGAATGGGGTGAACTTAAAAAAGGATTCTCCTGTTTTTGACGGTATTGATTCAGACGCAAAATTTTATTTCGTGCACTCATATCATATTGTACCCGACGATGATTCCGTTGTTTTGACCACCACAAGTTATGATTATGAGTTTGCAAGCAGCGTTCAAAAGGGAAATGTTATTGGAACGCAGTTTCACCCGGAAAAAAGTGGCAGTGACGGGATTAAATTGTTGGAAAATTTTATTTATCAAAAGGATTTGAAGGCAAAAAAAGCGATAGATATAAAGGGTAGAGGGCTTTCTAAGAGGATTATTGCCTGTCTGGATGTTCGGACCAATGATTCCGGTGATCTTGTCGTCACGAAAGGAGATCAGTACGATGTCCGGGAAAAAGGAGATGTCCGAAATCTGGGTAAGCCAGTTGAATTGGCCAAACGATATTATGAAGAAGGGGCCGATGAGATCACCTTTTTGAATATTACAGGGTTCCGGGATTTTCCTTTAAAGGATATGCCCATGATCAAGGTTCTCGAACAGACCAGTCAGAATGTTTTTGTCCCTTTGACCATTGGTGGTGGTATCCGTGATTACACAGACAGCAATAATATCATGTATACGTCCCTTGATGTGGCAGCACAATACTTCAGGTCCGGTGCGGATAAAATATCTATCGGCAGTGATGCTGTGCATATTGCCATGGCGTATCTGAAAACTGGAAAAAAGACGGGACAAAGTGCAATTGAACAGATTTCCAGGGTATATGGTGCCCAGGCGGTTGTTATTTCCGTTGACCCTAAAAGAGTGTATGTGTCTTCTCCAGAAGATGCAAAAAAACACCACGTGATTAAGACTCAATTCCCAGGACCCAACAATGAGCAGTACTGCTGGTATCAATGCACTGTACAAGGCGGTAGAAAAGCTGTGGATCTGGATGCAGTTTCTTTGGCAACGGCTTGCCAGGAGCTGGGTGCTGGAGAAATTCTTCTCAATTGTATCGATAAAGATGGAACCAATTCCGGGTTTGATCTGGAATTGATTAATAGTGTGAAAAATGCCGTTTCCATTCCCGTTATCGCGTCAAGTGGTGCTGGATGTGAAGCACATTTTAAAGATGTGTTTGAAGAAACCCGTGCAGAGGCAGCGTTGGCTGCAGGGATATTTCATAGAAAAGAAATACCCATCGAAAAGGTTAAAAGATACCTTAGTAAAGAAAATATTGAGATAAGAGCTATAAAATAGCTTTTTTTTCTTGTAATAATTGAATTTCAAGATTAAGTTAATTTTAATTAAAAAAGTAAAAATTACCAATAGATGAACGGCGTTTTTTTTTATGAATCGTTTTGAGCAGACTAAATGCGGTAATTTTATATAAGAGTATTGGATTTAGATTTAAACAAGGAGTGATCAATGGGAAAAATCGGGTTTGATAAGAAGCTGATAATTGGTTCAGCAGGAATCATCATTATTACGGTCCTTATTATGGCAGCCGTCAATTTTTATAAAACTCAAAGTTCTTTTCTCTCGAAGGGAAAGACCAGTATTCAAAATGTATCTGATGTTTTGTTAAAAACTGTCGAACTCAAATATAATCTGCAGAAAGAAAAACTTGAGTCTGAACTGGGTGCTTTGATTGCTAAGGCTAAGTCTGGTGCCGGTGGAACGATCATGATTGTTGATGTTGACCCCGCTGAGGTCGAAATTTACGATTTTTACTCAAAAACGAAAAAAAAGGCAATGGCAGAGATTCCAAAAATGATTTTTGGCCTGGACTTTGTGACCGCTGATTATGTTCTTGTTGATGACGTCAGCAAAGGCAGTTCTTCAGATATCGCCGTTTATCAACTATTTGAAAATAAACTGGTTAAAGTATCAACAAGTCTTGTCGATGAAAATGCTGAAAAAGATTTTCTTGGAGAACCGATCAGAAATATCGGTGAATATTTTGGCCAGGGTTCGCCTGTGTACAAAGATATTATAAAAGAAAAATCACATATTCTGTTGACTAAGATTGGAGAAGATCTTGCTATGCAGATTCTTCAGCCTATTCAAGATTCTCAGGAAGGCAAGATTATTGGTGCTTATTCTGTGGGCAGTAAAATTTTGACCAAGGATCTTATCAATCTTATCGGTAAAGTAAATGTCAGCGGTGCAGGGTATTCCTTTGTTAATAATCCAGAGGGAAATATTCTTATACATCCGGACTCAAATTACCTGTCTGTAAATGTAAAAGATTTTGAAAATGGTAAAGATCTTTTAAAAGGCGAATCTATCGCTGGAAATTATGGTCATGATAAAAAGAGCTTTTATGCATACGTTAACTATTTTGCTCCCTGGGAATTGTATTTTACTGTTGCAGTGTCTGAAAAGGAACTTATGGAAGGTGTGAGCGGGCAGATTTTGGTTAGCTCTGCGACCTCTGGAACGTTAGCCTTGATTGTGGGTATGTTGATCGTCATGTTTATGAATAAACAACTGATGAAAAGTATGAGAGGCATGGCAAAGTTGGCTCAGGAGGTTGCTCAGGGTAATTTTCAATATAAATTTAGCTATGAGGCAAAAGATGCCATAAAAGATACTGTGGATGCAATGAATGAAATGGTTCAAGGCCTAGCACAGATGATTAAAGATATAAATGGTGGCGTTCATACCTTAAGTTCAGCTTCTGGTGAGCTTAATCAAATTTCTGATAAAATGAGTGAGGGTGCAGAAACCACCGTGAGTAAAGTAAATACCGTAGCTTCGGCAGCAGAAGAAATGAGCGTTAATATGGATTCTGTGGCTGCGGCCATGGAACAGGCCAGTACCAATGTTGAAATTGTTGCTGCTGGGACCAATGATATGAGTGCAAATATCGAGAAGGTTTCCCAGAATTCAATCAATACCATGGAAATAACCAATAAAGCTGTTGAGCAGGCTCAGTTAACCTCCGAACGCGTTAGAAAGCTTGGCCGTGCTGCAGAAGAAATTAATAATGTGACGGATACAATTAACGGTATTTCTTCCCAGACAAATCTTCTGGCTTTGAATGCAACCATTGAAGCTGCCAGAGCAGGAGAAGCCGGGAAAGGGTTTGCCGTTGTTGCCAACGAGATAAAAGAGCTGGCAGGACAAACTGCTGGCGCTACTGAAGATATTGCTGAAAATATTCAAACAATTCAGGATCAGATTAGTGGTGCCGTCCATGAGATACAGGAAATTTCAGAGATCATTAATAAAATAGATGGTTTTGTTAATGAAGCTGCGGCAGCCATAGAGCTGCAGACTGCAACGACCAATGAAATAGCAGAAAATATTAGCCAGGTCTCTGTTGGTATTAAGGAAGTGAATGTAAATGTAAGTCAGAGTTCAGAAGTTTCAGCACAGGTGTCCAAAGAGATTAGTGATGTTCTGACAGGTTCCCAGGAAATAAATAGCTTTTCCAACACGGTTAAAGAAAAAGGGGAAGTTTTAAATAATGTTATGGTTCAATTGGATGCTATGACAGCTAAATTTAAAGTCTAAAACATAAAGATAGATTTGCAAAAGCCCCTTTATCCGAATAATAATGGCTAAAGGGGCTTTTATCGTTTAGACAACTCGTAATAAAGCTTCAAATTTTTTCATATTTTCAGCAAATTCAGCAATGATGACAGAAATATCATCCGACTCCAGACCCAGTACTTTCATCACCTTATCATTAAATTGATATGCAAGCCCATTTGATCCAAATCCGATTCCAATCATCATACAGATACAGTCTGCCAGATAGACCACGGCAATTTCTTTATTTTTGATCATTGAACTATCTGTTAGATGATGATGTCGGATGATGTTTACCATTCTGGGTGAAAACTTCCATATCTTTGCGATCATCCCGCCAAGCTCTGCATGGTCCACACCGATAACTTCTTTCTCTGCTTTTCTGAAACTATAATTTTTATCCACCACCAAAGCTGTTATTTTTTCAAAGGAATCTTGAACAAATCGGTCCAGGACAGTTTTTCCAATATCCTTGAGTAAAGCTGCTGTAAAGATGGTATTTTTGTTGTCCATTGATAGCTTTATCGCAATTTGTTTAGCAATGAGTGCAGAAGATACTGAATATTTCCACATAGCCCCTTCATGGAGACCATAGCCTTCTTGTTTTCCTGATAATGCTTTTGCACCTGATTTCATCAGGACAATTTCAAGAAGTTGATCCATCCCTAACATGGTTGCAGCGTCTTTAACAGATTCAGCCGGAGTTTTTAGCCCGAAATAAACAGAATTACATGTTCGCAAGACACTGGCGGTAATTGCCGGATCGTATTGAATAATTTGAGAAATTTGTTCCATGGAACTGTCTGGACGATCAATAACTTCAAGGATTTGATTGATTACAGCGGGAATCGGTTTTAAATTTTTGATGTCTTTAATGAGTTCTTGAATGGGGCTCATAAGTGTTTTCTCACCAACGGTCTGTTTGAAAATCTTATCTTTATATCAGGCATGTATAGTGAGTGTATCGAATTATACATCTTGATAGAATAGAATTATCATACTTGACTCGCGCAAACTGTGTCAAGGAAACAGATATATCATTCAAGGTTGTGGTTATTATAACAGAGTTTCTTTTCTTCTTTTGAGTATTTCGCTGTTAATTATTTTAATTACGCCGGGCATAACCGTATTGCGTCCGTTCTTTTTAGCTCTATAAAGCATTGAATCGGCATCCTGGATAATTTTGTCTATATCAGCGCTTCGATTAAGTTCGGAGACACCAAAACTTGCGGTAACTTTTATATTCGTTTTGTTATGTAAAATAGTCATTTTTGCTATTTTTTCGCGTAGCCGGTCAGCAAGTTCCATTGCTTTGGTCTTGTCGGTTTCCGGTAAGATGGCGATAAATTCTTCTCCACCATACCTGGCAAGAATATCGCCGGATCGCATACTTTTTTGGACCAAAAGGGTGATTTCCTGAAGCACTTTATCGCCTGCTGGATGGCCATAGGTATCATTTATCTTTTTGAAATAGTCCAGGTCAAACATAAATAAAGACATGTCACTTTTATGGCGGGCAGCACTGGCGATATTTCTTTTCAGCTGATTTTCAAATTCTCTTCTGTTATAGCAGCCGGTTAACGCATCAATAGTGGCCGCGTCTTTTAAATTTTCAATTTTAAGTTGCTGGGAAAGTGCAAAAGAACATCCTTGAAGAATCATGTTTACCACTTCATCTTGAAAGGCATATGGTTTTTTATTTGGAAGCATGTAAATTCGAAAATTACTATTTTCCTGGCTGATGTCATAGAAAATAAGGTCGTTCATGTTGAAGCTCTCTTTGGATTCATTCGATTGAAAAGAGTGATTCAGATAATTCAAGCAAGATTTATCATCTATAAAGAAATCTTTTAAAATAATACTTTCAAGCGAGTTTTTATACATCCTGGGGTCCAGCCAGATATCTACAGCTTCTTCTTTTTTGATAACAAAAGCAAATAATCGGTAGTTGATAATATCTTTAAGACAAATAGCCACTTCATTGATTATTTCTTTGGAAGATTCTTTTTTATTTAATTCGAGAATATGGTGGGTTAGTTTTTTATGATCCGCTTGCTTTTGTGCGATTTTAAATATCATTGAAAACACAGCTGTCATCGTGGTTGATATTCTGTTGAGTGCCTGTCTCATGGATTCCCCTTCTCTCATTGTCTTTTATTAGCTTTCTTATAAGACAATTAAAGCAATACTTATGCCAGGAAAGGCTTCCTTGATGAAACATCCAGTATTTACAAATGGTTATAGTTTTGTGCAGAAAGAAAGTAGTGATAAAAACAGGCAAAATCTTCTGCAGCCGTCATGGATTTGACACCCATGTTGACCTTCTTTTTCCCTATCGTGTTGAAATTTAAACGTTTTGCATTTTTTCTTTTAAAAATGGAGCATATGCCATATCGGTTTTCATGATATGATTTTTTAACCAGTCTGTGAGAAAATTCATTAAATCTAAAGTAACGGTTGATTTTCCATTTTTAAAATCCTCCTGGAAAGCCAAGACCTTTTCCACCAGGTCTTTATGAGCTTTTTTGTGAGCATCATATTCAGAGTAATCATATCTTTTAAGCAACTCTTCTTCAAAACCAAAATGAAAAACAGTGTACCCAGCAAGGTCTTTGAGAATCTTGCTAACCTCGTTGCTTCCTTTTTGCATTCTCATGGCTTTGTGAAGTAGATTAACCAGGCGGACCAGTTCTTTGTGGTGGGTATCGATTTCACTGATCGATAATTCAAACTTTGATGACCAGGGCATTAAATCCGGGATGTTTATTTTGCTTGAACTGGTTTCTGTTTGGTTTTTCTCTTTCTGCTTGGATATTCTGAAAATAGAAATCATATCTCTTAGGTTTAAAGACAAAGAGTCAAGGTCTTTTGCACTGCTGGACATGTTTGTCACTCGGTCTGACATTTCAGAAGCAATTGAATCTACTCTTGAAATGTCACTTGCAATTTCAGAAGCCACCTGGGAGCTTTGAGCAACATTTTCATTAACCTCTGAAATGCCGATGGAAGCTTGTTCAATATTTGTTGCCACTTCGGTAGCGGAATTAGATTGTTCATCAATGGCACCGGCAATTTGATTTACGATTTCATCTACATGGGTAATAATGTTGGAGATATTGCCAACTTCATCAACGGTTTCTTTGGTTGAGCTTTGGATGCTTTCAATTTTTCCCCGGATATTTTGAGTGGCTTCGGCAGTTTGAGAGGCAAGGCTTTTAATTTCGCTTGCAACAACGGCAAAGCCTTTTCCAGACTCGCCTGCTCTGGCGGCCTCTATTGTAGCATTCAGGGCTAATAAGTCGGTTTGCGCTGCAATATCTGTGATCACCTGAGTAACCTTGCTGATTTCTTTGGCCGCTTCTCCTAACAGACCGACTTTGCCCGTGGCGGTATCTACCTGGGTTAATGCATTGTTTGATATTTCTCGGGCTTCTTTGCAATTTAGTGCGACCCCGGTGATATTAGACTGCATCTGTCCGGCAGCATCTGCCACAACAGAGATATTTGTAGAAGCCTCTTCACTGGCTGCTGCTACTGTGTGCATACTTGCATTCATTTCTTCTGCTGCGGCAGCAACAGAATTTGATCTTTCAGATAGATCAGTAGATTCTTCATCCATCTGTTCGCTTGTTACAAAGACTTCAGACGACGCTGCTGCAATGGTTTCTGTCTTTCTTCCAATATTAGAAATAATGCTATCCAGATTAGAGACAAAGGCATCAAAAAAATTGGCAAGAGTCCCAATCTGATCTTTTCTCTTAGAGTTTATCCGTAAGGCAAGGTCCCTTTCTTCTCCTTTGATGGAATCTTCAATATTTTGTGTGAGTATTTTTAAAGGCTTTAAGAAAATTAGTTGAAAGACTGCTCCCATGCAAAGCATAACAACGATAAGACTCAATATGATTATCACAATAAACTTGCCGTAAGTTGCATTGGAAAGAGTTTGAGAAGATGATTTTAACAATGCTTTTGCTTGAGAAATCTGTTTATGGTCTTTCGCAGAAAGTTTGCCTGTTTCTATCTGTGACAGTTCTTTTGAAATTTGGCTGGCGATTTGTTTGGTCTGGGAAGATTGGATACGGTTAAAAGAAAAAAGCAAAATTAAAAACATAAAGCAAAGAATAATGAAAAGACTCGCAGCCAGTTTTAAATCAAGACTTTTTTGGAATAGTGATATCATTATAGCAGATCCCCCTTTAATTGAAGTTTTTAAAAAGATATCTTTAAGAATTGTCAAAAAGGATTCTATCGTGTTTTCTATTTTAGAGCAAATTTTATCGCTTATAAATGACCTCTCCTTTAATTAGATTGCATTTTTTGGCTGATATAGTAAGATCTCTAACAACTTTTAAACATATATGTCAGTGGTTATGATCTCCAAACTTTTCAGTGAAAAACTTATAGAGCGTGTTAATAAAAACCGATCTTATATTTTCCAAAATAAGATTGTTATTTGTTTTTTATTTGTTTGTCTGGCTGTGCTTTCCCCTCTGGTTATTTTATTGTGTAAAGATGGAATTGAAACAGGGTTGTGGTTCAAGGCGGTTTTTTATGCTTTGATTTATCTGGGTCTGTGGGGCGCTTTTTTTAGTTTTTTAGTCATAGACATTTCGAAACAAAAGTTTTCTGAAAAAGAAAAACGGATCCTTATTCAAAAACTGGTTCAGGTCAAAAAATCTGAGTCCTTGGGGATTTTGGCCGGTACGGTTGCCCATGATTTGAATAATATTCTTACCGGTATTGGCACTTATCCTGATGTGCTTATGATGGATAAGACCCTGGATCCTAAAATCAAGCAGGGTCTTGATATGATAAAAGATTCTGGCATACAGGCTTCGACGGTGGTCAGGGATTTGTTAACCATCACCCAGGGGAGTCAGGTACAAATGGAACGTGTTAATATCAATTCTATTCTTGAATGTTATGTCCACTCTTCTGATTTCAAAAAAATTAAAAAAGATTATGAGAGTGTAACGCTTGAGCTTATTGAGGAACCTGAGCTTAAAAATATACAAGGTTCATATCTTCATATTGAAAAAATAATCATGAACCTGTTTTTAAATGCTGCAGAAGATCTTTGTCATAAAGAGAATGGCCAGGTAATCATTGAGACAAAGCATGCTTATATTGATTCATCCCTTCATAACTATAAAGATGTGACCCCAAAAGAGTATGTCGTTTTAAGTGTCTTATATAAAGGTTCTCTTATTACAAAAGAAGATAAAAAGAAAATATTTGATCCCTTTTTTATTACTAATCAGAAGGGGAAAAACGGCAGTGGCCTTGGACTTACGCTTGTCTGGTATGCTGTTCAGGATCATGATGGATACATTAATGTGACATCCGATAAAAATGGGACCTGTTTTGAGCTTTTATTTCCTGCAGATTGCAGGCAAATTTCATAGGATTTTTAATTGGAGCTGGGAAAATAAATGGATACTCTAAAAACAAAAGCAACCATGCAAAAATGGTCTAAGGAAAAGAAAAAACTTTCCCGGACCATTGGGTTTGTTCCAACCATGGGTTTTTTGCACCAGGGGCATATTTCTTTAATGGAAAAGGCAAAGTCCTTATGCGATGAGGTGGTGCTTTCTATCTTTGTTAATCCGACACAATTTGGCGCGAATGAGGATTTGGATGCATATCCTTCTAATATTGAAAACGACCTGGCCCTTGCCAAAAAGGCAGGAGTAACCGCTGTTTTCTTACCGACAAAAGATCATATTTATCCTCAAAATTTTCAAACTAAAATAGAACTTGAACACCTGCCCCAATTTTTATGTGGAAAATTTCGACCGGTGCATTTTTCAGGAGTGGCCACGGTGGTTACCAAATTATTTAACATTGTTATGCCGGATTTGGCTGTGTTTGGGCAAAAGGATTACCAACAGCTTCAAATTATTCGTCAACTTACCCTGGACCTTGATTTTGATATCCAGATTGTGGCCGGTCAGATTGTTCGGGAAAAAGATGGTCTGGCAATGAGTTCTCGAAATGCATATCTTTCCGAATCTCAAAGGGCATCTGCAATAAGTCTTTGTAAATCAATTGAATTGGTCCAAACATTGGTTCTGTCTGGAGAAAAAGATCCTGATATCATTTGTGAAAAAGTTCAAACCTTTATTGATAGTTTTGAAGAGACCAAGGTTGAATATATTGAGTTTTGCGATCCTGTGACCCTTAATGAGATATCTAAAATAGAAGAACAATTTCTTTTGGCCCTGGCCGTAAAAGTGGGGACAACAAGGTTGATTGATAATAGTCTTATTGATCCTTCACAATAGTGACTCTGCACTCTTTTAAAAAGTTGTGACGTTCTGTTGTTTTTTCTAAAAGAAGATAATCAGACATGCTGATGACAATGGTGGAGTTTTCTTTTCCTTCCTTTCGAAGCGCCTTGAAAATCAGAGGATAATCGCCGATTCTTTTATCATAAATTGCCGCTTCCATATTACATATGTAATTACAGACACCGTTTTTTACGGCAAATTCCCGGCTGATAAATTCTCCGGAGTAAATCGCAGATCCCTGTTCACTGACAATGACCGGGTTGAGAACGGGTTCTATTCCAAGACCTCTGGCATCAATGATCATTCCCGTGTAAGGGGTTTGCTTCTTAACAGGGGGGGATTTCTGGATAAATTCCAGATTGATTATAGGGATTTGCCGTATGTTTTCTGGCAGCACCAGTTGTAAAAAACCGCCGAGTATATTCGTTTTTACCATGATTTCCACGGAAAGATCAGAGGTATAATATTGTCTTAAAATAGTGGCATCTCTGGCTGTTTTTTCAATACCGGCAAGGATAACATCATTTTTTGCTGCATGATCTTCCACCGTGAGCGTTTGGTTGACTTTAATATTTTTTAGCATTCTGATAATTTGGCGATTTGCGTCTGTCCGTGCAGATCCCAGCACAGATTCATTCGAAAATTCTTTGTTGCCCTGGGGAGAGGCTTTCCCTATTGCCGTAATCGTACCTGTTGTCCAGTTGATGGTTCCATTTCCATGTTGGGTGATGCAGTGGGAGGGGTTTGGAGTAAGATCCTGGGAATGACAAGGTGAAAAAATTAATCCAAGGCTCAGGGCCATAAAACAGCAGAAGATAAGTTTAAAGACAGGCTTCATGGGGTCGTTCGTATTAAATAGTTTGTTTCAAGAAAATTGACAATTCCATTGATATTATCAAGGTCAAAAATAGGAACCGGCGGTGTATGATCGGTGTCGGTGACAAAGGCGATCAGAAGGTCATCATTCAAGGCAATGGGGGTTTTATGCTCACCATCTTTTCGAAAGATTTCTATTTTGGGAAGATCAAAGGATTTGAAACCTTCTGCAAGGATCATATCCACATCTGGAAGATAGGTGTACATCCTTTTTAAATCGTCCGTTTTATCATCTTTTATCAAGGCTGTTTGATCAGGAGAGATAACCAAGGTTGCGCTGGCACCGGCATTTTTATGTCGCCAGCTGTCTTTGCCTGGTGTGTCGATTTCAAATCCGTGGTGGGCATGTTTTACGGACCCAATTTTATATCCTTTTTGTGCCAAAGTTGAGATCAGTTTTTCAATCAAAGTGGTTTTTCCAGAGTTGGACTTACCAATAATCGTAATAATGTCTGGTTTCATATTTGATTCTTTTGTCGCCTGGGTTTAATTTTTCATCAAAATAGTGTGTGAAACAAAGAAAGTCAAGTTGTGAGCCACCTTAAAAACCATTTTAACGAATCTTTACAAAAAAATATCTACCCTATATGGTTGTGTGGAACAATCAATCCCTGATATAAAAAAAGGACTGATATAAAAAAAGGACTGATATAAAAAGGTCAACAGCAATAGGAGACCAATGATGGATGAAATGTTATCCACAAAAGAAATCGCAAAATTTTTAAATGTTAATGAAAAAATGGTTTATTCTCTTGTTGCAGAAAAAGGACTGCCTGCTTCAAAGGTTACGGGCAAGTGGATGTTTCCTATACATTTGGTGCGCCAATGGATTGAGGCCGGGACTGAAAACTATCCTCAACTGAATCAGCTTCCCCCCTATCATGGTTTGGTTTTAATTGCCGGCAGCAATGATATTTTGTTGGATAAATTGATTTCTACGTATAATGTTAAGCATGAAAAACACATGGCTATGTTCGGTATTGCAGGCTCCATGGGAGGCTTGAAGGCGTTAAAACATAATTTATGTCATATTGCTTCCAGTCATCTGGTTGCTGATAATAAAGAATATAATTTTCCTTTTTTAAAAGATGAAATGGATCAGATACCCGCAGTGGTGAACTTTTGTTTAAGAGAACAGGGCATTTTAATAAAAAAGGGCAATCCGCGAAATATTGGTTCGATTCAAGATCTTGGTAAACCCGGAATGCGTATTGTAAACCGGCCATTGGGAACGGGTACTCGAAAATTATTTGACAATGAATTAACAGCATCCGGTCTAAAAGCCCAAACCATCAATGGTTATGAAAAAGAAGTTGTAAGGCATATGGATGTCGGTCTTGAGATTCTTGCAGGAAGAGCAGATGCAGGCCCATCAATTCGTCCGGTGGCAAATATACTGGGTTTGGATTTTCTTTCGGTTGCCTGGGAGCGGTTTGATTTGTTGATAAAAAAAGAGCGGTTTTTTGACCAGGGGATTCAATTTTTTCTGTCCATGTTAAAGGGTAAGGTCATTCAGGCCACTGCAAAAGAGTTGGGCGGATATGACCTTTCCATATCTGGCAAGATGGTTTATCCTGATCCGGACTCCGGTGCTGAAGAGGAACCCGGTGCAGAATCCGTATAGGTTAATTTGATTCGGGCAGTAATCGCTGAGACAATTTCATAATTTATCGTATTGATACGTTGGGATAGCTCTTCAGCAGTTTGATTTTTATTTCCCTGGGTGCCGAGAATGATCACTTCATCACCGGGTTTTACATCGGCAATCTTTCCGATATCAATCATGGTCTGGTCCATGCAAACTCGTCCAACAATGGGCGCTTTTTCCCCTTTTACAAGCATGAAACCATTGGAAGAAAAGTTGCGGGAAAATCCGTCGGCATATCCTATGGGAACGGATGCCAGACAGGTCTTTTTATCAGTTTTATGCGTCATGCCGTAGCTGACATGAAATCCTTTGGGAACCTCTTTAACAGAAGAGATAATAGATTTTAATGTCATGGCGGGTTTTAATGTGATCTTTGATGTCTCTTTTTGGTTGGAAGGGTAGCATCCGTATATAGCAATACCCGTTCGGACCATATCAAAATGAGATTGGGGAAAGTTGATAATACCAGCACTGTTGGCAGCATGGCAGAACTCAAATTCAAGCCCTGTCTGTTTTAGATCAGAAAGTAATGCTGTAAAGGTTTTGATTTGTTTTTCAGTATAGGTTTTGTCTGGTGTATCGGCACAAGCAAAATGGGTATAGATGCCTTGTACATGAATGTTTGGAAGTTTAGAAATGGTTACTATCTCGTTTAGTATCTGGGAATTTTCTTTTGCAATTATGCCTATCCGGCCCATACCGGTATCAACTTTAAGGTGGATTTTTATAGGTTTACAACAGGCAGTGGCACTCTCTGAAAGGGCCATGGCCATATCAAGATCAAACACAGTGGCGGTAAGATTGAGATCTGAGATAGTCCGGGCATGGTTCGGGTGGATATATCCAAAGATCAATATTGGGGTATCCAAACCCGCATTTCGAAGCTCAATGGCCTCTTCTATTCTTGCAACTCCCAACCAGTGGGCACCACTTTTAACAGCAGTTTTTGCGACCATCACTGCCCCATGGCCATATGCATCTGCTTTGACCACGGCCATGAATTTGCTATCGGGATGTGTGATGTTTTTTAAAGCTCTGATATTGAAATCGATGGCTGCAAGGTTAATATCAGCTGTTACGAGTGGATATTCCATGTACGCTTTCCTTATGACAGCTTGTTATTCTTAACGGACAATCACATGGGAGACATGATCACCGATTATTTTTTCTAATTCAAGCATCTCTGTGTCAGAAAAGAAAGTATTATCTGATTTTAAAAATTGGGGATTAAGTACTTTTACATTTTGCGAGCATTTTTGAAGGACATATTGTCTGGCACCGTGGATTATCTCTCCTAGGTTGGCCATGATTTTTTTGCTGATAAATGGACGACTGCAGGTGGTTCGAAATTCATAGGCCGGTGCATTCTTCATGATCAGTTGAGCACTATTGATGATGTTCTGAGTATCAAATGTCTTTGATACCACAAGGGAATAATTTTCAAGGCTGGTTTTAAGATCCATGGAGATAAAATCGACCAGAGTATTGTCTAGTAGTTGCTGAACAATATCTGGATTGGTACCGTTTGTATCTAGTTTGATTTTGTAACCCATGTTTCTGATTCTGGTGCAAAAAGAGATCAGGTCTTTTTGCAAAGTGGGTTCTCCGCCTGTGATGACCACACCTTCTATAAATCCCACTCTTTTTTCAAGGAATTTAAGGATTTCGGTTTCATCCAAAAGGTTGCCAGCCTTTTTGGGGCTGGCAACTAGATCTGGATTATGACAATAGGGACAAAAGAAATTGCACCCTTGAGTAAAGACAATACATGCAATTGTCTGGGGAAAATCAATCAGGGAATTTTTTTGAAACCCACCGATATTCATTGTTTGATCTTACCCTTCTATATCAAAGGTATTAAAGGTTTTTCGCATACAAAATTCTGTTTGTTTTCCATTATTCCACTGTCCCACCGGTCTTAAATATCCGACAACTCTGGAATAGACCTCAGTTTCTGAATCACAGGTATCACATATTTCGTGTTCTCCTGAAATATAACCATGGGACGGGCAGACACTGAACGTCGGGGTCAAGGTAAAATATGGCAGCTTAAAGGAGCTGGAAATTTTGTCCACTAAATTTTTTACAACTTGTGTGTCTGTGATCTCTTCGCCTAGGAAAAGATGCTGAACCGTTCCACCGGTGTATTTTGTCTGGAGCTGATCCTGAAGCTCCAAAGCCTCAAAGATGTCATCGGTATAATTGACCGGCAGATGGGTGGAGTTGGTGTAAAAAGGATCTTTTCCCTGTTTGTATTCTTCTTCATTGGCGCAGATGATATCTTTGAATTCTTGCTTATCTTTGTTGGCAAAACGATAGGTCGTTCCTTCGGCTGGTGTGGCCTCAAGGTTGAAGATCTGATCGGTTTCTTCCTGCAGAGCTTCGATTCGACTTCGGAGATGGTCCATGACCCTTACCGCAAATTCCTGTCCTTTCTGTGTCGCAATTTCTTTATTCATGAAATTGATGCACGCTTCGTTCATACCCAGGATGCCAATAGTGGAAAAATGGTTTCGCCAGTAGACACCCGTACTCTCTTTTATCTTTCTTAAATAAAATTTTGAGTAAGGGTAAAGGTCACCGTCTGTGAATTTTTCCAGGATTTTACGTTTGATACTCAGTGATTCTGCAGCATGTTTGATAAGGACATCCAGTCGTGCAAGAAAATCTGCCTCATCTTTTGCCAGGTAGCCAACTCTCGGCAGATTCAAGGTGACAACACCAATAGAACCGGTCAGGGGGTTGGCTCCAAAAAGTCCGCCGCCTCTTTTTCTCAGCTCTCTGTTGTCTAATCTTAAGCGGCAGCACATGGAGCGGGCGTCTTCAGGGTCCATATCTGAATTTACAAAATTAGAAAAATAGGGGATGCCGTATTTGCCTGTCATTTTCCAGATATTTTCCAGGTTTGGGTTTGCCCAGTCAAAATCTTCAGTAATATTATAAGTGGGGATCGGAAAGGTAAATACCCGGCCTTTTGCATCGCCTTCCATCATGACTTCTGCAAAAGCAGCATTGAGTATGTCCATCTCTTTTTGGAAGTCAGAATAGGTTTGTTGTTTGTATTCTCCGCCAATGATAACGGGTGTATCCTTCAAGGTGGAAGGAACATTTAAGTCCATGGTGATATTTGTGAATGGTGTTTGAAAGCCAACCCTTGTTGGAATATTGATATTAAACACAAATTCCTGGAGTGCCTGTTTTACCTGTTTGTAAGATAAGTCATCTTCCCAGATAAAAGGTGCTAAAAGCGTATCAAAGTTTGACATGGCCTGGGCACCGGCAGCTTCCCCTTGAAGGGTATAAAAAAAGTTAACAATCTGACCCAGGGCGCTTCTGAAATGTTTTGGCGGAGAAGATTCCACCTTGCCAGCTACACCTTTAAATCCTTCGGTCAGAAGATCCTGCAGGTCCCAGCCCACACAATATACAGAGAGAAGACTCAAGTCATGGATGTGCAGATCTCCAGAATAATGAGCATCTCTAACATGGGGGGGGTATATTTTATTTAACCAGTATTCTGCGGTAATGTCTGAGGATATGTAATTGTTCAATCCCTGTAGAGAATAGCTCATGTTGCTGTTTTCTTTGACTTTCCAGTCCATTCTTCCAATGTATGAATCCATAAGATCCACATTCTCTTTAATGGTAATCTTACGAATTTGGTTGTGCTGTTCACGGTAGATTATGTATGCTTTGGCTGTTTTATAAAACGGAGAATCTAAAAGGACCCTTTCCACTATATCTTGGACTTCTTCAACCTCTGGTATTGCGCCAAGCCTGAGATCTCGGGCGAGGGTGACCACTTTTATGGTCATTTTTTTTGCTTCTCTTTCATCAAACTCACCTGTTGCCTCACCTGCTTTTTTGATAGCATAGGTAATTTTTGATGAATCAAACTCAGCGACTTTGCCGTTCCGTTTTTTAATTTGCTCAAACATGAATCCACCCCTTGAAATCTGATTGAAATTAACATATCTTTTTGCATGTGTTTATGATGCTTTAAAACTTAAGTCAGTAACACTGAATATAAGATTTATTCAACATCTTGTTGTTTGTCAAGAAGAAAAAACTATATGTTGTGGTTTTAACATAAAAATAGCGGTAGTGCAAATGCAACTGGACCAGAATCCATTTTTTAGAAAAGTGATAACACCCTGGTATGATTCAAACTTTACCTGTTGGGTGTTGATCTTTGCAATGATTGTTGTTTTTGGGTTTGCTATTGTTGGAATATTTGTGGGTTTTGGTGAGCAGAATTTTATAAAACACGTCTGGTTCCCTTTTTTTCTGGCATTTTTAAGCCTTTTCCTTGTGATTAAAATAATGTTCAGAATCAGTCGGCGGGCAGAAAACAATTAATCGCTTTTTGATAAGATTTCTATTAAGTGGTGAACAATCTTTGCGGTCACTCCCCAGATCAAAATATCTTCGTAGGTGTACTTTACCGTCATGATATTGGCAATTGTTCCCTCATATCCTTGGTCTTTGTGTTGTTCAACCAAGTGTTTGAGAGGAATTTTAAATACC
>JAWSVH010000121.1:0-35175 GCA_033852015.1 Desulfobacula sp.
CTGCTGCTTTTCTCATGGTTTTTTTGTTAAATCCGTTTCTATCAATAGCAGCCAAGGTCAGGGCAACTATATTGATACTGAATGAAGGTTTGGATTTTTGAAGGGTAGTTTCAAAGAATTTGGGTGTAATGCCGGATCGAGCAGAGCGTATCAATTTGCTTGCGACAGCTTTAAAATTGGTTTTATCTTCAGGTCGAGGAAGATCAACATAGTCGGTCCATGTTGTGAAGTGTTGGTCTAGACGATGTTGCTCGAAAAATTTGAAAAAGGATAAAAAGGATGTTCGGATATCATACCAGAGAGCTGGCAGGTTTTGGGTTTCATATTGGCTAAAATTGGGGCGTAGTTTCTGGGTCAGGGCATGGGTGTATCTTTGTTTGACTTCTTGTGAATTGGGGATGTGAGAAAAGGTATGATTTTGGGCAATGTTCAAGCGTTGGTGATATAGATGGTGGTATTTTTTAACAATGAGCAGGGCAGCATCTCCCATGGCCATCTGGGCCTTGGTACATTCGATGATGAAGTTCTCTTTGTTTTTTGAAGCGACTTTTTGGGTGGTAATCCAGTAAAGAGCCGCTAATATCAGACCAAGGCCTCTGTTTCTAAATAGCCAGGTTCCTTCAAAAAGGGGGATGTCGCTTGATTGCCAATCGGGCATAAAGCGGGTGGGGTTGTCTTGGCCGTAAACCAGAACATGGCCTTTTTTCACCTCGTAGTTTTCAATTTTCAAGCTGGATTCTTCAAAATAGGACAAGGGCTTGGGGCTTAAATCGACCTGCTTGATTGACAGATTTGCAGCAAGTTGTTGAGATAGCATTTCCAAAGGTTGGTGATACTTTTTATAGAGCCATAGATAGTGCAGTTTGTTTGAAGCATTCAGGACCACGGTGAAATCATAGTCATTGACGATGTGGACTTCTTTTTTGGTTATGGTGACCGAACCTTCGCCACGGCCAAATCCTCCGCAAAGCAGCAGGGCATAAAGGTTTTGTCCCAGCAGTTTTTTTACGTGTTCGCAGATTAAATTGATATCTTTTTGGATTTTTTTGTTTACCCGGTTGTTCTGGTCGGGATCTGGTGTGAGGGTAAAATTTTTCATGGTGTCACCAAGCTTTCCAGGCGGCATAAAGCAGGCCTGTCTATTTTAAGCAGCCAACATAGTGTAGGAAATATCTGTCGCATGTCAGCCGGTTTTGATTGATGTTGGGTTGATATGCCGGGGCCGTTGATCAGCAGTGCGGCCTGTTGGCCATAGAATTCCGGGGCATACCCGTGCATTCCTTTTACCGGGGCATGCTGTTGAAAATGATTGGGAAAAATCAGGGTGCCGGGGTTAGCTATATAAATCAGATCACCGAACCGGTTGTGAGGCCAGTTGAGGTGATAGCGATCTCTGTCCTTTTGGGTCAATATCCTGCCGTTTGGCAGATCTGCCAGTACAGATCTGATTCTTGTTTTTGCTTTTTTAGTCTTAAACCAGAACCGTGCCATGGTGGAATCCAAAAGGTATGAGCAGAGTTCATTGTTTGTAATGGATTGTTTTTCCAAGTGCTTTTGGATGTTAAGAAGTTGGTCAACTTTAATCATACCGTGATCCCCCATGATGATGAAATTGATAGAGGCAAACCTTTTTTTTGCCAGTTTGTATAGCTGTTCAAGCCCGTTGTCGACACAGGAGAGTTCAAGTTGGATCTCTTTTGAATCCGGTCCATACCGGTGACCAACACCGTCTAAGTTGCCAATGTGAAAAAAAGCAAAGCTCAATGGTGGTTGGAGTTCTTTTTTAGCCCGTTTTAAAGCGGCATCCATGGTGACGCGAAATTCCGGGGCTGCATGAAAAAGGTAGGGTTTGCTGGTTGTTCTTAGCAAGTCAAATATAGTGGATGTATTTAAAAATTGAGGGTGATCCAGGTTGTGGCTCATGGCAGGTGTAAATAGATGCAATAGATGAAAAGGGATTCGGGCAGTTGATAAATTCGGAGAATCGGAACGTTGTCTTGCAATGATGACCAGAAGTTTTCGGAGAATTTTCTGGGGCAGCTCTGGCATCCGGTTTAAGATTCTCGGCAGTGCCTTTGCAAATCCAAACGGACTTGAGCCCGGTATATGATTTGGTGCATAGCAAAATTGTGCGCCGCCATCGGCCTGGTCAGGATAAAGCCCTGCCAGATAAGCTGCATCAGGTTCAAATCCGAAAGTGGGTTCAACAGGGCTTGAAAACCCTTTCGATGCAAGCTTGTGCAAAAACGGAGTGGCCTTTTTTTTAATGTAGTCCGGACGGCACGCATCCAGCATAACGAAGACGGTAAGTGATGTCATTAAGAATTAGCTCCTTTTTAAAGTTAAGGCCGTCTGCGGTCATTCTTTTTAAAAGACCGCAGAAAAAGAACGTCATGGCATAGTAAATGGTATATCCCTTGCCTACGGGTTCTGTGAAAAGAGATATGAAAATGATTAAAAACATGACAATCATAGCCGATATCACGGCCGGATGGATGGGCAGTCGCCCAAACACCAGAGTAAACATCGCCTTGAAGTGGATAATGTGAAAGAGCATTAAAAAGACCATGGCGATTACCCCGGAATCATATCCCACATCAAGCCAGATATTATGGGCAAATTCATGGCCAAAAAAGTCTCTACGCCCTCCCATAGGGTGTTCTGCAATGATTTTGATACAATTTTTCCAGAACAAAGTTCGTGGAGAGGAGTGGCCTTCCTGGGTAAATCTTGATACCACGGCCAGGTGATTTAAATCGTCTGTATTAGGTAAATTGCCAACCATGCCTGTGGTAAGGGTAATTCCGGCAAGCACAATGATGATTTTTTGAACCAATTTTTTCGGGGTCAACCGATTGGGGGTGAAAAGAAAAGTGTAAACGCTGATTACGGCCATGAGCCCTGCAATGATCACGAAGGGTCCTCTGTTTTTCAAAAGTACATTGGTATAAAACCCGCTTAAAATAAAAATGGAGGCAACTCCCATAAGCCAAAGTATCTGTTTTTTTGTTTTGAACAACTCATGGACTGCGCCGAAAAGAAGAACCGGTAAAAATGCCGACCCCAAATTTCCCTGGATACCCAATATGGGGCCGAACCCGCCAGCTTTCCCTGTCCAGATCATAACCCCGGTTCGGCCAGCCTTGGCCTCGCCTACCACCTGGGATGCATACATGCTCACGTTGGGGGCAAGATAAATGGATAAAAAGGCGAAAATCACAAAGCCCGACACCATAGCCAGCAGGATATAGATGATATTTCCCTGCCAGTTGGGCAGCCTTGTTCTGCCCAAAAAATGCCCGAACAGATATGAAGATAAGAGAAACAACGGTTCCTTTATAAAGGCAAAGATCTTGATAAACCCGAAATAGTACAGGGCTGTGTAATTGAAAAAGAGGTAGCCCAAAAGAATCATTAAGGTTGGTGTGGGAATTTTATCCTCACGATTCCGAGGGAATAAAAGCAGCAGGATTAGGGTGGATAAAAAGAAGAACCCCTGAGACAGATTCGGACAGTTCATCCCAACCCAGAACAGATTAAGCAGGGCCAGATAAAAAAACCAGATTTTCTTGTTTTCAGGATTGAGAATGTAGTTCATTTTATTTTCTGCCTTTTCACTTTAATTGTTTGTCTACTCAGGGTTATGGCAATATTAGTGCCACATATTTATTTATAAGCGATTGGCTGCCTAAAAGCCTTAATTGTAGTGTGTTATACGCATTTTACTTTTCCTGAATTGACTTTTTAGGGGTCGATCTTTTTCCTATAAATTCGACAGATAAAAAAGATGATCTCTTTCAATTTGAAAGGTGTGGGACCGACTGTGAATCAAGACAATAAGGTTCAAGATACTTGTAAAGAAAGGGAAATACGGCATTTTTTTTAAAATGGCATTCATCTTGCTCTTTATGTTGGCAATACAAAATAAAAAATAAGCGAGGTTAATTAAATGAATACGCACCCAATAAATCAAATATCACGAATTAATCAGATTAACACGTTTCATGACCGATATGCAAAAAGTGGTCGCATGAAGTCTTTTCATTTCTTAAAGAAAAAATACGCCTGGATGGTTGTCGTGGGTGGGACAAAGGCCATCAAGCGCCTGATTGATATTACGGTTCCCTTGGTAATGCTGATCCTTTTGTCTCCATTGCTGAGTCTAACCGCTTTAATCATAAAACTGACTGATTTTGGACCAGTATTTTTTAACCAGACCCGGATCGGCAGGCATAGCAGAGAATTTACCGCTTATAAGTTTCGATCCATGAAGGAAGGTGCAGACGAACAGGTCGAACAAGTGGTGGAGATGAGTCATCATGAAAACAGCCTTTCATACAAGGTAAAAAAGGACCCCAGAGTGACCTGGTTTGGTCGGTTCATCCGCAAATCGAGTATTGATGAACTGCCTCAGCTGTGGAACGTATTAAAAGGGGATATGTCCCTTGTGGGGCCACGACCTCATGTTCATCGCGAGGTGGATCAATATACTCTGAACGACCGCAAACGGCTTGATGTTGTACCTGGCATTACTTGTTTCTGGCAGATCAGTGGTCGGGCAGACATTGCCTTTCCCGAACAGTTGGAGTTGGATCTTGCCTATATCGAAAGCCAAAGCCTGTGGACAGATATAAAAATATTGTTCAAGACCATCCCGGCAGTTCTGACAGCAAAGGGTGCATATTAAAAGGAATTAAAAAATAATGAAGACCAAGATGACAGGACATAGAATGAACACAATACAGATCTTATACCAAGAGCCTGCAAAAAAGACAGACTTTTATAGAAGAGTCATACTTTTGGGGGCCAATCTTTTCGGGGCCACCCTGGCATCCTCGGCCGTGATCATCTTGATCTATGAGATCCCCTGTTTTATTGGCAAATCAGTCAACCTTGATATCCCGATCATTAGGCTGGCTGTCAGGGCAGATCATGCGGTGACTATGAAATACCGGACAAATAGTTATGCTGTAAATAAGTTGATCCATGAGCTGGAAGAAATGAAACTGTTTTATTCTCAGATTTAAAGGAGAAAAAACCATGAAAGAAGAAATAAAAGTAGTTGCAAGAACAAAAACCGGTGAAATGCTTAAGGGCTATATCCAACAAAAGGATTTGAGGCAGTTCAAAAAAGCTGATTCGATTTATCTACGCCTGGCAGCCTCTGGTAATACCGTTGGAACTATGATCAGCCCGGAACAACTTTCCGGACTTTTTCAGGTTAAAACTTTTGACGGTAGAAAACCCGTACTTTTCAAACGGATTTATTTTGATCTGGTACGTGGAATAAAAAGACATGTAGCGGTCGTTCTGGCATCAACCCTGATGGTTTTTTTGTCCCTTGCCGGACTGATTACCTTATTTTAATGGAGCTTGATTTATCATGAACCCGACTATTGAACAGGATAATACAATACCAAAAACAAGTTTGCCAGGCACAGGGATTAATGTGGATATGACACCAGGAATGTATAATGTCAATCTGACAGATCTACCCGTGGATTTTGCCTCTCTTTTGCGGGCGCTTTGGCGCAGGAAATGGTTTGTAGCAGGAATCTGGCTCTTTTTTGTTCTGGTCGCAGTTTATTCGGTGATGACAGCGATTCCGATATATGAATCATATGCAGCCCTGGAACTCAAGGTTCTTCCAGCCTTGCCCAAATCTGAACTTCATAGTGAAACTTCGATGTCCAAGGTGACTGAAAAAAAATATATGGAAAGTATGAAACGGTTGTTGGGTTCCAGAAAACTTGCGCTGATGGTGATTAAAAAAATGGGCCTGCACAAGGCAGAACAAAAAATTCCAAACAGTGTGGTGGAACAGGATTCGATCTATGCTTATACCGGTTTGTTTCAAAGCGCCTTGTCGGTGAGCATTGAAAAAGGCGGTGTGACCGGTGTGATTAATCTATCGTTTCAGGATACATCTGCCCGGAAATCTGCAGAGATTTTAACCACAATGATCGACCAGTTCTGGTTGATTATTTATGAACGGCCCGAAATCTTATTTTCTAAGGAAAGAAATCATATCAAGCAGATGATTGACGAAGCCCAGAAAAAGTTGGATTCGGCCTATGATTCGCTGAACATCTTTTTATCTGAAAATGATATTTTTTTCCTGGAAAACATTGATGTGATGACCAAAAAGGATATCGAGATCACCAGTAGTCAGCTCTTAGAATTGAGCAAAAAAGCGGGACAAGCCAGCCATGACCGTATCCAGGCCGAGGTGATTTTGAACCAGGTAAAAGTCAGTCTCGAAGGGATCAAGGATTTTACAATAAGTCCTTTGGTCATGGTTCTTAAGGAAGAGTTGGCAAAGGCAAAGGCTATCCATGCGGATTTGACAGCAATTTATGTTAATGGGCACAGCAGGCTTAAAGCTAGCGCAGCCAGAATCAGGAGTCTTGATCAAGCCATTGCCGCAGAAAAAAAGAACATTATTCAGACCATCTTTCACAATTTTGAGACGGCTAGGGCCAAGGAAAAAGATCTTACGGACCGTGTGGAAAAAATGAAGGCTTATGTGATTCGGAAAAAAGCGCTTAAGGGTGAATATGATGCCCTTGAGGCAGAAATAGAGATCAACCGTAAAGTATATCAGTCTGTGCTGCAGCAGTATGAAGCCTTAAAAATTGAAACTGTGTTTCCATTTACTTTGAGCATGATTGATCCGCCGCTGGTACCCATACGACCAGTAAAACCGGATAAAATGATGCGGCTTTTCATCGGTATGATGATCGGCCTTGTGTTTGGCTGTTCTTTGGCGCTTCTGATCGAATTTACCAATCCGGGGCTTCGAGCACCGGTTGAAGCGGAACGGCGTACCGGACTTCCCATGCTGGGCGCTGTACCACCGCTAAAAGCAAAAAAAGAACTCAAGGCCATGGAGCCCCATGAACGGTATCGTCATCTTTTGGCATGGCCTGAATTTAACCGGTCTTTTTCAAATCCAGTAGGGATTTTGCTTTCCACATCCGGTATGAGTATCAGTATTACTTCACCGGAATCGGATGAGGGAAAAGCCCTTGTCGGCCTTGGTATCTGCCAGCAGCTGATTCGGGCCGGTAAAAAAGTGTTGCTGATTGATGCTGATTTTTCCGCTTCCCGGTTGGATCGTGTATTTGATCTGGCTCAAAGTCCGGGTCTTTTGGATATTCTGGAACAGCGGGTGAAGCATCAGAGCAATGATCACAACTTGGATAATCTGCCGGTGATTTCGAAATCTGCCGGAGGCGGACAGTTGTATGCTTTAAAGACCGGCATTGAAAACAAGGATGCTGCAACACCTTTAGGGTTGATTGAAACCTCCGAGTTTGTCGATCTGCTTTCGGGGTACCAGAAACAGGCTGATTATGTGGTCATCATTACACCGCCGCTGTTACATGAGGTGGCTACTTATATTATCAATCGCGCTACCAATTTCACCATGCTGATTTTAAAAGAACGACAGTCAAAGATAAAAGATGCAGTCCGGGCGACAGAAGTGATGCGTAGGGTCGGAATTTCGATCCTGGGACTTGTAGTTACGGAATCGGATTATTACAACAGGTAAAATAGCCCAAGGCTTTTTTATACAAGGAAAAGAGAGGTTATCATGAACTTTAAAATAAAATCTACCGGCCAGAAGGCTAATCGGGGTGTCAATTCTATAAAAGGCTTAATGATGTTGCTTGGTCTTTTATTCACATTAAACGGGTGTGTCAGTACGAATCTATCTGATAAAAGCTCGCAACCGTTAAATCAGGCTCCGGCCTGGGCGGATCAAAGTTCTGTGGGAAAACAGATGACCGACGATTCACAGATTGAATATGCAAATCCCGATCGGGATAGATTTAGAAGTTCTTTACAATTGGCAAATAAACAGTCTGACCAGAGTCATGACCTGGTTTTTGACCATGTGGACAGGTCCTTATCACGACTGACCGATTATTCCGTTGCAAAATCCCGCGCAGGTGTTTCAAAGAAAAAAACGGGCAGCAAAAAGAAAATAGGTAAGGTGTCATATCTTGAGCGAAACGGTTTTAAAGGAAAAAAAATCAGAAAAAACGAACGGGAAAATGTCAATATCGTGGTCAACCACCTGGATTCAAAATCTGATGAAAAAATAAAAGTGACACAACCTTCTGTCCCTTTAAGTCGGATTGAAGATCGGTATAACCGATATGGAGAACTCAGCCGTGGGAAAAAGATCCGTCAATTTGGATATGATCTTATTCGACATGCCTCATACCCGGAGAAAGGTGATCAGAAAATGTTTTCTTTAAGCCGTATCAAAAAGGGCGCGCCACTTTTTTCCCAGGATGAAGCCACCCGGCTTTTTGCTGGTTCAAGTGACGAAAAGCGATCTTTTGAAACAGGTGAATATTCAAGCCTTCGTCCGGTTTCTTCAGAATATATTATTGCACCCGGAGATGAGGTTTTTGTCAAGATTACAGGTCCAGTGGATATCTCTGAAGTGTTTTTAGTCGATCGGAATGGACAACTTTTTATCCCCAAGATAGGTGCTATCCGTCTGGCTGGAAAGACAGCTTCCCAGTTAAGCCGCGCGGTATCGGATAAGACACGGACGGTATTTAAAAATGCTTATGTAGAAGTTTCTCTGGGTCGGCTGCGCAGTATTCAGGTCACGGTGACGGGTAATGTGATGACTCCGGGACTGATCCAAGTGTCTGCCAACTCGTCTCTTTTAAATGCACTGGCAGCAGCGGGCGGACCTTCTAAAGGTGGAACATTACGCCGGATTCAACTTCGGCGGCGTCATGCTGAACCCCGGACGATTGATTTGTATGCCATGCTTATGGATGGTGATTTTAAACAGGACCCGGCGCTCTTACCTGGTGATGTGATTTATGTCGGCCCTGTGGGACCCACAATTGCCATGATCAGCCCGGGTGACAATGGGGCAATCTATGAAATTTTAAATGACAGCCGGTTAGGTTCATTGGCCACTATGGTCGGTATGGCCGGCAGTTTTACCGATATTGATACTGTACTTGTGGAAAAAAGTGGCAGGCAGGGTGACAGAAAAATATCCACCCTTGATTTTAAGGTTCAGGCACAAAACTATGTATTCTCAGACGGTGATATTTTCCAGTTTTTCCCAACCCATGCGTATACGTATAATTCAATATCTGTAACAGGGCCGGTACTTCGGCCGGGAGCCTATCCTTATTCCGACACTATGACCGTAAGCGATCTTTTAAAGCTTTCCAGAGGATTTTTGGTTCATGCGTCACTGGACAAGGCTTTGCTGATCAGGGAATTGGGAATAGAAAGGTCTTTTAATATCATGCCCGGAGATGACCGTGGGGTTCACAGAAAAGAGTTGATATGGCTTGATTTATCAAAAATACTTGCCGGAGATAAATCTTCTGATCGTGCGCTTGCACGGCTGGATCGGCTTAAGATATTTACTAAAAAGGATATCCAGATAGAGCCTATGGTCAGGGTCATCGGTGGGATTAGAAAACCCGGCAAATATCATTTAACATCGAACATGACTCTGGGAGATCTTTTGCAAGTGGCAGGTGGTCCAACCTCAAAAGCCTATGACGGCGAAAGTTCCATTGTCAGGCGACGGCACAGTGCGGATGGGAAACGCCATTTTGATGTGCGGATCATCTCATTCAACTTAAGGCAAGTGCTGGATAATCAAAAACCGGCCAGAATTCTTCTAAAAAACAGTGATAAGATCGTAATCCGCCAGGTCAACACTTTGGAAGTGTCAGTCAAAGTCAGTGGATGGGTTCAGTTCCCTGGTACCTATATCTTGCCGTCGGGCAGTAAAATTAATGACTTGGTCAAAATTGCCGGTGGAATCTTGCATGGCTCGGATCTTAGAGGTTCTGTGTTCAAGCGTAAACGAATTTCTGAGATTGAAACTCGAAATCTGAAGAATTTTTATGCAGACTCCACTGAACGCTTTTCCAGAATCCGTGATGAAGTCACATTAACGGGGCATCCAACAGAAAGTTTTGCTAACCACTTAAGCTTGCTGGGCCAGGACCGTCTGGTAATGAATATGAAAAAATTCCAGGCCACAGGAAGGGTGGTCATAGATCTGACAACGGATAATTTCCCTGAAACAGACGACAACATGGTGCTTGAAGATGGTGATGCATTAATCATCCCACAGAAAATGACCACGGTGATGGTTATGGGGCGAATTTTTAATCCCAGCGCCTACCTGTGGAAGCAAGGGCTTTCTATTAATGATTATTTGGAAAAAAGTGGTGGGTATCTTGAAGATGCGGATGAAGAAAGGATTTATGTGGTTATGGCCAATGGTGAGGTAAAATCAGCGGCACAAAAAGGCGGTAAAAATGAATTGCTAAGTTTTAAACCGAATCCAGGGGATATTGTATTTGTTCCCCAGCAAACGCTGGGACGGTCTTCCATGGCCCAGATCATGGATGTGCTACAGATCTTGCGTACAGTTGTAGGGATTGGTGCTGTCGGAGCGGCCTTACCGAATATGGGCAGTGCCACACCGACGGTTGAGCTGCAAACCGATAATTACCAAAAACAGAATATTATTAATGAATACCGACCTGAAATGTTTGAAAATAATACCTTATGGAACGTACCAGTGGAGGAATAAAATGATACAAGAAAAAATAAATATAATTGTTTCACCGGAAGGATCTTTGGAAGTCTTGTCCCATCATGAAGTGGAACGCCTTAGGGATAAAAGTCAGAGCCATGTCCATGAATTGTTGCGGCGATGTTCTCTTGCAGTTCTCAATTGTGGTACGCAAACTGATAATGCCGATTTGATTTTCAATGCCTTTAGTGATTTTGATATTCATTTTGTACAAAATGACTGGGGGCTTCAGCTTAAACTATTGAATGCACCCGCTAGTGCATTTATTAATGGCCAAATGATTAAGGGTATCAAAGAACATCTGTTTGCAGTTTTCAGAGACATTGTATATGTGGCAGATCAAATTGAACAAGCAGATACACAGGTGCCGATGTCGACATCGGATATTACGGATGCTGTTTTTCATATCCTGCGTAATGCAAAGGTACTCAACTCGAGAGTGCGGCCTAATCTTGCGGTTTGCTGGGGCGGGCACTCTATTGACCGGACAGAATATTCCTATACAAAAAAAGTGGGATATGAAATGGGTCTGCAGGGTCTTGATATTTGTACTGGATGCGGTCCGGGTGCAATGAAAGGTCCTATGAAGGGAGCTTTGCTTGGTCATTTTAAGCAGCGGATTTTTGATGGCAAGTTTTTAGGTTTTACTGAACCTGGTATTATTGCAGCGGAACCACCAAACCCAATTGTTAATGGTCTGGTGATTTTGCCGGATATTGAAAAACGCCTGGAAGCCTTTGTCCGTTCAGCTCATGCTATTATTGTATTTCCAGGAGGCCCTGGCTCCATGGAAGAAATTCTCTATCTTTTAGGTATCCTGGTGCATCCAGCCAATTATGGGGTACGTATTCCCTTGATATTTACAGGTCCTGAAAAAAATAGACCCTATTTCCAGATGATTCATGATTTTATTGGTGCCACCTTGGGGTTTGAGACCCAGCAATTGTATAAGATCATTATTGATGACCCTAAGCAGGTGGCTTTGATTGCCAGAAAGAGCATGGATAAAATGAAACAAAAGCGAAAATCCCTTGGGGATTCTTTTTGCTTTAATTGGCAGCTTAAGATTGATCCGGACTTTACTACCCCCTTTTACCCAACACATGAGAATATGGCCGGGCTTGATCTTAGCAAAGATCTTCCCCCGGCCATTCTGGCAGCAAATCTGAGGAAGGTATTTTCCGGTATCGTGGCAGGGAATATAAAAAGTGAGGGCATTAAGGCGGTTGAAAAATATGGCCCATTTGAATTGAATGGTGATTCGAATATTATGACCCTTATGGATCATCTATTGTCCAGTTTTATCGCACAGGGTCGGATGAAGCTTCCCGGAAGTATATATGAACCTTGTTACAGGGTTGCAGCATAATAAGGAGGTTGGAATGATGATTAAATTAATAAATAATATTGAACCAATAATAGATAGCTGGTCAGGAAAATATTCAGAGCTTGTCGGCATTTTCAATAAACTGAAAAAGTACCTGATCAATATGGGATGGCTTTTTGCCGGAAAGATTTTCAGGATGGTCTTAAGCATGATTGCAGGGATTTGGGTGGCCCGGTATCTTGGGGTCCAAATGTTCGGGATGTTAAGTTTTTGCATGGCCGTAGCCCTGTTGTTCAGGCCTCTGGCCATGTTCCAGCTTGAAGGTATCTGTGTCAGGGAACTGGTGTCCAACCCAGACAAAAAAGATGATATTTTGGGATCGGCTTTTGTCTTAAGCCTTGGTTCTGGAGTGTTTTCATTTCTGGCAGCTATGATTGTGATCCAGGTGCTGCAACCGGATGATCAATTGTTTAAGGTCCTTGTTGCTATTGCTGGAACCGGACTTGTTTTTTTCTGTTTCGAGGTGTTTGACTACCGATTCCAGGCACAGGTAAAGTCAAAAGCTGTTGTGATATCCCGTACCCTTGTAATAACACTTTGTTCCCTTTTAAAAATTATTGGCATCTGGCTTGGAGTTTCCGTGACCTTTTTTGTTTGGATAAATGTGGCGGAAATTATTCTGACCGGTGGTGCACTGTTGCTTGTTTATACCAGAGCCAATAACAGGATCACATCCCTTCGGGTAAGATTGAAGTGGTTAAAAAAACTGTTCTTAGATGCTTGGCCCTTGGCTCTGTCCGGTTTGGCAGCAACCATTTATCTTCGCATCGATAAAATCATGATCGGTCAGATGACGGATGCCGCTCAGGTGGGAATTTACACGGCAGCAACTAGGCTTGCTGAGGCTTGGTATTTTTTGCCCATCTGTATAATGGCAACCCTGTATCCAGCTGTGGTCAAATCTATAAAAGATCCGAAAATTAATTCAGATGCATACATGCAGCAGATATACAAGGCAATGGTTTTAATAGGGTATCTTGCTGCGGGGCTGACCTTTTTTGCAGCAAAACCTGTGATTCTGCTCTTGTTCGGCAGTGAGTATGAAACCTCGGCCGATGTGCTGATGCTTTATATCTGGTCTGGAATGTTTGTGAACATTGCGATGGTCAAGTCCGCTTGGCTTAAAGCCATGAATCTTACAAAAATCCAGTTTGTATCCACCCTGGCAGGCGCTGTTTTAAATATCGGACTCAATCTTGTTTTTATCCGAAAATTTGGAGTAATCGGAGCTGCCTGGGCCACGATTATTTCCTACGCTGTTGAAGGGTATCTAATTTTATTTCTCTTCCCAAAGACCCGGAATCAGGCGAGAATGATTTCTTCAGCAATTTTCAAACCGGTTTTAAAGATAAAATCAATTCTCTGATGATTTCACCTTCTTCCATTTTTATGGGCATGTTCATACTCATGTGTATGCTATGTCTTGTACGCCGCAATCAAAAATAGCTGCTTTATAAATATGTTGATTATCTTCACTGGAAAGGTCTTTCCATGGTGCAATTATTTTTAAAAGATGGCGGCTGCTATTTTTCATTGTCAGCTCTTTGGATTGTACTAATGATATCAGGAAAACTGTTGATTAGGTCTTGTATGCTTGTGATATCAAAGGTATCTACGCTGTTTTCAAGTTGCATAGCGTATTGCATGATATAGTCAGTATTATATTTGTGTCCCAGTTCTGATAATTGAGTAGCAAAACGTTTAATGCTATCCATTTCAAGGGCGCCGCCAAAGTGATCAATTTGCGGGATAAAGTTGTTATTCAACTCCTTTAAGAGTTTAGAAGCATGTTGAATATCCAGTTTCGGTGTATGATCATTGATGATGTCCGGTGCTGGATTCTGAGACGCAAAAGGTATGAAATTTGAAATTTCCTGTAAAAGTAATTTTTTGCTTATTGGTTTTAAAAGAAGACTGTCAAACTGTAAGGATCTTGTATCTTCCTTTTCGGTTGATATTGAGGCAGTTATTGCAATTACAGGAATATGCGATGTATTTGGATTAGACTTTATTTTATTTAAAATGGCGAAACCATCAAGATCCGGCATGCGGATATCAGTTAAAATCAGATCCGGCTTTATTTTATCAATCATCTCCAGAGCAAGATGGCCGTTTTCTGCATCACGAATTTGAAGTCCTGTGTCCATTAGTTGTTCTCGGATTAATGTCCGGTTGGATTCAATGTCGTCAATTACCATTATCAAAGCTTTGTTGAAGTTGATATTATTCAGATTATTGATAGGACTGGAATCGATATCATCTGGTTGCACATCTGATGCTTTAATGCCGTGCAAGGTTATGGTGAATTCAGTCCCCTGATTAATATGACTGCGAAGGTCAATCCGGCCGTTCATCAGATCCACCAGTCGTCGCGTAATCGTAAGACCAAGTCCCGTGCCGCCAAATTTTCTAGTGCTTTGGCCGTCCTGCTGAGAAAATGCATCAAAGATTGTTTTTTGCTGGTTTTCGGGAATTCCTATGCCGGTGTCTGAAACCTTGATCTCCAGATTAAACGTTTTTTCTCCCGGCTTGGGTTTGGCGCTCACCCCGATTTTAATTTGGCCTGATTCCGTGAATTTGACTGCATTTCCCACAAGGTTGAGCAGCACCTGACGCAGTCTGATCTCATCTATGAAAAGACCGGTTGGCATTCTCTTGTCTATGTCAACAACTGTCTTCAGTTTCTTTTCATGACAGGTATGACTGAAAATCAGAATGATATCATTGATTACATCTTTGATATCGATGTAGTCATATTCCATTTTTAACAGACCTGCCTCTATTTTTGACAGATCAAGAATATCATTTATTATTGTTAATAAACTTTTTCCAGCGGCATGAATGGAAGACAGATAATTTTTCTGCCGGGAATTAGTAACAATGGAGGACAATAAATCACTGAAACCAAGTACCGCATTCAAAGGGGTGCGTATTTCATGACTCATATTTGCCAAAAATTCAGATTTCGCTCGGTTGGCGGCCTCGGCCTCATCTTTTGATGTTTTTAATGCCGTCTGGATTGATTTGGTTTTGGTAATGTCCTGATGGGTTCCCATCATCATTAAGGGTTTTTTGTCTTTTGTCCATGAGACCACTTTACCTCTGTCTAAAACCCAAATCCAGGATCCGTTTTTGTGCTTCATCCTGGCCTCGCATTCGTAGTAATCAAGCCTACCTGCAAAATGTTTTTCAAGGAGATGGCTGCTTTTTTCAAGATCATCTGGATGGGTGAATTCCTTCCAGGTCTTAATTGATACCGGTGAAATTTCCTCAAGTGTATAACCAATTATATCAGCCCAGCGATGATTGAATGTGGTTTCATCTGATTGAATATTCCACTCCCACGTACCGGCATTGGTCCCCCGCAGGATACCTGCCAGGCGCTGACGCTCTTTGGATAGTTCGTTCTCTGCCTTTTTCTGGTCGGTAATGTTGGCAAAAGTGAGAAGCGAATGTGTTTTACCTTTCATGATCAGATGCGTTCCTCGAATCAAAAAATGCAGTGTAAGTTTTTGATGATCCCTGGTAATGGTTTGTTTAAATTCAATCCCCCTGGCGTCTGTTTTGGTTTTTAGAGCATTCTCTAAGGCCATATTGATCGGGCAATCCGTGCAAACGGCGGACTGTCCGCATCTTGTTAGAGTATCGACAGTTTTAGGACAATTTAATATATCGCCAACATTGAGACTGCTTGCTTGTTTCAGGTTTAGATTTAATTGTTCAATCATTGTCTGATTGACCAATCGCACGTTTGCAGTTTCATCTAAAAGTAGCATTCCTGTGGGCGCAGTATTTATAATTTTTTCAAGATTTTTTTGTTCCTGTCTTATTTCCAGCGTTCTTTGCTTTACTTCAAGTTCCAGGCCATTTTTCAGGTCCTGAAGTTCTGCAACTCTGTTTTGAATTTGGTCTGCCATATCGTTGAAACTGTGTGCACTATGGGCAATTTCTTCGAGGAAGAAATCCTTGTTAAGTCTCACTCCTGAGTAATTCTTTGCCAGTTGGAGTGCATTTTCCCTGAACATCTTTAAAGGCAGTGAAATATATTTTTTGATCAGAAGAAATAGAGCTGAAAAACTGCAAATACCAATAACCATAATGATGATCGAACTTAAATAAACAAGGCTTACTTTTTGTTTCCAGTCTGCATCGTCATATCCCCAGCTAAAGTGTATGGTGACATCCGAATTTTCGATTGGAAAAATTTCATGGGGTGTTTTTAAATCCGGGCCTGAAGAAAAAATGATGCCAGAATCAATGACGATATCAAGCCGGTGATGACCCATCAGGGTTGAGATGTTTTGATCCGTCTCAAAATCGTTAATAGGAATTTCACCAATGAAGATACCTTCTTTCAGGCCATTGTAGAAAACTGGTACGGCAAAAATCCAATGGCCTCTGCTTTCATCCTTGTAGATATCCCAATATTCGCTTTCATTATTTTTAATAAGATGCTGAGCGATTTTATCCCTTTCCTGCTCAAAAATAGTATCTTTGTGGGTTGAATAAATGGGAAGCCCTTTGTAGTCAAGAAGTGTGAAAAAAGTCCTGCTGCTTAAAATACTTAAATTATCAAAAAAATCGGCCAGGTTTTCCTGTGAAATTTCCGGTTGCATCACACCCTGGGTCAATAAGGGGAATTGGGCATAATCTCGAAGTGTTCTGATGCGATAATTTACAAAAGTCTTGATAGCTTGTTGTATTTCATTGACAGCGTGGACAGAAAGTTCCTGCCTTTCTTTTTTTATTGCAGTCGATACCTGGATATAATTTGAAATTGAAATGGCGATAATTAAAGTGAGGGTTGTAATTATGAAAAATATAATCAGTGCTTTTGAAACCGTCATCCGTTTTTTGGTGAAACGTGTGTTTCGAGTTTTCATAAAAAAGTCGCATCCTTAGGCTATGGCGTGAGAAGGATTCTGTCATTTGTGTCATATCGTCCCATGGTAAAATCATTTGCGGATAATGCTTCATGGGCATCTGGATGGTTGCTGTCAAAAATAGTAAATGGATGAATATAAGTCTTTATGAGACCCGGAACCGGTTTTTGAATATTTTCAAGCGCATCCCGTATGTTTTGTCTGTTTGTTTTCATATCACTGGTTAAAGAGACTTGTTTCATAGCAGCTATGAGGATTCTTGTAAGGTCATAGGCATGAATAAATCCGGTGGGCGCTTTGATATCTTCGGGAGAATGAATATCACCTTTAAATAAAAGTGTTGCTTGCTTGAGAACTTTTTTCCCCAGTGGATGGATCGGCTTTTTAAAAAAGGAAAAACTGGTCTGCAAAAAATCGAGTTCGATTTTTTTTCTTAATTGTGATGTAACTACTTTGGGAAAATCACCACCTGTAATTCCCCAGTGGCTGCAAAAGGGAAGTCGTTCCTCTTTGTTGAGACTAGCCATGGCCTTTGCAAACATTTTGCCTTCTGGCGCATTGGCAACTAGGAGGATACTATCCGCATCGGATTGGATGATTTTCCTTAAAATAATTCTGGCTGAGCTTTCCTTTGTCCCCCATTTGAACCAGAAAATACCGTTAGGTGTGATTTTGAGTTTCTTAAGTGCTGTTTTCATGGTTTTCGCATTTGATTTTCCCCAGCCTGTCTCTTCTAAAAGGAGGGCCGGATGCTTTGAATGGCGTCTATTTACAGCATGCCGGACCAATACCTCGCCAGCTTTGGTATCATCTATGGACAGCCGAAAAACCCAATTTTTTCCTTTGCTATACCGTGTGATAGGGCCTGCGGCCGCCCAGGGAATAAGGTGGAGAATGCCATTTTCATTAATGAATTTTAAATTTGCAAGCAGAGGAGGAGAGTGCAGTCCTCCGAAGACGGCAAGTGCATGGGGGTCGTTTAAAAAGGTGTTAAGATTATTCAGGCTTCGCCTTGAGTTGCCTCTATGGTCGAGCTTAATCAATTTTATTGAGTGGCCCTGCAACTGGTTGTTGATTTCACTTAAGCTTGTAAGTATTCCCTGTTCGATGGACCGGCTTGAACTTACACTATGACTTAAGTCTGCATCAAGGTATAGGTGAAGTGTTGATTCCTGGCTATAACCAGCTTGAATCGTTAGGCTGAAATAGATAAATAATGAAGCATAAACAAGTAGGTGTCGTTTAAATTTATTCATTTTCAATCCTTTCTTTTTACTTTCTTTTGATATGCTCAGGAATATCGATCCTGACGCAGATGCAGGTTAAATCATCCTGAAGGTCCCCATATTTTCGAAAGTGATCCAATTTTTCTTCAAGCAGGGCGAGAATTTGCCTGGAAGTATGGTGATGGTGGGCTTTTATAAATTGACAAAGTCGATCAATACCGAATAATTCACCATCAGAAGAGCAGGTTTCAATGATACCGTCGGACAGGAGTAAAAGCAGATCTCCATCTTGAACAGGTATGGTGGTTTCCAGAATACTTTCTTCTTTTTGAACACCCAAAGGCGTGTTGTGGCCCTTATAAGTCCGGCATTGATCATCAGATAATCGATAGAGTACGATTGGCGTATGTCCACAGTCAGAAAAAATCAGATGGGACTGTTCAAGATCGATTCGCGCATAAAGAGTTGTTACAAAACTTTCCAACTTAAAAAGTCCTGGAGTGATCAATTGTTGAACCCGCTGGGTTAGCAGGGCGGGAGAAGGAGGTGTTGCGGACGTACCCATTGGCGTTTCACTGTTTCTTTCACTTAGTGACTTGAGAAAAGACTGTTTCGTTCCAGCCCCCACCAAGGCGGCAAGAATACCTTTACCCATCACATCTCCTATAATAATATCTAGAACGTTCGGACGGGTTTTAACCATATCATAAAAGTCGCCGCCGATATTTTTGGCTGATCGGCTTAAAACCGCAATATCAAGAGCGTTTATATCTTCGGGCGGTTTACCTTGAAGCAGGGTTTGTTCTATTTGTGTCTGGGCAAGCTCTATCTTTTTTTGAGCAGCATCTTTTTCCTTTAGTGCTTGTGAAAGCTCATGATTCTTCTGCTTGAGACGTTCTATGAGATCCTGTCGGTCTTGATTCATCAGATAAAAATCAAGGGCATCATTCAATGTTTGTTTAAATAATACCGGCTCAATAGGTTTGGTGATATATCGGTAGATTTCCCCATTGTTAATTGCCTGTACAATTGATGAAATCTGGCTGTAGCCGCTCAATACCAGGCGTACGGTATCTGGATATCGTTTTTTGACTTGTTTTAGAAGCTCGAGTCCTTTCATCCCAGGCATTTTCATGTCTGTTACAATAATATTGACGGTTTGCTGCGTCATTATTTCAAGAGCATGGGGGCCGCTTTGCGCAAACAGTAAATGATAGCGTTCCCGGATCAGATAACGTTCCAGCGAATGAAGGACTGATGCTTCATCATCTACAAATAAAATGGTGATATCGTCATTGGGCATCAGCAATATCCTTTTTTAACGGCAGTCGAATGATAAATTTGGTTCCTTGAGGATCATTGGCCTCTGCTTGCAGGTTACCTTTATGTTTATTGACTATAATATCGTAAGCAATGCTCAGGCCGAGTCCTGTCCCCTGACCGACTTCCTTGGTGGTGTAAAACGGTTCAAAAATTCTTGTTTTAGCCTTTTCACGAATTCCTGGACCATCATCGCCGATAATTATCCAGAGCCATTCCTGTTTGCTATAGGTTTGAATTGTAATGGTTCCTCTGTTGTCTGGCCCCTGGGATTTTATCGCCTGGGCGGCATTGACAATAATATTTAAAAAAACCTGGTTTAACTGTTGGGGAATGCATTCAATTGCAGGCAATTGTCCAAAATCAGTTTTGATATTGCAATGATATTTATATTCATTTCTGGCAATAGCCAAAGTATCTTGAATACCCTTGTTGATATCGAAGGGTGAAATGTCATGGGTATGATCCGCACGTGAAAAATCGCGCATGCTGTTGATGATCCACGAAGTTCGTTTAAACCCCTCCCGTGTCTCTTTAAACAGAGTATCAAGATCGTTTATAACAAAATCCAGATGCATTGCTTTTTCTTGTTCCCGGACAGCTTCAAATAGATCAGTTTGGCTTTTTGCAATCCCGGGTTCCTGGGATAGTTTCTGATAGATTTCAATCAGTTTTTTAAAATCGGTTACATTTTTTTCAAGGGTTATAAAGTTGGTATAGATGAAATTAATTGGATTATTTAATTCATGTGCAATACCGGCTGCAAGCTGTCCAATGGATGCCATTTTTTCCTGCATAATGATCTGTGACTGCATTTGCTGTAGCTTCATTGTCCGTGCGCGGACTTCTTTTTCCAGAGTGCGGCTCCAGTCCTCTAATTTCGCATTGCTTTGTACCAGTTCCTTTTGGGCTTTTTGTCGTTCAATAAATACATTAACACGGGCCAGAACCTCTTCTTTAAAAAAGGGTTTGGTAATGTAGTCTTCACCCCCAGCTTTAAACCCTGCAAGTTTATTCTCTGTATCTGCAAGGGCGGTGATAAACAGAACCGGGATCTTTTTGGTGTTTTTATCTTCTTTTATTCTTTGGCATACTTCAAACCCGTTTAAGCCCGGCATCATGACATCTAAAAGAATCAAGTCCGGTTGACGGGTTTTTAGATAGTCTAATGCCTGGTGTCCGCTCCTTGCTACAGCGATGGAGTACCCGTACTCTTTTAATAAAGCTCCTAAGACCTGTAAGTTTTTGGAGGTATCGTCGACCACCAGAATAAGTGGTACAAAATTATTCTGCATCATCTTCTCCTTTATCAGTCCTGAAAAGTTGAAGGACTGTGGATTTCAAAAATGAATTTAAAAATTTAAATAGCAACCATTGTGCCAGGTGGTTAAAGAAACCATTATACTCTTGAGCTTAGCGGGCCTGGATCTCAACGATCTTTTGGTTATCTTTTTTTGACCTGTAAAATTTAGAGATATCTATATTTGTTTCAATCAAAAAAGAGATATTGTTAGATTGTTCTTCTTTTGTATCATTATCATAAACGGTTTTCAACTGTAAGACTAATCATAATTTCCTACCCGTGCACCTTGACACCAGAGGACGATACCGATAAGACTGATGAAAGGTTCATTAAATGCCCTTATCGACTTATTTAATCCCGTGGTATGGAGGCCGTGATGAAAGATATAACGGTTCTATTCGTGGACGATGAAAAATCAGTGCTCTCATCACTTGAAAGATATTTAATAACAGAACCTTATAAAAAGGTGTTTGTCTCCAGCGCAAAAGAAGCTCTGGAAGTCTGTCCCAGTCAGCCGGTTCATGTGGTGGTCAGCGATATGAAAATGCCAGGAATGGATGGGTTGACCTTTCTTCGTATTATAAAACAAAAATATCCAGATACTATTCGGCTGGTGCTTAGCGGGTTTTCTGAGATCGCTCAGATTATCCCCTGTATCAATACCGGTGAAGTTTTCAGATATATCACCAAACCTATTGATCCCGAGGAATTTAAAAATATCCTTCACGATGCGATTGTACAGTACCTGATGAGAAGGGATAAACAGGATTTGGTTGAACGGCTTGCTAAAAGTTATTTGAAAGTAAAAAAGAGCAAGGATACTTTTCGAGATCTTTCCTTAAGGGATGATCTGACCAGCCTTTTCAATACCCGGTATCTTTATCAGGACCTTGAAAGGTGGTTTTCAGATCACCCGGATCATCTGGATCATTTGTCTATTGCCTTTATGGATGTGGACCGATTTAAAAGTGTGGTGGATGAAAATGGTCACATGATAGCTGGAATGGTATTAAAGGAACTTGGAGGCAAAATATCTGAGCAACTTGAACCTCCCTGTTATGCGGTTTCTTTCGGGGGGGACCTTTTTGTGCTGGTGATGCCAGGATGTGATCGTAATAAAGCACTTGATCTGGTCAATTCTTTGAAAAAAGAGATAGAAAATGAGCAATATTTTTCGAGAAACGGCAAGGAGATACAATTGACATTTTCAATTGGAATAGCCTCTTGCCCTGAAGAGGCTAACCGGATGTCAACCCTTCTGCTGAAAGCTGATCGCAGTCTTGTTGAAGTTAAAAATACAAGAAAGCAGATGGAGCGCTAAAAATTAAAAGTCGCCTGTAATACAGGCCATTTTTTAGCATAATCAGAGATTGAACTGCTTGATTTTTCGATATAGTGTGGCTTCGGCAATATCGAGCATAGTAGCCGCTTTTCTGCGATTGTTAGCTGTTTGCTTTAAAGCATTCTTTATGGCTTGGTATTCATAATAGGCAAGAGTTCCAACAGGAAATAATTGAGTGGGTTCCTGTTTTTGGCCAGTCAATAATTCGGGTAGATCTTCGATTTTGATTTCCAGGCCGTTTGAAAAGACAAGGGCGCCCTGGATTGTGTTTTCTAATTCCCGGATATTGCCCGGCCATTCGTAATTGAATAAGCAGGACATGGCTTCTTCGTTGACGCGGGGATAATCGTCACCGTTGGTATTATATTTTTTTATAAAGTGATCTACCAGCGGGCGGATATCCTGGTCGCGTTCCCTTAATGGAGGTGATGTCAGTGTGATTGCACTTAATCGGTAATATAGATCTTGGCGAAAGCCTCCGGTTGAAATTTCATCTAAAAGGGTGCGGTTGGTGGCAGCGATAATCCGGATATCAACCGGATCTGTTTTGGTGGATCCTACGGGCCGGACAATTCTTTCCTGGATAGTCCGCAGCAGTTTCGCCTGGACCGCTGTCGATAATTCGCCAATTTCATCAAGGAACAAGGTGCCCTTGTCGGCCGCCCGGATGAGTCCTAATGCAGGTTTTTCAGCACCAGTGAACGCACCTTTGATGTGGCCGAACAACTCACTTTCAAGAACAGTCTCGCTAATGGCTGCACAATCCACAGCGATGATCGGTCCTTTGGCTCTGAGGGAATGATGGTGAATCGCCTGGGCCACCAGTTCTTTGCCTGTGCCGCTTTCTCCTTGAATCAGGACAGAGGCTTCAGATGGCGCTACACGGACAATCATTTCCTTGGTTTTTAAAATTGCAGGGGATTCTCCTATGAAATCGTTAAAATGAAATGATTGCGGTAGCCCTTGTTTCAGACTTTGGTTCTCCTGGTTCACTTTCCAGAGTTCAACTGCGCTCATTACTCTGGACTTCAATATTTCAGGTGGGCCGCCTTTTTCAAGAAAATCAGATGCTCCAAGTTTCAGTGCTTCTACCGCTTCAGCAATACCGCCGTGGCCAGTCAGGATAATGACCTTTAAATTTTCTTGAAGGCTACGGGCTTCCTTTAGAACTTCGATGCCGTCCATGCCTGGCATTTTCAGGTCGAGTAGCATCAGGTGGATTTCTTTTTTTGACAGATAATGAAGCGCCTGTTCCCCGTTTCGTGCAAAATTTAAATCAAATCCATAGCTAATGAAAAAGCGTTCCATGGCAGAGAGCATTTTCTGTTCATCATCGACAACTAAAAGTGAAAAATGATCGCTGCTTTCAATTATTGACATAAGCGGTTTGCTCCCGTGTGGCTTGTTTTTTCTTTCATATTAAGAGACGACAGTCGTCTTTGCTTTTAATCTGCGAGAGATGCCAGTAAAAATCGGATTGAAAAAAGTTGTAGATGTCTTACTGGCGCTTGATTTTAAATAATTATCATAAAAATGGCATAGCCCTTGCATTTTGTCAATATTAGAAAATGTTTGAAATTAAATATGGATTGGAACTTCTTTAAGGAGAATGTGAAATGAAAATAGAAAAAAAAGAAACAAATGGAGTTTTGGTCGTAGGTTTATCCGGTCGGCTGGATGGCGAAAATCCATCACGCTTCAAAAAGCTGCTGCACAGATATATCGAACTGAATCCAGACGTGATTCTGGATTGTTCAGGGCTTTTATATCTTGACTCAAGCGGTCTTGGTGCGCTGCTTTCATGTTTGCGTAAAACAGTGGCCAAAGGTGGTGATATGAAACTTGCCGGCTTGGCCCCGGCAGCTTTGATGGTGTTGGAACTGACAAGAACCCAAAAGGTATTCAGTATTTTTGAGTCTGTTCAAGAGGCCATGGCATCTTTTGATCCTGATAAGACTCAGATCGAGTTTTTGACTAATTGATAATTTAAATGAATTTGGAGAAGAAAATGAAAGCATTAATCGTTCTTAGGCAGGATAATCTACAATGGTCTGTGCCGTTGGCCTCTGATGGGCATCCGGCAATGGTACATATTTGCAATAAATACCTGCTCGAATATCTGGTTGATTTTATGGTTTTGAGTCGGTGTGAAAGTATTACGATCAATATGGAAGAATATATCCCGGAAATTGAAGACTATTTTGGAAATGGTGAGCGCTGGGGAATTTGCATAACGTATAAAACCATTCAAAAAGGGGAAGATATTGATAGCATAATTGATGAGAATGATATTTATTCTTCTTGTTTAAGTTTTCCTTTGATTATTTTTGACGGCCTTTTCTTCGTTCATTATGATAAGTCGGATTTTAATACAGATTGGACACAAAATCTGGATACTGGACTTTTGACATCCTGTGATTCAGGAAACCTTCTCATTGTTCCTACGGTTCAGAACCTTAGAAATATTTCCAGTATAAGAACAGGGCTCCCTTTTTCGTTGTCAAAACTAGAAAATCTGGATGATTATTTTAGGCTTAATATGGAAATCCTTGAAGCGGAACAAAAACATTATGTGTTGCCAGGATACAAGGAAACCCGGGATATCATTATGGGTAAAAACGTCAGGAAGGGAAAGAATGTTGATATTAGGCCGCCGGTGATCCTTGGAGATAATGTCAGTCTTCAGGATAATGTTTGTGTGGGCCCGCATGCGGTAGTTGGTTCAAATGTTATTTTGGATGAGAAAATAATTTTGGAGAAAAGTGTCGTATTGGCGAACACTTATGTGGGTAAGGGACTCCAGCTTAATAAAAAAATTGCTGACGGAAATCAGATTATCGATATGGAGAGAAAATATACTGTTAAAATAAAAGACAACTCTCTTTTTTCAGTGTTGCCTGTAGTACATGGGTTTTCGCTAAACCAGATGATCTGCAATTTTGCAGGTCGTTTAAAAGAGAATATTATCAATCTGTTTTTAAATAACTTTATTCGTAAATTGCTGAGGATCTTTTGAAAACATATAAAATCAAAAAAGCTAAGGTGTCGACCGATATTGAAGATCGGTTTGATGCAATGACAGTGGATATCTGGGAAGAATCATGCTAGTTGAAAATCGATATCCTTCACAATTAAAAAACATCAGGCAAATCTGTCAGGTAGTTTCTGATATGGCGAAAGTCGCTGTTGATAAAAAAATCGCGTATGAACAAAAACTTCACTTTTTACAGCAAATCGAACTGATGACCGGAGAAGCGTGTACAAATTCTATCTGCCATAATCCCATTCCAGGCAGTGGAGAGGTGCTATTGAAGATGCGGTATCATCATCGTTTTATTGACATTACAGTGATGGACCAGAATCCAGAGTTTGATTTTTATAATATCCGCAAGCCGAAATTTGACGATATTCCTGAAGGCGGATATGGGCTTCATATTATCAAAACTATTGCCGACAAAGTTATATATAAAAGAGAAGATGGCTGGAATATGCTTTTAATGATAAAACGAATCAACCATCAGTAACGATTTCCTGTTTCTGGTGGTTGATTCATCTGCTCTAAAAAATAAGCCTATTTATTATAAAGTTAGAGGTCGTTTCGCTTGTATTCAAGCTGCTGTATCTTTGATGTTATAATGGCTTAAAAACCAGGTGTAGGTCTTTTGGATACCTTGATTTAATTCTACTGCCGGAGTGAAACCTGCTTTTCTCATCAATCCGGTATCGAGATATTTTCTGGGCGGACCATCCGGTCTTTTGGAATCAAAGAAAACCTGGCCTTTAAATCCAACCACTTTTTTGATTATCATGGCTAAATCCCGGATGTGAATATCGTGGCCGGACCCAATATTGACGTGGGATTGAAACGGATCGGTCATTTTTTGATATTTTTCTTGGGACAGGTTCATCACCATCAGACAAGCCTGGGCCATGTCATTTGCATGTAAAAATTCGCGTTTGGCAAGTCCTGTACCCCAGACGGTCATCTTTTTTTGGCCGTTCATTTTCGCATCATGAAACTTACGGATTAATCCCGGGATAACGTGGCTGTTTTCTGGGTGAAAATTGTCATTTGCTCCGTATAGATTGGTAGGCATGACAGACCTGAATCGGGTGCCGTATTGCCGGTTATAAGCCTCGCACATTTTGATACCGGCGATCTTGGCAATGGCATAGGGTTCGTTGGTTGGCTCAAGCGGTCCTGTCATCAGTGCCTCTTCTTTCATGGGCTGGGTAGCATGCTTTGGGTATATACAGGAGCTGCCAAGAAAAAGAAGTTGAGTGGCCCCGGTTTTATATGCGGAGTTGATCACATTGGTCTGGATTGTCAGGTTGGTGTAAATAAAATCGGCAGGCTGGGTTGCATTGGCATGAATCCCTCCGACTTTTGCTGCTGCAAGAAAAATGTAATCCGGCCGTTCCTGTTCAAAAAAATGTTGAACATCTGCCTGACAGGTCAGGTCTAATTGTGCATGGGTTCTGACAAGCAGGTTGAAATACCCTTCTCTATTAAGCGCCTTAACAATTGCTGATCCCACCATGCCCCGGTGGCCTGCTACATATATTTTTGATGTTTTATTTATATTATTCATGATAGTTACACACTTTGAATCCTTTCTCTTTGATCAGAGCATCTTTTTTTGCTGTTTCAAGGTCTGCTGCCACCATCTCTTTGACCAGTTCTTCAAAAGAGATGGTCGGAGTCCATCCAAGTTCGATCATGGCTTTGGAGGGATCCCCGAGAAGTGTTTGAACCTCTGTGGGCCGAAAATACCTGGAGTCGATACTAACAATGCATTGTCCGGTCTTTGCATCATAGCCTTTTTCATCCATGCCGTGGCCTTCCCAGAAGATATCCATGTTAAGTTCATTTCCAGCGGTTTCAACAAAATGCCGTACGGTGTGTTGAACACCGGTGGCAATGACATAATCTTTTGGCTGATCCTGTTGGAGCATGAGCCATTGCATTTCCACGTAGTCTTGTGCGTGCCCCCAGTCCCGGAGAGCATCAAGGTTGCCTAAATGGAGCTGGTCCTGGAGTCCTAATTTGATTCTGGCCAGGGCTCGGGTGATTTTTCTGGTTATAAAGGTTTCACCGCGTAAGGGGGATTCGTGGTTGAACAAGATTCCATTACAGGCGTAGATTCCGTATGCTTCCTTGTAATTAACTGTGATCCAGTATGCGTATAATTTGGCAACGGCATAGGGGGATCTGGGATAAAATGGTGTGGATTCCTTTTGCGGGATTTCCACGACTTTTCCAAAAAGTTCGGATGTCGAGGCCTGATAAAACCGGGTCTTTTTTTCAAGCCCCAGAATTCTTATGGCCTCAAGAATTCTCAATGGCCCCATGGCATCTGTGTTGGCAGTGTATTCCGGAGTTTCAAATGAAACAGCCACATGGCTCTGGGCTCCAAGATTATAAACTTCGTCGGGTTGTACTTCCTGGAGTATCCGGATGATGTTAGAGGTGTCTGTCAGATCTCCGTAGTGGAGGATGAAATTTGGATCATTTTCATGGGGATCCTGGTAAAGGTCATCGATGCGTTCAGTATTGAATGAGGAAGAACGCCGCTTGATGCCATGGACAGTATAGCCTTTGTCCAAAAGGAATCGGGAGAGATATGCGCCGTCTTGACCGGTTACACCGGTAATTAGTGCTGATTTATTCATAATTATTATCCTTCTATTGAGGTTAAGCCGATGGAAGATGCGACTGATGCTTTGCCAAAATCTTGGACCGGCTTATTGTTCTTAGCGATCCGTTTTCGAATAGTGGCCATCTTGTTTTTGGTTTTGTTGTATGATCTTGAATCATAGGACCAGGGAAAAGCACAGATAACTTGGTCAAGCAGGCTGAAGTCTGCTGTGATTTGCGGTGATTTTCCTGTGGTCGTCAATACGGCTGTTTTGATGTTTTTTCTGGCAAATCCGCGTGTTTCAAGCCAGTTTAAAACCGCAGCCATCGAATGCCCGGTATCCAGAGCATCATCCACCAACAGGATAGTTTTATTCTTCAGGGGCAGTGTACCTTTGCACGTGACATTGCGTTTGCTGTTCACTTTGTGGACCGTGGATTTAAGTTCAAGTCGTCTTAAAAAATGGGTGATAAATCGGGGCAGAAGTCTTAAGATGAATTTTATCTTTGATTTAAAACCAGTACCGCTGCGCCTTGAGATAATGGCGCTGACAGGTCTGTTAAAAAATTGTGCAAATTCAAATCCAGTCAAAATGCCGGCCCTTTCGATATATAGAATATGATTCGGTATAAAACCGGACTGTTTTATCTTTTCTGCCAGGTTAATAGACATGGTAGAAAGGAGATCAAGGTCTACATCTATTATCTGTTTTTTATTTGTAATTTTCATTTTTCATCCTTTTCTTGGATAAGGTTAGTTTAGACATTTGTCTGTTTGCCTAAGTCTATAGCAGGATGAGTGCCACCTTGAGTTCTTTTATATAACTATTTGAAAATACGGAATAATATGAATTCTTAAAAGAAAGGTCGAAGGGGGCTCTGCTCTCAATTTGAGAGATTTAAAGCAGCCCCCCTCTTTAAAAATGAATATGAAAATGACAGGTTACCATTGAACAATTTGCCAATTGCGTTCCAGGGCGATTTTCTTAAGATCCGGGGTTGGAGAAACGACTACCTTTTGCCCCAGGGTTTCAAAGAATGGCAAGTCGGATTCGTGGTCAGAGTAAGCTACGGATGCTTCAAGATCTATTTTATGCCATGCGGCAAGGGCATGTATCAGTTTTTTTTTCTCATGACCAAGACAGTCCTGCCCTATAATTTTCCCTTTAAAGATGCCGTTTTCATATTCAAGGCGGGTGCAGGCATAATCGTCACATTTTAAAAAATCACAGACTGCATGGACATAGATATCCGGTGATCCGCTGATAACAATAATGCGGTCTCCGCGACGTTTGTGCCATTTGATTTTTTCAATGGCTTTTGGCCTTAGCATGGGTTTGATCCAGTGTTTAAAAAAAAGATCGCCCATGGCCTTGATTCTTCCCTGTGATAATCCTTTCAGGCAGATTAAAGATTTTTCCTTAAAGGTTTTCAATGAAATCAGCCGGGCCTTTCTAAGGATCAGGAGACCAAGTAGATATGGAAGGAACACCAGTCTTGACATCTGGAAAAGGTAGGCAGTGTTTAGAAATAGCCGGTAACAATCCTTTTGGGTAAGGGTCAAATCCAGGTCAAAAAATGCCGCCCTGTTTTTATGATTGACTATCTGCTGCATGATGCATCCTCCTGTTTTGTAAAAAATTTCATGGAATATTATTCCATGTGGTACGTTCCCTGCTCACTGAACCGGTTGTAAAGACTTTGCACTACATCTACAAAAAAGATCGGGTTAAGCATATGAAATCCCTGGGAAATCAAACTTTTAAAAGCAGCCGGATCATATATTTTATCAAAAAAGGTTAGCCAGAATGTTTTTGGTGAGATCATATAAGGCGTGACTTCTCCTTTTTTGATAAACCGGTTCAGTTCCGGAAGATTTTCACCAACTTCGTTCAGGAGATCTTCAATAATTTGTGGAACAAATCCAAAGATTTTTTTGTGAATATGGGCCACAAGTGTCAGGTTGGTAGACAAAGCCCGGACAAGTTTCTGGTCCCGGACAAATTTAAGCAGTATATCCACATCAAAATCATCTTCCGCCAGGTGGTAAAGGGGCATGTAAAAGTGCTCCAGCTGAAAGGTCCGTTCCGGGAACACGTTGTGAAAAAGAATGATGGCAAGCTCGATTTCCTTCCGGACATTTCTGACTGGCCTACCTTCCACCATCCGTGTTTCCACATATGGGACCAGTGACTTTTTGTCAATATAGAGAAAATAATCTGTGGAAATATCCGAATACATATCCACATACCAGGTCCCGCCTTTTTTACCTTTGCCGGTTTTACCTTTTCCATCCGGATGGATCAGTGTGGTTTGCATGGGCGCCCATTCATGGAATGCATAATCCTTGTCATACAGGGTATCCAGGGCTCCTTTGAATTTATCCTTGTTGCCGAATACAATCACATCGGTGTCGTTGGGTGTTGCAGGGTAGGGTTTTAAGGATTTAAATATTGCATAATCTTTGATACCGTAGTTATTTAGGCTTTCTCCAATATCCCCGATAACTCTTAAAGTATTTTTTCTTCTCGTGTTCAGGGCTTTGTATTTTTTCTCCAGATACTGGTTCCAGTTTTTGCCATTTCGGTGGATGGAGAGATATAAAAGTGCCACCCGGTCCGCAAAGGCTTGGCCGTAAATGTAAGTTAGGGTTGTCTGGTCCACTTCAGGGATATTGTCAACGAAGGGGGATCCGATTATTTTAATAAGGTCGTAAGTTTTAGACATGATAGTCTCCTTTACCGGTGGGAGTTCCCGGGCCGGTCCACAAAGGGGCAGCTTCTTTTCTTCTGTCCTTTGATTGATATGTATGAATAATTTTTTCGTATAGTTGTTCGATTCTGGTGCATAGTTTTGTTTTTTCAAATACGGTATTAACTCTTTTTTGTCCGGCAAGTCCCATATGTTTTGCTTGCTTTGGATCGTTGAGCAGTTGGATAATATTTTTTGCCATGGCCTCGGGGTTTCCCGGCAAGTAGAGATATCCGGTTTTTTGATCTACCATCTCTTCGGGCACTCCCCCCGCATCAGCTCCCACCACTGGTGTGGCACAAGCCATGGCCTCCATGACAACACCGGGTAGAGGGTCAGGTGTAATTGAGGCATGAACAAACACATCCAGGTTTCCCATGACATGAGCGATATCATTTCTCTGACCCGTAAAGATCAAGCTATTGCCAATGCCCAGATCCGTGGCCATGGTTCTTAAGGTATTGCCAAAAGATTCTCTTCCCCGGCCTTCTACTTCTCCGCCCACAACTATAAACTTTGTACCCGGCATCTTTTGAAGAACAATGGCTGCAGCTCGTATAAACACATCCTGACCTTTCCACTGTTCTAGTCGTCCTACACATCCCACAAGTCGTGTGGCAGGTGGCCATCCGTATTCAGCACGAATATCACCCGTTGAGTTTTTATGACCCACCTTGGCCATGTCAATCCAGTCATAACAGGTGACTACACGGCTTTTGACCGTTTGTTTATTGCTGAACATTTTTTGAGCCACGGCATTGGACACGGTCATGACACAGGTGTTCAATTGGTAAACCAAGGCGGTGATCAATTTTTTAAGCCATGTCGGGGACTCAAGGATCCAGCGTACATACTGGGTGGCCGGTCTGTTTTCCAATAAAGCCGCAACAGGGCCGTAAATATCCAGCAGATCATTTCCGTGAATCAGGTCCACCTGTTCCTGGCGTATGATTTTTCTCAAGGTATGGACGGTGAAAAAGAACTTGTATAAAAGTGTGATTAAATAGAGGGGGTTGATGTCTTTTTTGATGCGTTCCATGTCAATGACATAAACTTTGATACCTTCTTTTTTATAAAGTTCTAGAACCTTTGTCTGTCGGGAAAGGCAGACTATGGGCCGGAACTTATTTTTGTCTAATTGTGAGGCCAGCTTGAACAGGCAGTAATCTGCACCCCCGATATCCTGATTGTTGGCATGGACATAAAGAATGGTTTTTATGTCAGTGTATTCAGGGTTCAGAACCTTAAGTGCATTGTCAAGTACACGGCGTTTGGACAATGTGCCGTCAAGTATTGTAAATCCGTATACTTTGGCCAGCCAGAGATACCGCTTGCGCCGTTCAGTTAAATAAGCAAGATCTTGAATGTCATCCTTGCGTGCCAGGGCTGTTTTTTCAGGTAGGTCAATAAAGATAACATGATCCGGCCTCGGGCTGACCCAGAAAAATCGGTCAATCAGTTTTTTTGCATAACTGACATCCTTACCTGTGGTTAAGGACAGGTTCACCGCAATATCAAAGATATACCGGTCAATCACCAGGCGCTGTCCTGAAAAAAGCGGCAGCATCACCTTGAAAAATACCTGGAACAAATAATCCATCAGCCAGACAAGAGTATAGATCCCGGCAAAAAACGGGTATTTTTGGCTCGTCTGCTGTTTGGTACGGTTGTATTTCTGGTAATTTTCAAATTCATTGGTGCGGCGCATAACCGTCAGCTTTGCCAGAAATTTAATCGGGTACAACAGCTTTGCAAAATACTGGCAGTAGGCATACTGGACATTTGCATTCTGTTTTTTTAGTTCATATGCAAGGCTTTCGGCCAGCGTGGTTTTTCCGGCGCCGTCTATGCCGATGATATTGATTAGCCGGGATGTCTTATGATTGTGTGTCATTTTATCGTATCCTTTTTTTTATTCAGGTTGCATATACCAGTCAAGACCAACATCAGGCGAATCGATCAACTGTCTGTATCTTCGTTCAAGTCCATCAATGACCTGGTTCCAGTCCAGAGGCACCACCATGTTGCGTGTTCCTGGGTCACCATTTGTAGGTATGGCGCGGACAAGATTAAGGATCAGGCTTTTTTTAGAGGCAAATATAAATCCATCCTGTTGTTCAAATAGCCTGGGCAGGGCACCAAACCGTGCGGTGATCACTGGCAGATTACATCCCATGGCCTCTAAGATGGATAAGGGTAAATCAATGGCACCGATCTGGTTATAGTCTTCGGGCATGCCCGACTTTTTGTCCTGGATAGGAAAAAGATAAAGATCTGCAGCTTTGTAAAGCACGGAAATATCTTCAAGATACTCATGTACCACAATGATGCCGTTGTCGATCAGGTGTTGCTTTAATCGATTATCCGCTTTTTCATGGGTTCCTCCGGCAATAACCACCTGGACATTGTCGATCTTTTGTATATCGATGAAAATATCAAGCTTTCTGTTCGGCTTGATGTGCCCTACATGGAGCACGATTTTTTTATCTTCTGGAAGGCTCAGGTGTTTTCTTAACTGCATCTTTTCTTTTCTCCCAACAGGGGCAAACTTGTTTAAATTAACGCCATTAGGGAAAAAGGTAACAGAACATCCATGATGTTTAAAAAAGGCTTCAAATTTTTCAGACTGAGTCAGGACAAGATTTGGTCGTAAAAAAGGTACAAGCTTTTTGGAAACACGTGAAAAATAGGGACGTGTGGCTGAGACAATGGTTTTGACAGAATATCCTGCTCCCATGATCATTGTTTTTAGATACTTTAACAGAATCAGGCTTTTGATGGTGGGGCCGTGAAGGTAATGGATGATCTGGGGTTTAAATGCTCTGATCTTATACTGGGTTACTGGATTGAGTATCTCCCTTGATGTAACGGCCATAACTTCGTGTCGGTCTGATAATAGGGTGTATAAGGTTCGACTAATATTTTTCATGCCTTCGTCCGGAGTGCCGGAAAAGTCACCAATTAAGCAAAGTTTCATTTTAATTCTCCTGTGATATGGTTTTTAAAGCGGTAGAGGCGGACATAAAGCTTTTGTCCTTCCTGAATAACAGGCGCCGCATGGCAGCGTTCAACCGCCAAAATCGGTTCATGAAAAGATAATAAAGATCCCGGGTATTTTTTGGTATTTGCAAAAAACCTTGGTATTGTTCAACAATCAACTGATGCTCATCTTGAAGTACTTGCTGCATCAGTGTGGTCTTGGCATCCCCGTGAACCCGTGTGATGCCAAGAGGCGATTTGATCTGTGAGAAGCGGGCTCCATTTTTTGCCGCCCGGATCCAGAATTCAGTATCCATGCAGAATTGCTGGTTCTCATTGAGCCACCCCAACCGGGATATAAGATTTCTTCGGAAAAAAACCGCAGGCTGGCTGCTTAGTTGCCGCCCCCAGAACAAAGCTTTCGAGTGATAAGGCGCGCTTTTCCTTTGGTAAAGGGCGGTGCCCTCGCCATTCACAGCTTTGTAGTCCCCGTAAAACACATCTGCCAAAGGAGTTTTTAATGCCGCCCGGGAAAGTGTTTCCAAAGCCCCATCCACCAGCATGTCATCGGAGTTAAGCCAGTTGATAATGTCTCCTGTAGTTCGCTTGAACCCTTTGTTGATGGCATGGGTTTGGCCCCGGTCTGGTTCACTAACCCAAAAGGAAAGATAGGGTGCATACTGCTTAATAATTTCAATAGACTTGTCCTGAGATCCACCGTCAATGATTATGTATTCAAGGTTGGGATACCCCTGTTCCAGGACACTTAAAATGGTATCTTCCAAGAACTGTCCCTGGTTATAGGATGGGGTCACAATAGATATTTTGGGTGTTGTTTTGTTTGTGGTCATTTGTGTATTCCTCTTGCAAGATAGAACGGTATAGCCAAAGGCCCGATCATTAAAGAGTCAGGCAGCCGTGATGTTCGTTTGAAAAGAAGGGGGAGTAAAAGGCGCAGGCAAAGATCGTAATTCGCACTTCGAAAAAAATCATAACGTACGGCTTTAAAAATATTTTGCCATGCGGTCTTATATTCTTTTTGATGTTCTGCAATTCTGGCCTGTGTCAGATGGTAAAAGGCAGTCAGTTTGTTCCGAGCCGCTGTGGTATCTTCTTCTATGCTTTCATCCACAAAACTGAGCATTTTTTTGGACATTTTTTTTTGTGTTTCCAGCAAAAGAAGCCGGTTGGACTGGCTTAAGCCTTTAGAATGAATGCGGTGCATAACAAGAGGCTCTTTCACTGCGGCAAACTCATATTGGCTTGAAAGTCGAAGGATCCATTCAAAATCCTCATTAATGGGAAAGGATTCATCTTGGTATCCCATCTTTTCAATGCAGGATTGTTTGATCAATACTTCCCTTGGAGCCGGGTATTTCAGAGTGGCTGCCTTTGAAAATAAACATCCTTCTAAAAGACGGTTGTTTTTGTATCGGATATTGGTCTGGTTGTTGTCTTTATCAATATAAACCACATTGGAATATACCAAATCCGCCTTGGTTTTCTGTGCTAGATAAGCTTCTTTTTCAAGTTTTTGCGGATGATACAGATCATCTCCGTCAAGAGTGGTAATATATTCACCGTGAGCCTCTTTTATCCCGCAATTTCTATTCCGAGTCACTCCAATGTTCTTTTTTTGAAAAATTGTTCTGATCAATTTGGGATGCTGTTTTTGATATGCGAGAACCATATCCTGTGAACCATCCGTGGGTGCATCATCGCATATAATAATTTCATGGG